>JAQWKT010000053.1 GCA_029247685.1 Crocinitomicaceae bacterium | reverse complement strand
TTTTTAATTCTTTTTCTATATCGTCTATTTTTTCATTAACCTGCATTCTTTTTAAAATCTCTAAACTTCTATCTAATTGCTTATTTAATTCATCGGTGTTTTCTTCTATTTTTTCTAATTCTTCTTGACTGGATTTTTTATCGTTTTTTTTCATTAAATCCATTAATTCTTTAAGCATCTTCTCTAACTCTTTATCCATCATTTTCTCCATCAATTCTTCGAGTTGTTTTTGTTTTTCAAGAAGCTCTTTATCTTGCTCAGAAAGCTGGTTTTTATTTTTCAAGCTTTCTTGCATTTCTTTATTAAGATCTTCCAATTGTTTTGAAATTTCTTTTTGTTCTTGTAGTAATTCGGAAGCTTTATTTAACTGTTTCCATGAATTGGATTTAGAGTTTAAATTTTCTGCCTTTAACTTGGATAGTTTCTTTTTAAATTCTACCGTTTTTTTAAGTAAATCATTTAAATTATTCTTTATTTCTTTGTTTTCTTTTTCTCGTAAAGAATTAAGGCTCGATAAATTAGGTAACTTATAAACAAGTTTATTTGATTTTGTGGATTTTGATCCATTCACGCCATCGTTATCCGATACCACAAAGTAGTATTCAATTTTATCATTAAGTTTTAAGTCTAACTCTTTAAAGTTAACTGCAAAATCAAAAGATAATTGAGTTCCTGAAACGGGTTTAACTTTTATTCTTTTCTGTTTTGAAATTGATTTTGAAATGTGTGTATAATTAAAAAATAAAGATTTAAGTCCATAGTCATCACTTACTTTGCCATTAAAATAAAAAATACCCTCTTTTATTGTATCTGCTTTTTGATTAACACTAATTAATGGGTATAAGTCTTTTATAACAGAAATGGTAAAAGTAGAAGTATCTTTTTTACTATTAAACTTATTGTTTAAAACCCAGGAAATAGAAGATTCTTTTATTATTTTTTTCTCAATAAGCGCTTTACTTCCTTTTATTTTATTCATTTTTTTATTGAATAAAACACCAACCCAATCGGTGTTTTTTGAGGAAAAATCCCATTTAATATTTGTTCCTTCGGGGACTAATAAATTTCCAACATTATTAATTTTTTCTGGTTTTTTTTCTAAATATTCCGGATAATTTAACTCTGCATTTACATTTGTAATATATGCTTTAGCTATAACCTCTAGATGGTATTTTTGACTAGTATATCCATCCGCTTGAAATAAAAAGAAACTTGTTTTTTTTGTTTTTTTTATCGTATATGAAAAAGTAGATTTACCTGTTTTACGCATTAAAATTTTTCCACGATCTGTGGAAATATATATTTTTGAAGGAAGTTCTTTCCCTGTAATTTTCAAATGAATAACATAATCCTCTCCTTCATCACAAACTAAATTTTTATTAAGTAAATTAAACTGAAATGGAGTAGGAGGTAGGTATTCTTTAGAATAATTAAATATTCGTTCACTACCGGTTAATAACCAGCTTGGAAAAAATAAAAATAAAACAGAAAAGATTAAAACTAAAGGAAAAAAAACTTTTAAATACTTAACGTTTTCTTTAAAACTTATCGCTTTTTTAAAAGAAAAAAAATGAAGTTTTTCGGATCTTTTTTCAATACTTGCAGAAATTATTTCTAATGCAAGATCATTGTCTTTTTGTGTGTTATATAACTGTAATGTATTTAATAATTTATCATCTATTCCAGGAATTAATTTCCCTATCATATATGCAGCTTTATTTCTACTTATTTTTTTACCAACAGATAAAATTTTTAATAATGGATTTATAAAATAATAAATCAAAATAGAAATATTTAAAAGAAGAAAACCAAAAAATAAAATAGATCTAAAAAAGGAAGAAAAGTGAAAATAATATTCACTTAGTGTTATAAATAAAAAAACAAATAAAAAAAAAGAAACAAATATTAATGCACCTTTTAGCATTAAGTTTTTATAATACTTTTTAATAAAAGCATCTATTTGTAAAAATAAAGAATCTATTTTTTTCATTTAAAACAATATCTAACAAATTTCGTGCATTTAAACTTTAAAAAAAATTATATTCACATAAGTAATAAATAATAAATAAATAATTTATAAAAGAAACTATTATTATTATTAAGGTTGTTAATATGTGTATAAGTATCTTTTTATTATCCTAAAACCTTAATTTTAAAACGAATACTCTTTAAACAAATTGTTAATGCATTGTTAATAATCAAGAAGTAAAAAATAATAAGTATTTAACCTTTTTACTTTTTTTATTCAATAATAAATATATATATACAAATAGTTAACAATAAAAAGAGATTATTATTAATAGTTATGAGTCATTTATTAAAAACCCTTGTTTATATCTTTTATATTTAAAACCTTATATAAGAGCGAATTAAAAAAAAAAGAAAACACAAATGTTAATAACTATTTTTAATTAAAAAGCATCTTTATTTAAATATTACAAAAAAACAGAGAAAAAAGTAATTTTGTTAAAACAAAAAAATGAAAGAAATAGCAATAGGATGTGATCATGCTGGATACCCTTTAAAAGAAAAGCTAGGCACATTATTAAAAGAAATGAATTATACAGTAAAAGACTTTGGTTGTTATAGTGATCAAAGTGTTGATTATCCAGACTTTGGACACCAAGTAGCAAAAGCTGTAGAGGAAAACACGGAAAAAAAAGGGATTGTTATTTGTGGTTCAGGAAACGGGATAAACATGTCTGTTAATAAACATTTAAAAGTTAGAGGAGCTTTATGTTGGAACAAAGAAATAGCTGAATTAGCACGATTACATAATAATGCCAATATTCTTGCTTTACCAGCAAGGTATCTTTCTTATGAAGAAGCAGAACAAATAGTAAAAACATTTCTAAACACCTCTTTTGAAGGAGGGCGACATCAACGACGAATAGATAAAATTTAAAAACTCTTGAAAATTTTAATTATAAGGTTTAGTTCTATAGGAGACATTGTCTTAACAACACCTGTGGTAAGGTGTTTAAAACAACAAAAGAAAACAACAATACATTATTTAATAAAAAAAAACTACACAGAAGTTTTACAAAACAATGTTTATATAGATAAACTTTTAGCTTTTGATAAAAAAGAACAAAAAGAGACGATAAAAAAACTACAAAAAGAAAACTATGATTTAATAATAGACCTTCAAAATAATCTAAGCTCTTTTTTTATAAAAAGGAAACTTTATAAAAAAACTTTAACCGTTAATAAAAAAAACATAAAAAAATGGCTACTGGTTAACACAGGAAAAGATCTTTTAAAAAGAGAACATATCGTAGAAAGGTATTTTCAAACAATAAAAAAAATAAACGTAAAAAACGATCAAAAAGGCCTTGATTTTTTTATTAATCCAAAAGTAGAACAATCCACCACCATAAGTAAATCAAAAATTTTAGAAACCCCATTTATTGCTTGGGCAATAGGTGCAACATATTCAAAAAAGAAAATTTCTATACCTCAAATTATAGAGGTGCTCAACCGATACGATAAACCCGTAGTTTTATTAGGAGGAAAAAAAGAACAAAAAGAAGCAGAACAAATTATTTTGTATTCAAAGAATAATAAAATAATAAATTTTTGTGGAAAATTAACCCTTCAAGAATCGGCTTTTTTAGTAAATAAAAGCGAACTAATTTTAACCAACGACACAGGGTTAATGCATATTGCTTCAGCTTTTAAAAAACAAATAATTTCTTTTTGGGGGTGCACTAAGCCAAGTTTAGGAATGGCTCCATACAAAGCAAGCGAGCATTCTGTTCAATTGGTAAGTTATCCCAACTCGCCACCTTGTTCCAAATTAGGAAATCGATGTCGAAAACATAAACAAGCATGTATTCTCGAAATTAATCCAGAAGAAATATATAAAGCTTTAATAAAAGAAAATTAATCTTTCTTTCTAACAGTCCGCTGTTCTATTCTTTTTTCAAAAAGAGACCCTTTAAAAATACGTTGTACAAAAATTCCTGGTGTATGAATCATATTAGGATCTAATTCGCCTGCAGGAACTAACTCTTCTACCTCAGCAATGGTTGTTTTTCCAGCCATAGCCATCATTGGATTAAAGTTTCTAGCGGTATCTTTATAAATTAAATTTCCTTCAGTGTCTCCTTTCCACGCTTTAACGATAGCAAAATCAGCTGTTAAAGCAGACTCTAAAATATGAGGCTTATTATTAAAAACCCGAATCTCTTTTCCTTCAGCGACTTCTGTTCCATAGCCAGCAGGAGTAAAAAAAGCAGGAATTCCAGCCCCACCAGCACGACACCTTTCAGCTAATGAACCTTGAGGAATTAAGTCGACTTCTAACTCACCAGAAAGCATTTGTCTTTCAAACTCATCGTTTTCTCCTACATAGGAGCTAATCATTTTACGAATTTGTTTTTTTTGTAGAAGAAGACCCAATCCAAAATCATCTACTCCAGCATTGTTTGAAATACAGGTTAACCCGTTAATATTCATACTAACCAATTCTTTTATGGCGTTTTCAGGTATTCCACATAAACCAAAACCACCAACCATAATAGTCATATTACTCTTTACTCCAAAAAGAGCATCTTTTACATTGCTTACTACTTTATTCATTTATCCAAGTGTCTTCGTAATCATTTATTTCTTCAAAATCATTTCCTTCTATTCCTTTCTCGTCTTCCAAAGAACAATCAAACTTTTTAGGGTCATAATTAATAGGTTTAGGGAAATCTTTTTGAGAAATGTTTATGTTTTTATCTTTATAAACCTTTTGCATGTAATACCCATAAATAGGAAGTGCCATTCTTGCTCCTTGACCCCATCGCATAGAAGTAAAGAAAATGTTTTTATCTTCAGCTCCAACCCAAACCCCAGTAACCAAATCAGGAGTTAGCCCCATAAACCAACCATCGGTGTTATTTTGAGTTGTTCCTGTTTTTCCAGCAGTTGGTTGTGTAATTCCACCCCAATCAAAATAAGAACCCCTTAAACTACGTCCTGTACCAGAAGTAATAACCCCTTTCATTAGTTTAAGTGTTTCATAAGCTGCGTTTGCATCAAAAACTTCTTTAGCGTCCGCTTCAACACTGTAAATAACCTTTCCTTTTCTATTTTCTATTCGTAAAATAGATTTTGGTTTAAAGTACATTCCTTCATTAACAAAAACGGCTTGCGCAGCGACCATATCCATAATAGAAACGTCCATGGTCCCCAAAATCATAGAAGGAGCGATTTGATGTGACGGAACATTAATATTTAAATTGCTTAAAAACTTTGCAAAGTCTTTTGGTCCTACAAAACCACCCCAAAGTTTCATTATTTCAGCAGTTGCGGGGTTATTTGAAGTCATTAAACCTCTACCAAAAGTTGCATTTTTTAAAGGTTTACCGGCAGGACACCAGGGCTTTCTTCCTGGAATAATTTCATTTTTATCGGGATAAAAAATATCGATACATACTTTTTTACCACTAAGTTTTGTACAAGGTTTAATAATCCCATGATGCATGGCAGAACAATAAAAGAAAGGTTTTATGGTTGACCCAACCTGTCTTTTCCCTTGTTTTACATGGTCGTATTTAAAATGAAAAAAGTTTGTTCCTCCCACCCAGGCTTTTATAAACCCTGTTTGAGGCTCTATAGAAACTAGGCCTGCGTGTAAAAAACGGAGGTAATATAACACCGAATCATATGGAGTCATGATCGTGTCAATATCTCCATTATATGAAAAAACAGACATTTTACATGGAATAGAAAAATCTAATTCAATATCCTCTTTAGGAATCCCTTTTAGCTTAAGTTTTTTGTAGCGATCACTTTGTTTAATAGAACGTTTAATAACGTTTTCTTGTGTGTTTTTTTTCACCTTTCTGGAAAAAAGTTTTTTATCCAATTTTTTATTGTTTTTAAAGAATTCAGGTTGTAAGTTTTTCTTTAAATGATGATTCACGGCATACTCTGCATGTTTTTGTAGGTTTAGGTTTAAGGAGGTGTGTATTTTCAACCCATCTTCATAAATGTTATATGGTTTTCCATTTTCTTTCGCATAGATATAATTTCCTTTTACATCTTTTTGTTTTAACAAAGAAGAAACTTCTGCTCGAACAGCTTCCCTAAAATATGGAGCAAGCCCTTTTTTATGATCGACTTGTTGATAATTAACAACAATAGGCTTTCTTTTTAAAGAGTCTACTTCTTTTTGTGTTAGTTTGTTTTTAACATGTGGATTATTGCTTTTGCTGTTTTTAAACCATTGCATTAATACTTGGTTTCTTCGGTTAACCATTCTTAATGAATCTTTCTTTCGCAATGCATTAACCTCTGTTTTTGCTACATTTTTTATTGATATTCCCTTCTTTTTAGCAATTTTCCTTTTATAGTCTTTTCTTTTAAAACTATATGGATTATATAAAGAAGGGTTTTTACACATTCCAACCAAGGTTGCTGCTTCAACTTTATTAAGTTGTAAAGGGGATTTATTAAAATAAACTCTTGCCGCATTTTCAATTCCAACAGCATTATGTAAAAAATCAAATTGATTAAGGTACATGGTTATTATTTCTTCTTTACAATATCTTTTTTCTAGACGTGTTGCTATAATGTTTTCTTTTACTTTTTCGTTGATTCTTGAGAGCATTCCAGAAGAAGGCTTCTTTTTTTCTTTTCTTTTTTGAAGGGTAAAAATAAGTTTGGATAATTGTTGTGTAATAGTTGAAGCTCCTCCCGATTTTCCTAATCCTTTAATCGCTCGCGCCAAAGCACGAAAATCGATACCAGAGTGCTCATAAAATCTTTCGTCTTCAGTGGAGATAAGCGCATCAATAACATATGGAGAGATTGCATTATAACTAGTAGAGGTTCTATTAATTTTAAAGTATCTACCTATCGTATCTCCATTATCTGACAAAACCAATGAGGCTAACATTTCCGGAGGAGCATCCAGCATAGCAACCGAAGGAAGTTCTTCTTCCTTTTGAAAAGCAAAAAGACAATATAAAACGACCACAGGGGAAACAATACAAATCCAAAAAAGGGAAATAAAAATATATTTTCGCTTCATAAAAAGGTAATCTAAAATGTAAAGTTAAACAAAAACTATTGCTTTAACTTAAGGCGTTCATTCTTTGGCTATCAAGTTTTAAAAGCAAAAAAAGCATAATAGTGAAAGATAAAATAGAAGAGCCTCCATAGCTAAAAAAGGGCAAAGGAATTCCTATGATAGGAGCAAAGCCAATGTTCATTCCAATATTAATAGTTAAATGATAAAATAAAATCATGGCAACACAATACGCATAAATTCTATTAAAAGAAGAGCGTTGCCTTTCCGCAATAATAATAATACGGATAATTAAAGCGAGAAATAAAAAGAGTAGAAAAGCAGATCCGAGAAAACCCCACTCCTCTGCAAAAGGACAAAAAATAAAATCGGTTTCGCTTTCAGGAACATGGTTTGTTTTAACACTTGATACCGAAGCATTTTTATACCCCTTTCCATAAAACCCACCAGAACCAACAGCTGCCATTGCCCTATTTCTATTATAATCTTGTCCATCCGGATCACTTTTTATACCTAAAAATAACTCGATTCTGTTTTTTTGATGACTGGCTAATTTATTAAAGCACAAGTGTACTGTTGAAACCACAAGTCCAGCTAAAACAAAAGCAATGGAAACAGCAATAATGGAATTTTTCCTCTCTCTTTTATTTCCAAAGCGATAAAAAATAAAACCAAAACAAGTACAAAAAAGAAAAAGAGAAAGAATTAACAAATAAAACCCATTTATTTTATAAGAGAATAAATTAAAGGAATATGAGTTGCTTAGTAAAGCAAGTAAAGCAAGAACAATAAAAATAAAAGCAATAGGAATAAAATGAACCCCGATCCAAGTTCTTTTATAGTTTAATCGTAAAAGGTTATTGATAAAAAACAAAAAGAAAGGATCAAAAGAAACCCCTTCTCTATAAAAAACAAATAAAAAAGAAGTGAAAACTAAAAATGTTCCTGCGTCAGGTTGCAATAAAATAAGCCCCATCGGAAGAAAAAGAATGCTTAAAGCAAAAAAAAGCTTTTTACTATCTTGATGTTTTAAGTCGATAGAACTAAGGTATTTGGCAAGTAATAAAGCACTTGCAATTTTTGCAAACTCGGCTGGTTGTACTCCAAAAGGACCTATTCCTATCCAAGATCTCGCTCCGTTTATAGGAGGCATAAACAGCACGATGAGTAACATAAAAATTACCGAAAAATAAATAGGAACAGCAAATTTTTTATAGATATCCGCGTCAATTAAGAATAGAATAAAACCACAAAAAAGCGCTATTAAAACAAAGAAAAACTGCTTACCGTATTTTTCAGAGAAAGAAAAAAGAGAAGCGTTTTCTTCGTTATAAGCAACGGAATAAATAGTTAATAAACCAATAGAAACAAGCAGAAAATAGATTAAAATTAAAATCCAATCTAAATTGTTAAATAAGCCCTTATTATTTCTCATTTTTTGTGTTAATTAATAAGTTTGCTTCAAGAACACGAGTTTCTTTTTTGGTGATTTCTATTTTTCCTTTAATGTATTTTTCAATAACTAAACTTGCTATTGGCGCCGCCCAAGTCCCACCAAAACCAGCATTTTCTACAAAAACAGCGACAGCAATTTTTGGATTATCTTTTGGTGCAAAGGCAATAAAAACCGAATGGTCTTTGCCATGTGGATTTTGCACTGTTCCAGTTTTTCCACAGATAGAAATGTCTTTTATTCTTGCCAAACGAGCGGTTCCGCCAGCTTCATAAATGACTTTATGCATTCCAGATATTATAGGTTCAAAATATTCTTTATTTATGCCGGTTTGATTTTTTGTGGTATACTTTTCATCTATTTTTTTATTCTCTATTTTTTTTATAAAATGAGGAGTATAATACCATCCACGATTAGCTATTATAGCCGCTATATTAGCCATTTGAATAGGCGTTAACTTAACTTCACCTTGACCAATAGCAATTGAACGAATCGTAGAAAACTTCCATTTATTTTTACCATACCATTTATTATAAAAACGAACATCGGGAATTAGTCCACTTCTTAATCCTGGTATATCCGTTTCTATCTTTTTTCCTAGATTAAAACGATGCATATACTTTACCCATTTTTCTAATCCAATAGCAGCATCCATAAAAAGGTTTTTATTTTCTTTTTGATGTATAACCTTTCTCATTAAATAATAATAATAAGGATTACAAGAATATTTTATTGCTTCAGAAATTGATTTTGCTTTAGGGTGGTTATGACAGCCAACCATGCTTTTTGTACAAGGAAAACTAGAATTAGGCGTAACTACTTTTTCTTGTAACCCAATCAAAGACTGAACAAGTTTAAAAATAGACCCTGGAGGATATTCTGCGGCAAGAGGCCGAGGGTATAAAGGCTTGTTTTTGTTTTTTACTAATGCAGGATAATTTTTAGAGATGTTTTTTTTTCCAACAAGAAGATTTGGATCAAATGTTGGGGAAGAAACAAGGCTTAATATTTCTCCTGAAGAAGGCTCTATAGCCACGACACAACCCTTTTTATTTTGCATTAACTTCTCGCTATATTGTTGCAGCTTAATATCCAAACCTAAACTGATTGATGCTCCTTGAGTAGCGAGAGTGTCAAAAATCCCGTTTTCATATGGTTCTACAGCATTATTTTGTGCAGATTTGATTAAATAATGAACCCCTTTTTCACCCCTTAATTCTTTTTCATAATAACGTTCAATACCTGTTTTTCCAATATTATAGCCGGCTTTGTAAAAAGGATCGTTTTTAATATTTTGAGGGCTAACTTCGGCAATATATCCTAAAATGTTTGCGGCATTATTATAAGGATATAATCGCATACTAGTAGATTCTTTATAAAACCCCTTAAACTGATTTAAGTATGGAGCAATGGTGGCCATTTCTGAAGCAGTAATTTCTATTAAAAAAGGATAAGCCCTTGATTTTAAATAATTAGAGGTTCTTTTTTTTGTGTTTTTGTTATAATAGGTTCCTTGTTTTTTCTTTATTTCTAAGAATCTCTTTTTAACATCTTCTACACTCATGTTTACTAATTTAGCAAAAGAAGAAGTGTCTAAATCAACAATGTTTTTTTCAACAAACATTAGGTTGTAGTAAGTTATGTTTGAAACGATTTTATTTTTGTTTCTATCAAAAATAACGCCCCTAGCAGGAATTATTACTTTTCTTTTTTCGGAAATTTCTTGAGCGCGTAATTTCCAAGAAACATCGATTAATTGCATGTGAATTAACCTAAAAAAATATAGAACACCAATAAAAACAATAAAAAAAAGAATGATATATTTTCTATTGTTGAGATTCATTTACTAAGTTTTTTAAAAAAAAACAGAACATAAAAACAAACACAACAAATAAAAGAAAAGAAAAAGCTTAGAAAGGTGTTTTTTAAAATTATAGAAGTTGCATTAAAACTAAAATATTCGACACAAAAAAACCAAAAATGATGAAAAAAAAGAATGAAAGAAAAGGAGGTTAAAATCCATTTCAATCCTAATTTTTTTATGGAAGGAAAAAGAATAGAATCGTATCCATCTCTAGGGGTTAGCAAATAAAAAACGCCAACCCTAATAGCTGCTGCCGCAACAAGAGAAGAAGCATGAAGACCAAAACTATTTGAGAAAAAATCTATTAAAAACCCAAAAAGAAAAGCCCAAACAAACAAAAAAACAGGCTTCGTATTAAACGGTAGAAGAAAAAGAATAAGCGGATAGATCATTATATATACCGAGGAAGAAAAATCAAGACCATTTAAAAAAAAGATCTGAAGAACAAAAACAAAAAACCCTCCTAAAATTAATTTACGCATCATTTTTTGGTTTCTAATTGTTTTTGTTCTGTTCCTAACAAATCTTTTACCACATAAACATTTTGTAAATGGCTATAATTTTCTGAGAAATTAAAAGAAATCTCCCATTCTGGCTTCCCTTCAATTTTTTTAACCTCTTTAACTGTCCCAACAGAAAGACCCCTAGGAAACAAAAGCCCTCCTCGAGTTTTTACGCGGTTATTCTTTTTTATTATTGCATCATTTGAAACACCTGTAATTAAACCTGTTTTAGCGTTTTCTCCTGTCCAATCAAGAAACCCAAAACTCATGCTTGGCTCAATTTCTATAGCGATGTTTATCTCTTTTGATAAGACCGATTTTATTAAAGAAAAATGATCGCTAACCCCATGAACAATTCCAACAATTCCTTGGGAAGAATAAACGCCCATTCCTGGCGTTATTTTTTGAAGTGACCCCACGTCAAGAGTAAAAAAATTATTTCTTCTATTTGTTGTGGAGTTTATCACGTTAGCAGAAATAAAATCATATCGTTGGTGAAAAATAGAGTCGTTAACCTTGCCGGTCTGTTTATTCAAGCAAATGAAACTAGATTCGTTTTTTTTTCTTAATTCAATGTTTTCTTTTTGAAGGGATTTATTTTTGTCTTTAAGATAAAGATATGAGGAAAAGTTATTTTTTATTTCCATAAAAAAAGAACTGAAGGTCCATGCCGCAGTTAATACTTTTGAATTAGGATATTTTAAATAACTAGTATAGGCGTTAAGAGCTATAATTTGCAGGAAGATAAAAACAAATAAAGCCCTGAACCTTTTAATAAATGAGAATAATTTATTCATTAATAACTAAAAAAATCAAGCAACTATTTCGAAATAACTAGTCTCGAATAAGAAATTGGTATTGATTAATATTTTTTAGAGCAATACTTGTCCCTCTTGCAACTGCTCTTAAAGGGTCTTCGGCAATCCAAACAGGAAGCTTTGTTTTGCCTGAAATACGTTTATCTAAACCTCTTAACATAGAACCGCCACCAGCAAGATAAATACCAGTTCTATAAATATCTGCTGATAGTTCAGGAGGAGTCATTTCAAGTGCACTCAAGATAGCTTCTTCTATTTTTGAAATAGTGTTATCTAGGGCGTATGCAATTTCTGTATAAGAAACGACGATTTCTTTTGGTATTCCAGTAACCAAATCTCTTCCCCGAACGGCATAATCTTCTGGCGGCTCATCTAGTTCTGGGTTTGCCGCTCCTACTTCAATTTTTATTTGTTCAGCAGTTCGTTCTCCAACAAGCATATTGTGTTGTCTTCTCATATACTCTTCTATGTCTTGTGTGAAATCATCCCCAGCAACTCTAATAGATTTATCACAAACGATACCACCTAGAGCAATAACGGCAATTTCTGAAGTTCCTCCACCAATATCGATGATCATATTTCCCATAGGCTCTTCCACATCTATTCCTATTCCTATAGCAGCAGCCATCGGCTCATGAATTAAATAAACTTCTTTTGCTCCAGCATGTTCAGCAGAATCTCTAACAGCTCTTTTTTCAACTTCAGTAATTCCAGAAGGAATACAAATAACCATTCTTAAAGCAGGGTTAAATAAGTTTCTGCCAGGATTAATCATTTTAATCATTCCTCGAATCATTTGCTCAGCACTCTGAAAATCTGCAATAACCCCATCTTTTAAAGGACGAACAGTTTCAATTTTTTTGTGGGTTTTTCCGTGCATTTGTTGCGCCCTTTTTCCAATAGCAACAATTTTTCCAGATTGTATATCTTTTGCTACAATAGATGGTTCATCCACCACAACCTTATCGTTGTGAATAATTAAGGTGTTTGCCGTTCCAAGATCGATTGCTATTTCTTGTGTGAAAAAACTAAAAAGCCCCATATTAAAATAATGCGTTAAATAAAAAAATTGATGCTATACAAATTTAATGTTTAAAATGACGTGTGCCACTTATAACCATTTTCATATTCACGGAATCACAAAAATCGATAGATAATTGATCTTTTATAGATCCTCCAGGATGAATAACCGATTGGACGCCTGCATTATTTGCTATCTCTACACAATCAGGAAAAGGAAAAAAAGCGTCCGATGCCATTGCGCATCCATCAAGGTCTAAGTTAAATGCTTTTGCTTTTTGAATAGCTTGTTTAAGCGCATCAACACGAGAAGTTTGTCCAGTGCCACTTCCAAGAAGCTGTTTGTTTTTTGCTAAAACAATGGTGTTTGATTTTGTATGTTTTGCTATTTTATTTGCAAAAATTAAGTCTTCAGTTTCTGTTTCTGTTGGTGTGTTTTTCGAAACAATTTTTAAATCATCTACTTTTTCGGTTTTGTTGTCTCTATCTTGCTTTAAAAGACCATTTAAAACACTTCTTACATTATAATCGGTTGGAAAGAATTCTTTTTGAATTAAAATAATACGATTCTTTTTTTGCTTTAAAACCGCAAGCGCTTCTTCAGAATAAGAAGGAGCAATAATAACCTCAAAAAACAAATTATGCATTAATTCCGCGCATTCTAAACTAATTTCTTTATTGGCACACAAAACTCCTCCAAACGCACTTATTGGATCTCCAGCAAGAGCTTCTTTATATGCTAGTAGTAGCGAATCTCTAGTTGAAAGGCCACAAGCATTATTGTGTTTAAGAATAGCAAATGTCGGTTTCTCATTTTTAAATTCCTGCATAAGATTAATGGCCGCATCAATATCAAGAAGATTATTGTAGGAAAGATCTTTTCCGTGGACTTTATCAAAAAGGCTGTTTAAGTTTCCGTGGAAAGTTCCCTTTTGGTGAGGGTTTTCTCCATATCTAAGCGATAAAACATTCTCTTTGTCATTAATATATCCGTCACTATACCAATTAAAAATAGCATGATCATATTCAGACGAAACCCTAAAAGCTTCTTTTGCAAACCTTTTTCTCTCATTAAGAGAAAATTCTCCTTTTTTTTGTTTTAAAATAGAAACCAAGTCAGAATAAAAAGATCTATCGGGAACAATAACCACGTCTTCAAAGTTTTTAGCTGCAGCTCGAATTAAAGAAATTCCTCCAATGTCTATTTTCTCAATTATTTCTTGTTCTTTTCCTCCGTCTTTAACTGTTTGAGAAAAAGGATATAAATCAACAATAACAAGATCGATTAAGGGGATTTCGTATTTTTTAATTTGTTGTAAATCAGATTCATCTTTTCTTCTGCTAAGAATCCCTCCAAAAATCTTTGGATGTAATGTTTTTACTCTTCCGCCAAGTATAGATGGATAAAAAGTAAGATCTTCAACAGGAACAACCGGAATACCAAGATTCTTAATGTGTTTCTCTGTTCCACCAGTAGAATGTATAGTGACGTTATTCTCATGAAGCTCTTTAACGATATCTTCTATTCCTGTTTTGTCAAAAACGGAAATAAGTGCAGATTTTATTTTTATTGAAGACATATTTTACAATGATTATTTATCAGATGCAAAGGTAATAATATGTTAGCCATAAAAAGGTTAAAACAAATCAAATTTTACTTGTAAATTCGTAAACGTAAAAATTTATTCTAAAAAATATGAGTGATTCTATAAAACATGAATGTGGAATAGCCCTTTTAAAACTAAAAAAACCATTAAGTTTTTATATTGAAAAATATGGAACAGCTTTTTATGGTTTAAACAAGCTTCATTTATTAATGGAAAAGCAACATAATAGAGGTCAAGATGGTGCTGGGGTTGCAAATATCAAGTTTGATGTTGAACAAGGGGAAAGGTATATTTCTAGAATAAGATCAGCAAAAAAGTCTCCTATTCAAGATGTTTTTTCAAAAATAAATAGCCGGTTTTTGGAAGCTTCTGAAAAAACACCAGAGCTTTTAAAAGATTCCGACTATTTAAAAAAGAACTTTGGCTTCACAGGAGAGTTATTTTTAGGACATTTAAGGTATGGAACTTTTGGCCGAAACTCTATTGAAAGCTGTCATCCTTTTTTAAGACAAAATAATTGGATTACAAGAAACCTTGTGGTTGCAGGAAACTTTAACCTAACAAATGTAGATGAGTTATTTGATGTTTTAGTTAGAATTGGCCAACATCCAAAAGAAAAATCAGACACGGTAACGGTAATGGAGAAAATAGGACATTTTTTGGATGTTGAAAATGACGAAATGTTAAAAAAATACTCTAACAGCAAATTAAATAATAGAGAAATATATAAAGAAATTGCAAAAGAGATTGATCTTGCAAAAATACTTAAAAGAGCTTCAGAAGATTGGGATGGTGGCTATGCTATGGCTGGTCTTTTGGGGCATGGAGATGCGTTTGTTTTAAGAGACCCTAATGGAATACGGCCAGTTTTTTGGTACGATGATGATGAGGTTTCTGTGGTAACCTCTGAACGCCCTGTTATTCAAACTGTTTTTAATGTTTCCTTCGAACAAATAAAAGAATTGACTCCCGGACATGCTATAATATTAAAGAAATCAGGAAGTTGCAAAGAAGTGTTAATTAACGAGCCCAAAACAAAAAAAGCATGTTCTTTTGAGAGAATATATTTTTCTAGAGGATCAGACAAAGAGATATATAAAGAAAGAAAATTATTAGGAAGGAATTTGGTTCCTCAGGTTATAGAAAGCATTCAAGGAGACATAAATAATAGCGTTTTTTCTTTTATTCCGAATACAGCAGAGGTTTCTTTTTATGGATTAGTGGAAGGTCTTCAGGACTCTTTAAATGAAAGCAAACAAAAAGAAATTTTAAGTTTAAAAAAAGAGCTTAGCCCAGAAGAGATAAAAAAAATACTTAAGAAAAAAGTCAGAACAGAAAAAATAGCAATTAAAGACGCAAAACTAAGGACATTTATTACGCAAGATGATTCAAGGGATGATTTAGTTGCTCATGTTTATGATATAACTTATGGTACGATAAGCCCCAAAAAAGACAATCTTATTGTTATTGATGATAGTATTGTTAGAGGGACGACATTAAAACAAAGCATTTTAAGAATTTTAGATCGCTTAAACCCAAAAAAAATAGTTGTTGTTTCTTCTGCCCCTCAAATTCGATATCCAGATTGCTATGGTATTGATATGGCGAGGCTTGGAGATTTTGTTGCTTTTGAGGCGGCTATAGAATTATTAAAAAGCACAAATAAAGAAGTGGTTATAGAAGAGGTGTATAAAAAATGTCTTTCTCAAAAGAATCTCCCAAAAGAAAAAGTGAAAAATTATGTTAAGGAAATATATAAACCTTTTTCAGCAGAGGAAATTTCAGAAAAAATAGCTGAAATTCTAACTCCATCGAAATTGAAAACGAAGGTAGAAATCATTTATCAGAAAATAGAAAACCTTCATCAATCTTGCCCAAACAACAAAGGAGATTGGTATTTTAGTGGTAATTATCCAACCCCAGGAGGAAATAAAGTGGTGAATCAAGCATTTATAAATTGGAAAGAAAACATAAAAACAAGAGCATACTAATATAAAGATTATGGAAACTTATTATAACCCTGAAGATTTAAAGAAGTTTAGTCAAATCGAAGATTTTGGAAAAGAGTTATCGGATAAGTTTTTTGATTACTATGGCTCAGTTTTTAAAGAAGGCGAATTAAGCGAGCGAGAGAAGTCTTTAATAGCCTTAGCTGTTTCTCATGCTATACAGTGTCCTTATTGTATTGATGCTTACACTACAGACTCTTTAGAAAAAGGATATACAGAAGAACAATTAATGGAGGCGGTACATGTATCATCAGCCATTAGGGGAGGCGCTTCTTTGGTTCACGGGGTTCAGATGATGAATAAAGCAAAAAAAATTATGATGTAATCATAAAAAGACTTATTCACTATAATAATGGAATAACTTTTTAGAATAAAAAAAAACATCTAATCAGAAAGAAATATTTTTATATAAAATTTTTAATTAGAGAATGGATTATATAGGAGTTTTTTGTGGGGGTTTTTCATCGGAATATAACATATCTGTTAAAAGCGCAAAAAATATAATAAACAATATTCCTTCAGATTATACTGGGGTTTTAATTTTTGTGAATAGGGAAGAGTGGTTTGTTGAAATTTTAGGAACAAAAACCTCTTTTAATAAGAACGATTGTTCATTTATTTTAAATGGAACGAAAACAAAACTTCAAGCTGCTATAGTATATGTTCATGGAGACCCAGGAGAAAACGGAAAAATTCAAGCGCTTCTCGAGATAAACGATCTTCCATATATAAATTCTGGCCCCCTTGCTTCGGCGTTATCTTTTGACAAATGGTTTTGTAATGAATTTTTAAGAGGGTTTAATATTCCTGTTGCAAAAGCAATTTTAATAAAAAAAGGAGAAACGTACAATACAAAAGAAATTATTACCAACCTAAGTTTACCATTATTTGTTAAACCTACAGATTCTGGATCAAGTTATGGGATTTCAAAAGTTTTACACGAAAAAGATCTTGTCCAAGCAATTAATAATGCCTTTAAAGAAGGAAAAACGGTTCTTTTAGAGTCTTTTTTAGATGGAAAAGAAATAACTTGTGCAGTTTATAAAGGACAAAAAGGATTAATAACCCTTCCTTTAACAGAAATTTATACAGAAAATGATTTTTTTGATTTCGATGCAAAATATAATGGCAACTCTAAAGAAATAACCCCAGCAAGAATAACAGAAAAAGAAAAGATAAAAACAGAAAACCTCTCTAAAAAAATATATTCTTTATTGCAATTAAGATCTATTTCAAGAATAGATTATGTACTTGTAAAAAATGAACCAGTAGTGATAGAGGTAAATACCACTCCTGGTTTTTCAAACGAGAGCATTATTCCTAAAATGTTAAAAACAAAAGGAGTAACACAAGCAGATTTTTGGAAAGAAATTTTTTCGGTAGAGTTAAAAAAGGATTAATAAAAAACCGACAATTTCCCGGTTAAATTTAATCGAAGAAAAAGACTTTTTTTCATTGCTAAAAACTCAATTAGACTTAGAGAGTTTATTGATGATTTAAGTTGAAAACCATTTACTTTTTTATTGTTTAACTCTTTTTCAAGAACAGTTTTAATTTTAGAAAATTCTTTTTGAAGGTCTAAAATAGAAGCAGACTCAATGTATTTACAAATAGTCGGCGATAGAATCCAGCTAGAGGACTTAAGTAAATGGTTTTTTGTTTTTAGGCTAAAAGAAACATCTTTGAAATAAAGAACTTGTTGTTCCTTATCAAATACGGGAGACCCTATTAAATAAATAAACCCATGTTTTCTCCCAGAAAATTTTATTTTGAATAAAATTTTATTGTTTATTGTAGATGAGACAGAACAACTTTCAAATCGAAATAACCTTCCTTTTATTTTAATTTTTTTACCCGAAATTTTATTATTGATAATAGAAGAAAGAGAGTCATAACTAGCTTTTATGTCAAGCTGAATGTTAAACCCATCTTTTTTAAGATAGCTTGTTAAGCTTGGCAAAGGTTTCTTTAAAACTTTAACAGTATCGTTTGTAAACAAGGAAGGTTTTGAAACAAAAGAGAGGTTTATTTTTGCTGAATTTTTAGAATAAGAAAATTCACTAGCTGAAAATTGAAAAGGTTGTAAATAAAAAAAACCAAGATCTTTTATTTTTATTGGTTTAGAAAAATCATTCCAAACAGAGGAAATTTTTCCTTTTAAATCAAAAGAGGAAATTTTTTTATTTATTTCAGCTGCAAAATCTTTTAATGAAAGCTCAAATTCTTTTTTCACGCGTGAGCTTATATCAAAGTTAAAAGCAGTTACTTTACATGGATCAAGAATATCTAGATGCGTTAATTTAGTGTTGGCTGATAAAGAAAGGTTGTTATTGATATTAAGTTTTGTAAAAAAAGAAAAAGAAACATTTCTCATCGGTTCATTTTCACCACAAGAAAAAGCAATTCTCGGAGTGATGCAACTTCCTTTTTTATCAAAAAGATAGGTGCATTTGGGACAATAATTTAAATTTAATTTATACTTCCCATTAAATACAAGAGAAAGACTTTTATCTTTTGTTTTATAAGAAATAGGATTCCTTTCGAGAACATATGAAAAACTTACTCCTTCACATAAGCTTTCAGATCCAATAAATTTTTTGGGGACCACATTATTTATTGTTTTAAACAATAAATCCAAATCAACAGTAACAGGAACATCAATTATTGAAAGCTCTTGTTTTTTAACAAATGACCCTATTTGATGGTTTTCCTCAGGAATGGGTACATTAATGCTTTTACACCCTAAAGAAGCAAAAAAAAGTAAGCCTACAAAAGCCTTATAATGAGTCAATAATTTCATTAAAAGTGTTGCTTGGCCTCATTTTTGAAGCAGTTATTTCATCGTTTGGTTTATAATAGCCAAGGGTATTTATTGCTTCTCCTTGGCAGTTGTTTAAGTCATCTATTATTGTAGTTTCATTTTCAGACAGACGGTCATAAACAGAAGAAAACAAGTGTTTCAAATTTTCATCTTCATTTTGTTTTGAAAGTTCTTTAGCCCAGTATAACGCCAAATAAAAATGGCTGCCTCGATTATCTATTTCATTAACTTTTCTTGATGGCGATCGGTTATTCATTAAAAAAGAGGTTGTCGCTTCATCAAGCGCCTTTGCTAAAAGGCTTGCTTTTTTGTTATCCTCTTTTTCGCCAATAAATTCAAGAGAAACAGCAAGCGCAAGAAATTCACCCAAGGAGTCCCATCTTAAATGGCCCTCTTTATTAAACTGTTGAACATGTTTAGGAGCTGACCCTCCTGCACCTGTTTCAAATAATCCCCCCCCATTCATTAAGGGAACAATAGATAGCATTTTAGCTGAGGTGCCTAGTTCTAGTATAGGGAATAAATCAGTAAGATAGTCTCTTAAAACATTTCCTGTAACAGAGATAGTGTCTTTTCCCTCTTTTAGTCTTTTTAGAGTAAAATTAGTAGCATCGACTAAAGAGAGTATTTGTACATTAAGCCCAGTTAAATTGTAGTTTTTTAAGTAAAGATTAACTTTTTTAATTAGTTCTGAATCATGTGACCTACTTTTGTCTAACCAAAAAATTGCTGGTGAATTAGTTGCTTTTGCCCTTTTAACCGCTAATTTAACCCAATCTTGAATAGGAGCATCTTTTACTTGACACATTCTCCAGATGTCTCCTTTTTCTACTTGATGCTCAAGTAGAACTTCTCCTGTATACTTATCTAACACTTGAACAACCCCCTTTTCAGAAATTTCAAATGTTTTATCATGAGAGCCATATTCTTCTGCTTTTTGAGCCATAAGACCAACGTTAGGAACGGTTCCCATTGTTTTAGGATCAAAAGCCCCATTTTCTTTACAAAAATCTATCGTTGCTTTATATAGAGGAGCATAACTGCTATCTGGAATAACAGCCATTGTGTCTTTTGTCTGGCCATTTTTATCCCACATTTGACCAGAGTTTCTAATCATTGCAGGCATTGAGGCGTCAATAATAATATCACTAGGAACATGAAGATTTGTTATCCCATTGTCAGAATCAACCATTGCTATATCTGGATTATTCGAATAACATTGCTTTATGTGTTCATCGATTTCTTTTTGTTGTTTTTCTGGTAAAGAAGAAATCTTTTTAAGAAGATCTCCAAACCCATTATTAACATTTACCCCTATATCATGAAATAAATCATTGTACTCGTTAAATAATGATTTAAAAAAACACTTTACTGCATGACCAAAAATAATTGGATCAGAAACCTTCATCATGGTTGCTTTCATATGCAGCGAAAACAATAAATTATTGTTTTTACAGAAACTTATTTGAGAGTCAATAAAAGAAATTAATTTCTTTTTACTCATTAAAGATGCATCGATTATTTCTCCTTTTAATAAAGGGATAGATTCTTTTAGAATTGTTTGTTCTTTTTGTTCATTAGTGAATAAAACTTGAACTTCTGTTTTATTTGTAATAGTTATAGATTTTTCAGAATTTTTAAAATCCCCATCATTCATAAATGAGACGTCTGTTTTTGAGTTTGGACTCCATTTTCCCATTGAATGGGGATTTTTTTTAGCAAATTCTTTAACCGCTTTTGGTGCTCTTCTATCTGAATTTCCTTCTCTTAGGACAGGGTTAACGGCACTTCCTTTTATTTTGTCGTATCTTTTTTTAATTTCCTCGGCTTTTTTGTTTTGAACATCTTCAGGGTAATTAGGAATTTGATACCCTTTCTCTTGAAGCTCTTTAATCGCACTTTTTAATTGAGGAATAGATGCACTGATGTTAGGCAACTTAATAATGTTTGCACCCGGTTTTTTAGCGAGTTCTCCTAAATCAGAAAGAGCATCTGGGATGATTTGATTTTCATCTAAAAAATCTGGAAAAACGGCAATTATTCGACCCGCTAAAGAAATGTCACTAAAATCGACGTGAATATCTGCGTGTTTAACAAAAGATTTAATGATAGGTAAAAACGAATATGTAGCTAAAGCAGGCGCTTCGTCTGTTTTTGTATATGTGATTTTAGACATCTGAATTTATTTCAAATTAATAATAGTGCAATGCAAATGTAAGTGATGTATTAATTAAAGTCAATGAATTTTAAAATACTGAAACATAAAGAATAAGAATACGTTTTAAAAGAAGGAAATGTTTATTAAAAATAATATTTGTTTAGTAATTTCTTTTTTTCTGATTTTTTCAGAGAATACACAGGCACAACTTTTTAAAAAGAAAAAAGCTTCTCATTCTATATGTGAAGGAATGATAAACATTACAGAGTCGGGTCGTTATTTACTTGAATTTATGGGGATTAGAGGCAATGAAAAAGAGTCTATATACACTTATAATCAAGACTCCATTCCAAAAAACCAAATTTGGGCAAGTTTTAACCCTAAACAAAATGGAAAAATAAGCTTTGAACTTTCTCCTGAAGCCTATGGAATACAATTTTATTTATTTGAAGCAAGTAAAGAAAAGTCATGCGTGGATATAAAAGAGGGTACAGCTGATTTAAAAACAAAAAAAGTGATATCTCCTCAATCAAAAAACACAACAAGAAAAACCTTTGTTAGTGAAAATAAAAAGTATGTTTTTTTGTTTTTAAGTAAAGAAAAAAGAAAATTCAGAGTAAACTTTAAATTTGAGTATTTCCCTGTGGACGATAAAGGAAGAGAGATAATAGATAGCACCGTTTCAGATTATACCAACGGTAAGGCAATCAAAACGTATTTAAAAATAATTAATAATGAAACAAACAAACCGTTAACTTCAAGCATAATTATAAAGTCAAAAAACAAACATTTAGATGGTTTTTACAAAGCAAGTGATTTATATTTATTTGTCCCTAAACCATCGAAATCAACCATTAAAATAGATAGGCTGGGATATTTTTCAAAAGACATAGATCACAAGTTTTTAACAAGTAACGATACATTGATTGTTTTATTAAAACCTCTTACTGTTGGTTCTACAGCACAATTTGAGGAAATCCAATTTTATCCAGGAACTAGTGCTATGAAAAAAAGAGCGGAAGAAAAAGTGAAGAGAGTTGCTGATTTTTTAGCACTGAATGCAACTATTAATATAGAGATTCAGGGACACGTTAATTCAAAAGGAAAAAACACATCAAGTTCTATAATGCTTTCTAAACGAAGAGCAAAAAAAGTGATGAAAAGGTTAATTCAATATGGCATAGATAGATCAAGGTTAACAGCTGTTGGGTTTGGAAATGCTAAACCAATTTACTTAAAACCAAAAAAAGCATATCAGGAACAAGCAAATCGAAGAGTGGAAATAATGATAAAATAATTTATTAGTTTTAATTAAAATAGATTATGCCGATCATAGGGAAACTCATTAAAAAGGGCTCTGCTATTAGTCATAAGATAAGCAAATTAAAAGGAGAGGAGTACACAAAACAACTCTTAATGCTTAAAAGACTAATAACCTCAGCAAGACATACCCAATTCGGCTTTGCTCATTCATATCTTGATATTTTAAAAAACCCAGACCTGGTTAATTCTTTCCAAAAAAATGTTCCTTTAACAGAATACGACGAATTTTATGATAAATGGTTAAATAAATCCATAGCAGGAGAAAAAGAGATTACTTGGCCAGGAAGAGTTAAATATTATGCTTTATCATCAGGAACAACAGGGTCACCAAGTAAAAGAATTCCAGTTACCGAAAAAATGATTAGGTCCTTTCAAAGAACTAGCATAAGACAGCTGGCAACTCTTCATGAAATTGATTTGCCAGATGTTTTTTTTAGCTCTCAAGTATTAGCAATAGGGGGGTCTACAAGGTTAATAAAAAAGAAAAATCACATAGAAGGAGATCTAAGTGGTATTTTAAAAAAACACACCTCGATTGTAGCTACACCATTTACCAAACCAGGAGTTCGAATAGCAAGCATTAAGGACTGGGATAAAAAAATAGAAAGAATCGTTGCAAACGCCCCAAAATGGAACATTGGAATTATTGCTGGAATACCGAGCTGGTGTATAATGTTGATGGAAAAAATAATAATGCATTATAACTTGAAGTCTATCCATGAAATTTGGCCAAATCTGCGTGTTTATATTCATGGTGGTGTTTTTATGGACCCATATATTGATAAATTAAATGCATTAACTTCACATAAAATTTATTTATTAGATACTTATTTAGCAAGCGAAGGTTATTTTGCTTTTCAAAAAAGTGTTTATAAAAAAGGCATGAAATTATTATTGGATTCAGGAGTTTTCTATGAGTTTATCCCTTTTAATACGGAGTATTTTGATAGTGAAGGTTGTTTAAAAAACAAGAACAAGGCCCTAACTCTTAATCAAGTTCAAGAAGGCATTGATTATGCACTTGTTATATCCACAAACGCTGGTCTTTGGAGATATATAATAGGAGACCTTATAAGGTTTATAAACATCCATGATAGAGAATTAATTATATCGGGAAGAATCAAGCAATTTTTAAGTTTATGTGGAGAGCATCTTTCCTTAGAAAATATTAATGAAGCGTTATTAATTTTATCTAAAAAAGAAGAAAAACAAATAATAGAATATACAATAGTGGCCGATGAAAACAGTTTAAATCATTATTGGTATATTTCTTTAGAAACAAAGACTTCAACAAAGGTGTTTTCGAGCATGCTTGACAAGGAGTTGTCAAAGCTAAATGACGATTATAAATCTGCTAGAAAATACACTTTAGGCAAACCAAAAGTAGAGTTTTTACCAGTAAAGGTTTTTTACGATTATTTAAGTTCTATTGGCAAGTCGGGATCACAAAATAAATTTCCTAGAGTATTAAATAAAAAACAAGCAAAACAATGGCTGAAATATATATCGAAGAGATAGTTTTATAATTTATTTTTATCCTTTTTATATTTTTGCAAAAAACATAAAATGCAATGATAAGTTCAATGACAGGCTTTGGAAAGGCCGAAAGTGTATATAACAACAAAAAGATTACTGTAGAAATACGAACATTAAATAGCAAATCAATAGAAATCAAAACAAAAATACCAACGCTATACAAAGATTTAGATTTACACATTCGTAAGCTCTTAACTAAGAACTTAATAAGGGGAAAAATAGACTGTAATATATATATAGAGGATACCTCCGGAGAAAAGGCCACGACAATAAATAAAGAGAAACTTAACGCTTATTACAAAGAGTTAAAACAAATAAACAAGGGTTGGAAAGAAAATTCCACGGACTATTTATCCGTGATTTTAAGAATACCAGATGTTTTTACAAAAGAAAATTCTTCAATAGATAAAAAAGAAGAAGAAATTATATTAGAATTAATAAAGAGAGCCTGTGAAAACACAACTTCATTTAGATTGCAAGAGGGTAAGGCTATAGAAAAGGAGTTTAATTTATATCTCTCTGATATAAATGATAGACTTAAAAAAATAGAACCTTTTGAAAAAACTAGAAAAGAGTCTCAAAAAAAGAAAATAACACAAGGACTTAGTATTTTAGACCCTCAAAAAATAAACAATGATAGGTTGGAGCAGGAGTTAATATATTATATTGAAAAATTAGACATTTCGGAAGAGAAATCAAGGTTAAAAAACCATTTAATGTATTTTTCGGAAACAATGAAATTTCCAAATACAGGAAAAAAGTTAGGATTTATTTCTCAAGAAATAGGTAGAGAAATAAACACATTAGGAAGCAAAGGTAATCATGCAGAAATTCAAAAGATGGTTGTAGAGATGAAAGATGCATTAGAGAAAATAAAAGAGCAGGTTTTAAATACGTTATAAATGAATTTTTTAAATAAAAAAGGCAAGAGTATTATTGTTTCTGCTCCATCAGGAGCCGGAAAAACAACCATTGTTCATGCCTTAATAAAAGAAATTAACGAACTTTCTTTTTCAATATCTGCATGTAGCAGAGAGCCAAGACCAAATGAAATAAAAGGAAAAGATTATTGTTTTTTATCGGTGGATGATTTCCTTTTAAAAATTAAAAAGGAAGAGTTTTTAGAATGGCAAGAAGTGTATAAAGACCATTATTATGGAACGTTAAAAAGTGAAGTAAATAGACTTTGGTCTGAAAACAAAGCGGTTATTTTTGACGTTGACGTAAAGGGTGCAATTAATTTAAAAAATCAATTAAAAGAGGAAGCGTTATCTATTTTTATAAAACCTTTAAATATTAATGTCTTGGAAAATAGATTAAGAAACAGAAAAACCGAAACAGAAGAGAAAATACAACAGCGATTAAAAAAAGCAAAAACGGAGCTTCATTCTATGAATGAATTTGATTTAATTATTTTAAATGATAATTTACAAAAAGCGATAGATCATGCTGTTTTTGAAGTGCGAAAACATTTAAATAAATGAATATAGGTCTTTATTTTGGAACGTTTAACCCTATTCATGTTGGGCATTTAGTTATTGCAAACTATATGGCTGACTTTACAGACCTTGATCAAGTATGGTTAGTTGTTACTCCTCAAAACCCCTTAAAAAACAAGCGAACATTATTAAAAGATGTTCATCGTCTGTTATTAGTAAAAGAGGCGATTAATGATAATTTTAAACTTAAAGCGTCAGACATAGAGTTTGACCTACCAAAACCAAGCTATACAATTAAAACTCTTAATAAGTTTATTGAAAAATATCCAAAGAATGATTTTTCTTTAATAATGGGAGAGGATAATTTAAGAAATTTTCATAAATGGTTTAATTATGAGGTGATATTAAAAAATCATTCTATTTATGTTTATCCAAGACTTTTAACAAAACAAGAAGAAGCAGAAATAAAAGATTTTGATGTTTCTAAAACATCAAGTTTTTATAACAACAAAAACGTTGTTTTTTGTGAGGACGTTCCTGTAATGAAGATTTCTGCAAGTTTTATTAGAAAATCCATTAAAGAAGGAAAAGATGTTCGTTATTTATTAACCGAACCTGTTCATAAGTATATAGAGGAGATGCATTTTTACAAATAACCTTTTAATAAACAGCTAAAGCATTTAAGGTTTTGCTAAATAAATTAACAACGTCCGAGGTCCGGCAATTATAATTGTTTATGGAGAATGAAAATGCAATTTTTTTACCACTATTTGAATACACATAACCAGCATAAGCTTTAACTCTAGAAAGTGTTCCGCTTTTAGCAAAAACACGACCTTCTGCTAATTGCCCTAAACAAACTTTTTTAAGCGTTCCACTTTTTCCGGCAACAGCTAATGAAGAAAAAAAAGCATTAAAGTTTTTTGATTTAGACATATAACTTAATAAAGAACAAAAATGAGAAGCACTAATCGCATTATTTCTTGAAAGGCCACTTCCATCAGTTATATATAACCCCCTTGTATTTATTTTTTTGGACCAAAATCGCTTAATAGCTCTTGTTCCATTATAAGTTGTGCCAACTTTATTAAGTTTTTTTGCAATTAACTGAACGAGTCCTTCTGCAAAAAAATTCACACTATATGTATTTGTTTTTTGAACAATTGCTTTAATACTTTTTCCAGAATAGCGAATTAAAAGATTTAAGGAATCATAAGAAATAGGTTTTTTTTGTGTTTCTATTTTGGTTAAATCACGATCATCTAAAGAATCTTTTAGAGCTTGCTTAAGTAAATTTGCGATTTGTAACTCTGGATCGGGCATGCTGCTTTTAACAATAAAGGAGTCTTGCATTTCAGGAAGAAAACCTTTTCCATACTTGTATTTAGAATGCATTCCTCCGTATATATAAGCAGCATCATGATATATTTTAGCGGATTTTATGTGGTTTTTAAACTTAAATTTTTCTAGTGGCGGGAATGTACCTATTAGTTCTGTTTTTTTTCCGTACTCGAAGGTTTTAAAGGCCATTTTAAGCATGTTGTCATGAAAACAAATACCGGAGCTTGCTGCGCCATAATAGTTGCCTAAATCTGACCAAGCCCAACCACTAGGAGCGCTATCATATCCAAAATCAGATCCATCAGTATAAATATGCCCATTAATTTTTTTAATTCCTTTGTTTTTAAGTAAACTAACCCAATCGGTTATAAAATTTAAACAATCATTATTTCTATAAAAACGAGGACTTCCTAATGATACATCACATCCGCCCCTTATCCATAAATCGCCATTTAAAGTGCTGTCAGAATCAATTTCCCCTTGAATATATAACCTTGTTTTTGCTTTTTTATTAGGCCCTAAAATTTCTAATGCACTGGCGGTTGTGAAAAGTTTGGTTGTTGATGCACTTGTTTGACTTAAATAAGGGTTATATTTTGCAATAGTATCGTTATTAGATAAATCAATTGCTAAAAAAGAGATACTTGCATTTTTAAAATAGGAGTGATTTGCAAATAAATTAATACTGTATTGCACAGAAGATTGTGAAAAAGCAAAAAGGCAAGTAAAAATGAAAAAAAGAAATGTGTACTTTCGCAGATTCATAGTTGAAAATTACATTCAACAATGTAGCAAAAAATAAGCCAATTAAATAGAGAAGAATATAGTTTTTTATGCACAAAGAAAAAAAAATACGCGTTCTTAGAATAATTAATCGATTCAATATAGGGGGGCCAACATATAATGCCGTTTTTTTGACTAAAAAACTTTCTGATAAATATGAAACGATGCTTGTAGGTGGTGCACCAGAAAAAACGGAAGCAGATTCGATGCATATTTTAGAGGAATACGGGGTTAAAGCAAAAATTCTTAATGAAATGAAGCGAAATCCAAGTTTTTTTTCAGATAGAATGGCATATAAGGAGTTAAAAAAGATTATTAGAGAATTTAACCCAGATATTGTTCATACTCACGCATCAAAAGCAGGAGCACTTGGCAGAAAAGCAGCCCACTCATGCAAGGTGCCAATAATTATACATACTTTTCATGGGCATGTTTTTCATTCTTATTTTGGAAAAACAAAAACAACAATTTTTAAATTTATTGAGCGTTATTTAGCAAAGAAAACAACAAGCATTATCGCCATATCAGAAAAACAAAAGCAGGAGTTATCTATTGAACATAAAATTTGTCATCCGAATAAAATAGAGGTAATACCACTGGGCTTTGATTTAAATAAATTTAAAGAAAATAGAACTGAAAATAGGATTAAAATAAGATTAAAACACAAATTAAATGATGATCATATAGCAATTTGTATAACAGGGAGATTGGTTCCAATAAAAAACCATGATTTTTTTCTTCAAGTAGTCAATGAAGTTCATCAAAAAACGACGAAAAAAGTTGTTTTTTTTATTGTAGGAGATGGCGAGCTTTATCAGGATATTGAAAGAAAAACAAAAACAATGAAACATCATGGAATAGATATCCGTATGACATCATGGGTGAAAAAGATAGATGAATTTAATGCGGGAATGGATATTATATGCTTAACTTCAGACAATGAGGGCACACCGGTTAGTCTTATTGAGGCTCAAGCATCTGGCGTACCCGTTATATCAACAAATGTTGGTGGCGTTTCAAATATTGTTAAAAACAAAGAAACAGGTTTTATTATTAAAAAAAATGATTTGCATGCATATGCATCTCAGCTTTTAAAATTAATAGAAGACCAGGAATTAAGAAACTCTTTTTCCTCTAAAGGATGGGATTTTGTTGGAAAAAAGTATCATTATAATACTTTAGTGAAGAACACAGAATCTCATTATGAAAAGTTATTAAGTGAAAAAAATGATAAAAGGAATTAAAATAGCAGTTTTTATAATTATTGCATCTTCTTTTTTTGTTAGTTGTCAGAAATACAAGCAAAGAATAAATAGCAATCAAATGTTTGTTATAAATGACGAGTCAAATTTTAGCTTTGATTCATTGACCATTAATCCCAAAACGGAATATAAAGTTTCCCCTGGAGATAGATTTAGTTTTATTTTTTACACAAATAGTGGAGAAAGGTTTTTATATAATATGTCCGGAGCAGAAGGAAAAACAATGCAAGTGAATCAAATGGATCAAAATAGAGTAAGAGATTATTTGGTCAGATTGGATGGAACAACAGAACTTCCAAAAGTAGGTGTTATAAAGGCCTCAGGATTAACTGTTGTTGAATTAACAAATAAAATTGTTTCAATTTTATCTAAATCTTATATAGATCCATTTGTTCAAATCCGATTGACGAATCAAAGAGTCATCGTATTTACAGGTATAGGGAAAGCGCAGGTTGTCTATTTAAAAAATCAAAACACGACTTTATTAGAGGCTTTAGCAATGGCTGGAGGAATAGCAGAATATAGTAAATCAAACAACATACGTGTAATGCGTAAAATGAAAAATAACCAAAGAGAAATATATAAAATAGATTTATCTACAATAAAAGGCGTTAAAGAAGCAAGCATGATTGTTCAAAGTGAAGATTATATTTATGTGGATTATAGACCACGCGTTGCAAATAGAACAATAAAGGAGGCTGGGCCTTGGCTTCAGGTGTTTTTTTCAGCATTTAGTCTTTATGCGATAATAAGAACTTTAACTCAATAATAAATGAGCAATAAAGGAAATCAAAAAATAATTAATAAGGAGTTTAACCCTTTGATTCTTTCAGAAATATTGAGAAGACATTGGATTGCTCCGATTTTATTTATTTCTTTTTTTGTTACAGCCGCTTTTTTTTATTTGAGGTATACAAAACCAGTATATGAATCCGAAGGAATAATTCAAATAGTTGAAGAAGACAAAGTTGGAGAAGTTTTTGGGGCAGAGGCATTTGGAAAAAGAAAAGAAGAAGATTTATCCAAGTATATTGAATTATTAAAGTCAGAGCTTTTATTAAAAAAGGCAGTTGAAAACCTAGATTATGATGCAAGTATTTTTTCAGAAGGAAAGCTTTTAACCGAAGACTTATACAAAAACCCCTTTATATCTATTAAAATAGACTCGATTATAGATAGTTCACTTGTTGAGACGCCTATTGATATTAATATAGAAAACAATCAACAAGATAGTAAGTTGGTTTTAACATATAATAAAGGAGGAAAATTAAAAACTTTTAAGACGTCTTTAAACAAAAGACTACAAACGAAAGGTTTTTCATTAACAATAATTGCGAACAATATTAATGGAATTAAAAAAATAACAGAAAAAAACAGACTTTATTTTGTAATAAATGATAAAACCAAATTAGTTCAATATTTGTCGAAAACGTTAACCGTTTCCCCAGTAGACCCTGAAGCAAAAACGATTAAAATAGTATGTCAGCATAACAATCCTATTTTGGCGTGTGATTTTTCTAAATCAATAATGGATGTTTTCTTTATTTATGAAGAAGAAATAAGCAAAAAACAAAACGATCAAATAATTTCATTTGTTAATAACCAATTAGATTCTCTTTCAAAAGAACTTCGTGATTCAAAAGATAAACTTGCAAAATTTCAAAAAGAAGCTAATTTGATGGACCCATCTGAAAAAAGTAAAGATATTTTTGAGAGAATATCAAAAACGGAAGCAACAAAAATTAATAAAGAAGAATCCCTTTTAGCTCTATTTCAATTTAAACTAAAAACAAAAGACACATTAGATAGACTAGAGATTTTTAAACTTAAACCTCAAATACCAGACATAAATTTGATGTCAGAAATAACTTTTTTTCTTGAACTTTTAGAGCAAAAAGAAGTTCAAAAATCAAAAATAACTGATGAAAATGCAGAGGCAAAAATTTTGAGCAGAAAAATTGATTTTAAACTTAAAACAATTAAAAAAACCATTGATGGGTTAGAAATAAAATTAAAAGACGAATTAAATATAATAAACGAGAAACTTGAAAAGTTAAAAGAAGAGTATTATAAACTTCCTGAAACAGCAATGAGATATCAGGATTTAAAATATATAGAACAATTAAACAATAAATACTTTAGCTTATTTACTGAAAAAAAGATAGAGTATGTGTTGTCTAATGCAGGGTATTCATCAGCAAATCGCATTTTAAAAAAACCTGTTGTATCTTCCACACCAATTACCCCTCAAAGAGGAATGATCTATACGGTTTCCTTTGTTTTTGGCTTGATTTTAGGAGTGTCGTATTTATTATTTAAATATGTTTCTTTTAACGATATTGTTGGACCTAATGACTTGATAAATATGCTGCCAGAAAAAGCAAACTATTTAGGAGCGGTTCCTTTCTATAAAAAGAAAATGAAATATTCTCAAATTGTGGTAACAGATTCTTCAAAGTCGAGATTAGCAGAAGCAATAAGAAGTATTCGTTCCAACATGAGTTTTGTAGATAAAAATGCTCAAGTATATGCTATTTCTTCTTCTGTTTCAGGTGAGGGAAAAACATTTGTAGCGCTTAATTTAGCAGGAATGTTAGCTGTGGGGGGTAAAAAATCCATAGTTGTCGATTTGGATCTAAGAAAACCAAAAGTTCATCATGGATTTAACGAAGAAAACATTAGTGGGATGAGTAATATTTTATCTGGAAATGAAAAGATAGAAAACGTAATAAGAAAATCTCATTTGGAAAACTTAGATTTTATTACAGCAGGACCTATTCCCCCAAATCCATCTGAATTAATTTTAAGTAAAGAATTTAAAGCAACTCTAGAAACTTTAAAAAAGAAATATGATGTGATTATGATAGACAACCCCCCTGTTGGTATTGTGTCTGATGGGATATCAGTTTTAGCTTCCGCCGATATACCTATATATGTTTTCAAGTCTAATTACTCTAAAAGGCTATTTGTTCATCGTGTTCAAGAGCTATTCGAAGTGCAAAAAATAAACTCTTTAAACATTGTTTTAAATGGTATTCAAACACGAAAGTCTTTTTATGGCTATGGTTATGGCTACGGTTATGGTTATGGTTATGGCTACGGTTATGGCTACGGTTATGGCTACGGTTATGGTTCATCTGGTTATGGTTCTGGATATTATTCTGAAGAAGAAGAAGAAAAACCATTTATAATTAGAATTTTGATAAAAATCAAATCCATATGGAAGTCGAAAAAACAAAAATAGACGGGTTGCTTATTATAAAGCCAAATGTGTTTAAAGATTCAAGAGGGTTTTTTTTAGAGTCTTTTAACATTGAAAAGTATAAAAAGTTCTTTGGGAGCGTTTCTTTTGTTCAAGACAACCTCTCTCATTCCATGAAAAATGTTTTACGTGGTATTCATTTTCAAACCCCTCCTTTTGGACAAGGAAAATTAGTTCAAGTTGTTCAAGGAGAGGTGTTAGATGTTGTTGTTGACTTGAGAAGCAAGTCAAAAACATTTGGCCAGCATGAAAGCTTTTTGCTAAATGATAAAAACAAGCATCAATTATGGATCCCGGAAGGATTTGGTCATGCATTTTTAACAAAAGCCGATAATACTATATTTAGTTATAAATGCTCTAATTATTATTCTACTGCAAATGAAGCAACACTTCTATGGAATGATCCTCAATTAAAGATAGACTGGGGTGTGGAAAATCCAATTTTATCTCAAAAAGACAATGAAGGAAAGTTGTTAAATGAAATGCAAACCTATTTTTAATGAGTATTATAGACTTTTATCACATCATTTTTTTTATAGGTGGATTAGTAATTTCTTACATAAGTAACATTTTACTTCTTCGGTTTTCGCAATCTTTAGGAATAAGAAATAAAAATAATGTCTTGATCAGATGGAGTAATGAGTCAAAGCCTTCTTTAGGAGGAATAAGTTTGTTTGCTGGCTTTTTGTTTTCAACAATAATGTCCTTAATTATTTTACCTGAAATAAATTTATTTGGCGATTTAAGATATTTGGGGCTTTTTATTTCTGCATCTCTAGCTTTTACAATGGGATTAGCAGACGATGCATACGATACGAAACCATATTTTAAATTGTTAATTCAAATTGTTTGTGGAATAACCCTTGTTTTAACAGGAACGGTTATAGACTTGTTTCATAATAATATTATCGATTCATTATTAACAATTGTTTGGGTAATAACTTTAATGAACGCCCTTAACATGTTAGATAATATGGATGGAATAACTGCAACAACGGTGTTTTTTACTTTATTGTCTTGCTTAGCAAGTTGCTATGTTATAGGAATAGTTAGTAAGCCTTATTGGATTTATTGTTTAGTCGCTATGTTAGGGGCGCTTATTGGTTTTTTATATTTTAACATCAATCCTTCAAGATTATTTATGGGAGATGCTGGTAGTCAATTTATAGGTCTATTTGTATCCTTTTTTTCCATTAAATTTCTATGGAATTTAGGTGCAACCACACATAATCATTCTTGGATAAGCATTATAATTACCCTTGTTGCCCTAACTCCTGCGGCGGTTGATTCTTTAACGGTATCAATTAATCGATTAAAACAAGGAAAATCTCCCATGCAAGGAGGAAAAGACCATACCACTCACCACTTAGTCTACAGTGGGTTAAACGACAGGCAAGTTTGGTATGTATTTCTGCTTTTAGGGTTCTTGTCTTTTGTTTGCTCCTTATGTATTATTTATTTAACCGTTAATGGATATATTTTTGAAGTCTTGTTCTTTTTAGTCTATTTTATTATTGTTTTTATTTATCTGTATAGAAAAACAATAAAGTTTTCCCCACCTAAAAAAATTAAATAAAATACTGTACTTTTAACGGTGCATCATAAAAACATCAATCTATGAAAACAACATTACTAATATCATTTACTTTTTTTACTTTTTTTTACTTTTCTCAAAAATCGAATCATTCTACTCGAGAAAAAAGTCTACCTTCTATTGAATTAAAAGACATGAAAGGCAAAACTGTAAATATTTCAGAACTAGGACTTGATGGCCCCATTGTAATTAGTTTTTGGGCGACTTGGTGTTCGCCATGTAAAAAAGAATTAAACACTATAAATGAAATTTATCAGGATTGGCAAGATGAAACAGGGGTGACTCTTGTTGCTGTTTCCATAGACGATTCAAAAACCAAAAACAACGTTCCTATTTATGTGAATGGAAAAGGGTGGGAATATATTGTTTTAATGGATCCAAATGGAGATTTAAAAAGAGCTATGGGTGTAAATAATGTGCCACACACTTTTCTTGTAAATAAAGAAGGTAAAATAGTTTATTCTCATAATAATTATGCTTCTGGAGATGAGGAAATTCTTTATGATGAAATATTGAAACTTAGCTCGAAATAAATTCTTATGAAGAATTTTTTAATAGGTTCTATAGGTGTCTTATTTATTTGTTTCTCATTTAAGGCTCAAGAGAAAGATAACGGAACATTAACTGGTAATATTGAGAGTGTTTTTCAGTATTTGAATGAAGACACAGTTATTGGTGCTAATCAACCTCCATCCAAAGGCTTGCTTAACTCTTATATGAATGTTTTTTACACGAATAGTGGGTTTAAGGCGGGAATGAGAATAGAGTCTTATTTGCCCAGAATTCAAGGATATCCTGCTCGTTTTGATGGAACTGGCCTTGGAATGCGCTACATTGGATATTCTAATGACTTTATTGATGTAACCTTAGGTTCTTTTTATGAACAATTTGGTTCAGGACTTTCTTTAAGAGCATATGAAGATAGAGCCCTTGGTTATGACAACTTAATTGATGGGGCTCGTTTAATTGTTAGGCCAGCAAAAGGAATTATGCTTAAAGGGGTTTATGGATACCAAAGACTTTCTTTTGATCAAGGAAGAATCGTTCATGCAGATGGAATTGTTCGCGGAGTTGATGCAGAATTTCATTTAAATGAAACCGTTCCTTTTTTAAAAGAATCAGACCTAGACATTACGATAGGGGGGTCATTTGTAAGTAAATACCAATATGACAATGTTCCAGAGTTAATTTTACCTGAAAATGTTGGGGTTTATGGAGGTAGAGCAAAATTTATGTATAAAAACTTTTTTATTGATGGCGAGTATATTCAAAAAGAACAAGATCCATCAAGCGATAATGGAATGATTTATAATTATGGCCACGCATCTATTTTTAACATAGGTTATTCTCAAAAAGGTTTTGGTGTTATTTTATCAGGAAAGTCAGCCGATAATATGAGTTATAGATCCGATAGAACAAAAGATCTTCAAGACGTTTTTATTAATTTTTTACCAGCACTCAATAAAACGCATACATATAATCTAGTTGCAACATTATATCCTTATGCGACACAACCCCTAGGAGAGGTAGCATATCAAGCAGAGTTATTATATACGATTCCAAGAAAAACCAAGTTAGGGGGAAAGTATGGAACATCTATAAACCTTAATTTCTCTACCACCTATGAGCCGATAAAGCATACCAGCTCCATTAACCCTTCTGATTCTAATGGCGTAACATATGTAGCAAGACCCTTTGACATGAGTGACAGCTTATATTGGAGAGACATTAATGTTAACATAACTAGAAAGCTAAATAAGAAATTTAAAATAGCATTAAGCTATTTTAATATTGTTTTAAATAATGATGTCGTTAAAATTTCTAATGATGCAAAAGGGATAATTAACTCTCATATTGGCGTTATAGAAGCGTCTTATAAAATAAACAGAAAGCATTCCATTAGAGCGGAATTACAGGGCTTATTTGTAAAGAGAAAAGAGAATGGAGAGGCAAATGACAAGGGAGACTGGGCAACGGCTCTTATAGAGTATAGTATTTCTCCAAAATGGTTTTTTAGTGTCATGAATCAATATAATTATGGCAACCCTGATGAGGATAAGCGGGTTCATTATCCAGTTTTTTCTTGCGGGTATATTAAAGAGTCAACCAGGTTTATGATAACCTATGGAAGACAAAGAGCAGGTTTGTTTTGTGTTGGAGGAGTTTGTCGTTTTGTTCCTGCATCAAATGGATTAACCTTAAGTTTTACTCAAAGCTTTTAATTATGCGATATTTTTTTCCTGTTTTATTCTTTTTAAGTTTAGTTTTTTCATCTTGTGATCATGTTGAAAACCCCTATCCATCCGTTTCAACCGATTTAGACCAAACATTATACCCGGGAAATTGGAGTGATTACGAGGCAAATGAGTGGCCAACATTTTCTCAAAATACAAATACGGATAGAAATGTGCTTTTAGAAGATTTTACTGGGCACCAATGTATTTATTGTCCTCTTGCTGCTGATGAAGCACATGATTTATATACTGCTAATTATGGAAGGCTTTTTGTGGCAGCAATTCATGCTGGGCCTCAAGGAATGGGTGATTTTCAGCAAGTAAATCCACCAGATTATCCCACAAATTTCACGAATGCACAAGGCCTTGAAATAGGGGAATACTTTGGAACAAATGATGGTGGATTTAGTGGAAACCCAAGAGGAACAGTTAGTAGAAAATCCGAAGGAGGCAATATTTTTCAAAGTCCAAATTCTTGGGAAAACATTACAAATTCTATTTTAAACACGAACGACTTAAAGGTTAATATTCAAGGACAAATAAATTATTACCCATCTACAAAAGGAGCTTTTTTACATGTGGAGGTAGAAAAACTAGATGCAAATTTGTCTAATGATTTAGCAATAGTTTCTTGTTTAATTGAAGACTCTATCGTTGGCGATCAAAAAATGCCAGACAACACGCATAATTCTTCTTATGTCCATAGAGACACCCATAGAGGAAACTTAAGTGGAGCTGCTTTTGGAAGAAACTTAACAGACGATTTAATGACGAACAATAAATATTATGTGAATTATAGTTTTGTTGTTCCAAACCAGTTAGATGGCAACCACAACCCATCAAACATGCATGTTTTAGTATACGTATATGATACGACAACATGGGAGGTTTATCAAGTAATCAAAGTCCCAATCCAGTAATTATTTAGGTTTTAGTATCTTAGTATGGATGTTTAAGTATCTATACGGCTTTTTTTTCTGCTTTTTCTTTTTCACTTCTTGTGATAAAGTTAACAAACCATTTGAAGGATATTCTTCAGATTTAGACCAAACATTATATCCTGGAGTTTGGAGTCAATACGTGGCTAACGAATGGCCAGATTTTTCTCAAACGCCTAACACAAATGTCTATAGAAATGTTTTAATAGAAGAATTTACAGGCCACCAATGTTCTTACTGTCCTCTTGCTTCTGTGGAGGCACACGATTTATATTCGTCTAATTATGGAAGGGTTTTTATTGCAGCAATTCATGCTGGAGCAGACCCCTCGGGCATGACTAATCTTCAAGAAGTAAATCCACCAGACTATCCAACAAATTTTACAAACCAACAAGGCCTTCAAATGGGTGCATTTTTTTATAATAATACTTTTGATATAAGTAATCCAAGAGGAACAATAAATAGAAAAGAAGAGGGGGGGCTAATGTTTCATACGGCAACTACGTGGTCATCTATTACTAGTTCTATTTTAAATACGAATGATTTAAAAGTTAATATTCAGGGAAAAATAAATTATTATCCAACAACAAAAGGAGCTTTTCTCCATGTAGAGGTGGAAAAACTAGACCCAAATTTATCTGATTTAGCAATAGTTTCTTATTTAATTGAAGACTCTATTGTTGGTGATCAAAAAATGCCTGATAACACTCACAATTCCTCTTATGTGCATAGAGATATTCATAGAGGAAATTTAAGCTCTACTCCATTTGGAATAAATTTAACAGCGGACTTGATGTCTAATGATAATTACTATGTGAATTATAGCTTTGAAGTTCCAAACCAGTTGGATGGAAACCACAATCCATCAAACATGCATGTTTTAGTTTATGTATATGATACCACAACATTGGAAATTTATCAAGTAATAAAAGTTCCTATTCAATAAATTATTTTTAATAAAAGGGAAACTTTATCTTTAGCAATGCAACTTTTATAAACCCTTAATAGTCTAATAAATAGTATGATGGATGAAAACGAGCTCATAGACATGTGCTTAAAGCAAAATCCACGTGCTCAAAAAACGTTATTTGACAAGTATGCACCAAAAATGTTTTCTGTTTCTCTTCGGTACATGAAAAACACCGAATTAGCAGAAGATGTATTACAAGAAGGGTTTGTAAAGGTTTTTTTAAAGTTAAAAGAGTTTAAGCGAGAAGGGTCTTTTGAGGGATGGATTAGAAGAATAATCGTAAATACCTCTTTAGACGCGATACGAAAAAATGCAAAAACAAAGTTTGATCAGCCAATAGACGATGTTTCGTATAAATTAGAATATAAAGATACGGCATCAAGCTCCTTAGAAACACAAGACTTACTCAATCTAGTAAAAAACATGCCCGCAGGATATAGAGTGGTTTTTAACATGTTTGCTATTGAAGGTTATAGCCATAAAGAAATAGCTGAAAAACTAAATGTAACAGAAAACACTTCTAAATCGCAGTATTTAAGAGCAAGAGCATACTTAAGAGACCGTTTAGAAAAATTAGAATGAAAGAAAAAGACGACATAAAAGAATTATTTAAACAGAAACTAAGTTCTCATGAGGTTCCTGTTAACCCTCAATTATGGAATGCTGTTTCTTCTCAAATAGGGGCTTCAGCAGCATCCTCTGCTTCGATGAGCGCTATTAAGTCAATTTTCATTAAATCTTTTATAGGAATATCTGCCGCAGCAATTGTAATTGCTGCGTATGTATATTTAACAAATTCAGAAACCTCATCAAAATCCAATAACCAAGCTTTAACCATAAAAGAAGAAATAAAGCCAATCCAAAAGACGGTAATTGTATCTGAAACTCCATCAAAACAAGAAGTTTTACCAAAAAAGACAGTTATTGATGAGAAAAAGAAGCCAAAAAAAGAGAAAAAACCAGTTTCTGAGGTTCCTGAAACTATTGAATTAATTCCTTCTGAAAATAGTTTTTTGGTAAGAAATGTTCCTGAAAAAATAGTTATTAAAGAGGTAAAAGGAATAGATAATGAGGAGTTAAATCAGACATATTTCCAAGAAAACATTGTTACAGGAGGAACGCCAGAACCACAGCAAGTAATAGCGGAAGAAAATTTAGAACCTATTGAAAACAGTAAAGCTCCTGAAGAAACTACTGAAAGTCAAACCCAAGAAGAGAAATTAGAAATATTGTTACCAAACGTGTTTACTCCAAATGGAGATGGATCTAATGATTATTTATTGATTAAATCAGAAGGATTTACCGATTTTACGGTTGTAGTTTTAGATAGAAGCAGTAAAGTGATTTTTAAATCAGAAGATGCCAATTTCCAATGGAATGGAACCATGATAAATGGAGAACCTGTTCCAAATGGAAATTATGTGTATTATTTCACTGCTAAAAATGGTTTAGGAGAACTAATTCAAAAACATTCTAGCCTAAGAATAACCCGTTAAAGAAGGTTGTTTAAAAATTACCTATAAAATAAATTTGTTTCAATCATAAAGTTGTATTTTTGAACTAAGCCCACGTGGTGGAATTGGTAGACACGCCATCTTGAGGGGGTGGTGCCAATAGGTGTGCTGGTTCGAATCCAGTCGTGGGCACATCAAGTTATTATGTAGGCTCTATTATAATGGAGCCTATGATTTTTTGTTTACATTTTTTATGGCAAATATAATCTCGGGAATAAAATTAGGAGCAAAGGCATATTTACAAGCGTTTAAATTAATGAAAGAGAAACGTCTTTATTGGTATGTATTAATTCCTTTTGCTTTAATGTTTGTTCTATATAGGGTAGGTTATTATCTTCAAAACCGACTGGATGTCCCTTCTTTTGATTCCGTTAATAGCATTGTTTGGTACTTAATAAATAGAATGATTGAAATATCCATTGCTTTAATGTTAATGCATTTCACAAAATATTTAGTTGTTGGTATATTATCCCCATTATTAACCTATGTTTCAGAAAAAACAGAAACCATCATAACAGGAACAACCTCGCCTTTTAGCCTAGTTCAGTTTATTAAAGACATAAAAAGAGCTCTAATTATTTTAGTTAGAAATTTCATGTGGAACTACGCGTATATAATTGTCATTTTTGTTGTTTGTTTTATCTTTTGGAAAGATACCACAAAGAGCCCTTTTGTTTTTTTGGTGTTTTTTATTGATGCTTATTATTATGGGTTTAGTTTTTTAGATTATGTAATAGAAAGAAGAAAAAAAACAGTCTCTGAAAGCATTTTATTTATTAGAAAGCACACAGGGCTTACATTGATGATAGGAATGGGGTTTTCGGTGCTTTTATTAGTGCCAGTTGATCTAGAGATTTTTTTTAATTACAAAATGACCATTTCTAAAACCATAGATTTATCTGTTCAATTATTTTGGTGGGTTTTAGCCTCTTTTTCCCCTATTATTGCTACTATTGCCGCAACGATTGCCATGCAGGAAGTAGATCCAGTGGAAAAGACTTAATGCCTGATGAGCAATTTATTACTGATGGTTTTTTGATTAGGAGAGCTTATTTTAATAAAATACATTCCATTTTTGTATGAACTCACATCAATGTTTTTAGAGTGTGCAAAATTTAAATAATTTATTTTCTTTCCTAAAGCATTATATATTTCAATTATTTCATCGTTTACTCCTTCGTGAGAAATATTTATAACATCAGAAGCGGGGTTTGGAAAAACAAAATCAGCTGAAAACACAACACCATCAGTAACGCCCATGAAATAATCAATAATTAAATCCACAGAATCTAAATTGTTTAAAATTCCATTTTGCATTACGCCAAACAGGTACCTATAATGAGACTGTCCAAAAGACCCCAAACTCGGATAAAAATCAGCCTTTAAGGCACCGTACTGCCCATAATTTATAAGCATTGAATGAGGGCTTACCCAAAAAGAACTGTCTATTTGGCTAGAAGTGTAACATTGCCCACCTAAATGGTCGTCTGATGGTCCCCAGCAGAACCCATCCGTCCATCCGTTTAACGGAGAGATTTCAACACATGTAACGTGAAGAAGATGAGAGTTTAAACTATCGAGATTGTATACATTAAAAGAGACATCAAAATTTCCGCTAGAAGGAGCCGTCATGTGATACGTTGCTCCTGAATACGAAGTGCTATCTCCATCCAAAAGAATATTTAGATTGTTTTGTGCGCTTACGCATGTGTTAATCATAAAAAAAAGCAGGACAAAAGTTCCTTTAATTGGCATATTAAAACCTTATCTAATGCCTAATAATAACCTTTTTAGTTATTTCTTGATTGTTGGAGGTTAATAGATTAACAAAATAAACCCCATTTTTATAGTTTTGAACGTTTATTTTTTTTGATTTATCGACTAAAATGCTTGTTATTTTATTCCCTAAAACATCAAAAATAGTAGCTTCAGCTTTATTAATCCCATCAAGAGAGATTAACAATTCTTCAGAAGCAGGATTTGGTACAATAGAAACCAAAACACTTGGGGAAACCGTTGATATACCAAGTGTATAATCTACAATTAAATCTACAGAATCAACTTGAACAATAGAGCCATTTACATCTTTTCCTATAAAGTATCGATAATGAGCTGAACCAGATACTCCATCAGCAGGGTTTACTTGAGGTTTTAGCTTCCCGTACTCCCCATCAGAAAGAGTGAAAACCGCAGATGCCCCCATAGTCCATGAAGCCATGTCCATTGATCCGGTAGAAAAACAAGTGCCTCCAAAAGGATCTGTGGAATGCCCCCAACAACAACCATCGACCCAACCAGTAGAAACAGAGATTTTATTTCTAGTTATATACCAATCTTGATCGCTTCCTGTATTGTTATAGACGTTAAAATTGAATTCGTAAGTTTGATCAGAAGGAGCAGTTACGTTATAGGTGCCTCCAGAATAATCAGTGGTTCCTCCCTCAACTTTAATAACAATCCCATCTACTTGTCCAAAAGCGGAACCTATTAAAATTGAAAAGATAAAAAGTATAATTTTTTTCATGTTTAGCTTGTTTTGGTTAAATCAAAGATAATGAAAGTTTTTTTTATGTAAAAATAATTAATCCTCCTCTATAATAGAAACCCCTTGAATTTCAGGAACGGCTTGTGTTATAGCTTTTTTAATGCCAGCTTTAGTGGTAATACTCATGGAGCAATCCTTGCACGCTCCTAAAAGACGAAGTTTGGCATGCTTTTTTTCATCTATTTGAATTAGCTCAATATCGCCTCCATCGTCATTTAAAAAAGGGCGCAGTTGATTTATAGCTAGATCCACCTTTTTTTTGAGGATTTGGTTATTTTTTTTATCCATTTGTAGGAGTGTTTAAATTTGCAATAAAAGTATTAACAATGGTTTTAAAAGCGCGTTCAGAAAGCGTGTTTTTTTGTAAAACAGAAGGAATACCAGCATCGCCTGCTTCTCTAATACTCTGAATAATAGGAACGCTTCCTAAGAACGGAATTTTTAATCCATTTGCTAAATTCTGAGCCCCATCTCTTCCGAACAAGTAGTGTTTTTCTTCGGGGTTTTCTTCTGTAGAGAACCAGGCCATATTTTCAATAAGCCCAATAATAGGAATGTTTATGCTATCCATTTGAAACATGCTAATTCCTCTTTTTACATCTGCAAGAGCAATTTTTTGTGGTGTGCTAACCATGATAACCCCATCGGGAGGAAACTTTTGAACCAGAGATAAATGAATATCGCCAGTGCCTGGAGGTAAATCAATTAACAAAAAATCTAATTCACCCCAATAAGCATCTACAAATAATTGTTCCAAAGCTCGAGTTGCCATTGGCCCCCTCCAAGCAATGGCTTTTTCTTCTTCGGTAAAAAAACCAATAGAAAGTAATTTGATTCCATGTGCTTTTATTGGTTCTATTTTCTTTTCGTTATCTATGGTTACTATAGGTTTAGGTCTTTTGTTAACAACATCAAACATTGTGGGTATTGATGGACCATAAATATCGGCATCAATAATGCCTACTTTATAACCTTCTTTTGAAAGTCCGCATGCTAAGTTGGCGGTAATAGTTGACTTTCCAACCCCTCCTTTTCCTGAAGCAACGGCGATTACTTGTTTTATGTTGTTAAGCGGTTTTTTACTTTCTCTTTTTGGAGCAGGTTTAATTTGAGTATTTATAGCGTAAGATTTATCGGAAATATACCGATTGACATTAAATTCTATGGCATCTTTTAATCTTTTTTTTGCATGTAAAGCGGGGTTTGATGTGTATATGATTAAAGAAATTTCATTTTCTTCTATTTTTATTTCTTCTACAAAATTTAAAGAAACAAGGTCTTTTTTAAGTTCAGAATCAACCACATTGGCTAGAGCTTGTAGTATAATTTCTCTTGTTGCTATCATTGTTTTTTTGTTAAATTGAACTATTGAAAGAAAGGATGCTTTTTTCCATTACATCTACAATATCCTTTCTGTTTCCTTGAGGTTTATTTTTAATTTCATATGTAATGTTGTTTATTTTTTTTTGTGCATAAATGAAATAAGAAGTGTGGTTGTTTGTTTCTTTTAATGTTTTCTTATAAATGAGCAGGTTGGGTAACTCTTTAAGAAATTCAATTTTATAGACATTGTTTGTCTTTAGCTTAATCTTGTGGTTTTTTATAAGATTTGTTTGTTTTCCATAATCTTCTAGATAAAGAGAAAAAGAAGGTCCCACGCTAATTTCCCATTTAAATCCACCATGTTCATGTTGAACTTTTGGCTTTTCAGATGTTCCTAGTCTTGATGTTTCATTGGGTAACATTATAGTGCCTTGTATTTCGCTTTTTAATAAATATAACTTAGAAAACTGATAGTAATCTTCGTTCAAACTTTGATCTATTTTTGATGTTTTTTTAGATTTTAATTCTTTTTTTACTTCTCCATTTCCTTCACAAGAAAAGGCAATCAAAGAAATTAAAATGAGAGTAAACAATATAAAAGCTCTATTATTCATTTTTTAGTAGTTTAAAATGTTTTCCTAAATAAACTTTTCTAACCTGTTCATCATTTGCAAGTTCTTCGGCGGTTCCTGATTTTAGAATTTTGCCTTCAAAAAGTAAATAAGCACGATTTGTTATGGATAAGGTTTCATGAACATTATGATCGGTAATTAGAATTCCAATATTTTTCTTTTTTAATTTGGAAATAATTCCTTGAATATCTTCTACCGCAATAGGGTCTACCCCAGCAAAAGGCTCATCTAATAGTAAAAATTTAGGGTTAGTTGCTAAAGCTCGGGCTATTTCTACTCTTCTTTTTTCTCCTCCAGATAATTGATTCCCAAGGTTTTTGCGAACTTTGTGAAGACCAAATTCTTCTAGCAATGACTCAAGTTTAGCATTTCTTTCTTTCTTTTTTAATTTAGTCATCTCCAAAATGCCTAAAATATTATCCTCTACGCTCAGTTTTCTAAAAACAGAAACTTCTTGTGGGAGATACCCAATACCAAGTTGAGCTCTTTTATACATGGGCATATTAGAGATATCTTTGTTATCAAGTAAAACTTGCCCTTTATTAGGAGAAACAAGCCCAACAATCATTTAAAAAGAGGTGGATTTCCCTGCGCCATTTGGGCCAAGAAGACCGACAATTTCGCCTCGGTTTACTTCTATAGAAATATCTTGAACAACACGTACTTTTCCATAAGATTTTGAGATATTTTGAGTGTGAAGTTTCATAAAAGAGTAAAGATAATTATAGGATTTGAAAAAGATAATTAAAATGAGTTTATCTTAACTGCTAAATCGATTAATCGATTAGAATAGCCTGCCTCATTATCATACCATCCAACGACTTTTATTAAACCTCTATTAGCCTCGGTAAGGTTGCCATCACATAGACAGCTATCTTTTAAGCCGATAATATCTGAGGAGACTAATGGCTCTTCGGTATAAGATAAGATGTTTTTAAGTTCTTTTTTTGCTGCTTTTTTCATGGCGGAATTAATAGCGGTTTTAGAAACCCCTTTCTTTCCTATGATTGTTATTTCTGTAATTGAACCATTTGCTACGGGAACACGAAAACTTGCTCCTTTTATTTTTCCTTTTAAAGAGGGGAAAATAGTCCCTATCGTTTTTGCTGCGCCTGTTGTAGTTGGAATGATAGAAAGAGCAGCAGATCTAGCTCGACGAAGATCTTTATGTGGGGAATCATGAATTTTTTGATCAGAAGTATAACTATGTATTGTTGTAATAGAAGCAGATTCAATAGGAGTTAAATTTTTTAACACCCATAACATTGCAGCAGCGTTATTTGTGGTGCAGGAGGCGTTTGAAATGATTTTTTCATTCCCGCTTAATAGATGATCATTTATGCCAAAAACAATATTTGGGATATTATCAGATTTTGAAGGGGCAGATAAGACTACTTTTTTACACCCAGCAAGCAGGTGTTTTTTAGCCTCAGAATAGGTTAAAAATTTACCGGTGCATTCAAGCACAATATCCGTTTTGGTTTCCCTCCATGGGATTGTTTTAGGATCCTTTTTTTGAGTAAAAAAAATAGTTTTTTTATTCTCAAAAAGAAGTTCTCCCTCCTTTATAGAGAACTTTAATGTCAGCTTATTATGAATACTGTCATATTTTAAAAGATGAGACAGGGTTTGTATGTCTGCTAAATCATTAACATGAATGCTTTTAATTTCGGGATTAATAAGGGCAAGTCTAGCAACTGATCTACCAATTCTTCCAAATCCATTTATGCCGAGATTCATTTTTTTAAGTTTAAATTAGATGTTTTGATGAGGTACTGATTCTATTCCATTGGAAAAATCCAAGGTAAACGTAAAGATAGTGCCTTTTCCAATATGACTATCCACAATAACAGTTTGTTTGTGAGAGTCAATGATATGTTTAACAATAGATAAACCAATCCCTGATCCCCCTTTGTTTCTGTCTCTACTTTTTTCAACCCGATAAAATCGTTCAAAAAGACGAGGAAGATGCTCCTCTTCTATTCCTGGCCCATTATCTTTTATCGTGATAATAACAGTTTTCTTTTTTTTGTAAATATTAACTAAGGTTTCTCCTCCCTCATTATTGTAAACAATTGAGTTAATCAAAAGGTTTGTTATTGCTTGAGAAATTTTATTTCGATCGGCTCTGACTAAGAGATATGAATCTTTGCTTTTAATTTGAATAGAAATAGACTTTTCTTTTGATTGTTCCTCTAAAGATTCAATTACTTCCTTGAAAAGATCTTCAATTGAAAAAATCGTTTTATCAATTTTAATTCTATTCACTTCAAATCTTGTTATATAGTCTAAGTCCTTAATTAAGGAAGTCATTCTTTCTGTGGCTTTAGCTGCTTTTTTAAGAAATCGCTTGTTTGTCTCTGGGTTTTCCATTGCTCCTTCAAGTAAGGTTAGAAGATATCCTTGAATAGAAAATAAAGGTGTTTTTAATTCATGGGCCAAGTTTGCTAAAAACTCTCTTCTAAAACTTGTGGTTTCCATTATTGGTTTGGGTGTGGGGGCTTTTTTTTGAGATGTAGATATTTGTGCTCTATTTGTAAAACCGGTGAATAAAAAACAAGAAAAGGAGAGAATAAAAAACAAGAAAAAAAAGATAATTTGTTTAAAAAAAGTCAAGTGAAATTTTGTTGAAATAAAAACAAAAACAACAAAAATAAAAGTCAAAAAGAGACTTATAACAAATGATTTTTTAAAGTTTGACATAATAAAAAACGTTAAATTTTCCTTAAAGATAAGAAGCAAAAAAAAATAAAGAAAAAAGATGTGTGTATAAACATAGAAGTAATTTTTATTTTTGTAAAAAAAATAAGCTATGTCAAATGCATTTTTTAATGTTCCAAAAGCAATAAACGAGCCAGTTAAATCTTATGCGCCTGGATCTGAAGAAAAAAAATCTCTAATTGAGACTTATAAGAAAATGAAAAACCAAGATCCAATAGAGATTCCTATGTTTATTGGAGGAAAAGAGGTTAGAACAAATAACAAACAATCAATATCTTCTCCGCATGATCATAAACGAATCTTAGGGAGTTATAATGTTGGAGATTCTAAGCATGTTCAAGATGCAATCGATTCTGCGTTAAATGCTCGTGAAAAATGGGCAAATACTCCATGGCAAGATAGAGCAGCAATTTTTTTAAAAGCCGCACAGCTTTTATCTGGTCCATATAGAGATAAAATGAATGCTGCAACGATGTTAGCGCAATCAAAAAATGTTTATCAAGCAGAAATAGATGCTGCTTGTGAAATGATAGATTTCTTTAGATTTAATGTACAATACATGGCTGAAATTTATAGCCAACAACCAATATCTTCTCCTGGAGTATGGAACAGGTTAGAATATAGGCCTTTAGAAGGTTTTGTTTTTGCTTTAACGCCATTTAATTTTACAGCAATAGCTGCAAATTTATGTGCTGCACCAGCTTTAATGGGAAATGTTGTTGTTTGGAAACCATCTCAATCACAAATATATTCCGCCCAAGTTATTGTTGAACTTTTTAAAGAAGCGGGGCTGCCTGATGGCGTTGTTAATATGGTAACTGTTGGAGGAAAAGAAGCAGGAGATGTAATATTTAACCATAAAGAATTTGCTGGATTACATTTTACCGGTTCCACAACTGTTTTTAGAAACCTTTGGAAGGGAATAGGGAATAATCTTGAAAAATATAGAAGTTATCCACGAATTGTTGGAGAAACAGGGGGTAAAGATTTCGTTGTTGCTCATAAAACGGCAAAGCCATCTCATGTTGCCACGGCCTTATCAAGAGGGGCTTTTGAATATCAAGGTCAAAAGTGTTCTGCTGCATCAAGAGCTTATGTTCCTGATAATATTTGGGAGGAGGTTAAAGAAATTCTTGTCAAACAAGTTTCTTCTTTTAAAATGGGTAGCCCTGAGGACACCAATAATTTTATTAATGCAGTTATTGATTCCAAATCTTTTAACAACATTAAAAATTACTTAGATTATAGCAAATCTTCTAGTGAAGCAGAAATCATTGTTGGTGGAAATTGTTATGGGGATGAGGGGTATTTTGTGGAACCGACAGTAATTGTAACGACAAATCCTTCATTTAAAACAATGGTAGAAGAAATATTTGGACCAGTATTAACTATTTATGTATATAATGCAAACAAATTTGAAGAAACATTAGATTTAGTCGATTCCACTTCAGAATATGCATTAACAGGAGCGATAATATCTCAAGACAGAGAATCTATAAGGTTAGCCTCAAAAAAGCTAGTTAATTCTGCTGGAAATTTTTATATAAACGACAAACCGACAGGTGCTGTAGTAGGGCAGCAACCATTTGGAGGAGCAAGAGGCTCTGGAACAAATGATAAAGCTGGTGCATCGATGAATTTATTAAGATGGGTTTCAGCTAGAACAATAAAAGAAACATTTGATACTCCTTCAGATTATAAATATCCTTTTTTAGGATAAGAGGCAACCAAACAAAAAAATAGGAGTCTATAATATTGTAAGAGTTAAAATAGTTATAAAAAGAAATTATATTTTAAGACTTTTTCGTTTGAATTATCTATAACTAAACTCTTATCAAGCGAAATATTGGGCAGGTTTTTAAACCTGCCCTTTTTTAATTTAGAATGATTTTTTTTCCAGGGATAGCTTTAACTAAGCCTTTTAACTCCAAAAAAATTAAAATTGAATTAATAAAAGATTCTTTAATGGAAGAGAGGGTGCAAATTTCATTAATAGAGATTATTTTTTTTCTTCTAATTATGTTATAAACCTCCATTTCATCTTTTGATAGTTCGTTTTTAATAGAAGATGAAATAGAACTTCTTTGCTGTCTCCAGTCCATAAAACTTAAAAAGTCATATCCATTTGTTATTAAATGAGCTTTGTTATCCTGAATAAGTTTATTGCAACCTTTATAATTGGAAGAAAAGACATTTCCTGGAAAAGCAAAAACATCTTTTTGGTAGTCATTTGCTAAATTAGCAGTAATCATAGCCCCACCTTTTAAATTGCTTTCCATAACAATTGTTGCATCAGCAAGACCCGCGATAATTCTATTTCTTTTTGCAAAGAAAAATTTAGTTGGAGCGATATTAGGAGGGTGTTCTGAAAAGATTCTCCCGGAATCAATTATTCTTTCTAATTCTTTTTTATGACATGCAGGATAAACATAATCAAACCCATGTCCCATAACAGCAAAAGTGGGTGTGTTGTAATTTAAGCAGGCTTTATGAGCGGCAATGTCAATGCCATATGCTAAACCTGAAACAATGGTTATGTTTTGTTTACTTAATGTGGAAATTAATTCCTTTGTTAAAAAACACCCTTCATCACTTGCTTTTCTTGTGCCAACAATAGCAACTGTTTTTTTTGCGTTAAAATCACTTGTTCCCTTATGATAAAGTATAATTGGCTTGTCTTGGCAATGTTTTAATCTATAGGGATAATCATTATTATTAAAAAAAGAAAACGCGCATTTTTTTTTAATCAATTCGTTTAATTCTTTTTCGGCTAATTCTAATGCCCTTTTAAAGTTTATTTTTTTTAAAAAAGAATAAGAGATACCTGTTTTTTCATGATTTATAGATATGTTGTCTTCGAAAAAAGATTTTAAATCGGTTTTAGACAAGATGTGACTTGCATTTTTAATCCCAATTCCTTTTATTTTACTTATAGCGATTTCAAAAATAGCTTGAGAATTATTCAATTTTTTAGTAGTTTAGGTTTATCAAAAAATAAGTTATTATTAAGATAGTAATAAATAGCAAGAAAATTCCTCTTTTTGCATTGGCAATAATTGTATTTGTTTGTGCTTCAAAAAAGGCATATTCACAAACCGAGGCACATGTTCTTGACTTTAACACTAAAGAACCTATCGTCGGAGCAAAAGTGATTAGTTCGGACGGAAATAAAGCGATAACTGATTTTGATGGATATTTTGAGTTTAAAAATCAATCCTATCCTGCCGAAATTGTGATCAGCATGCTGGAATATGTATCAGACACCATACGCGTTCTTTCTCCCCAAAAACTTACTGTTTTATTAAAAGAACCTATAACGGACTTAGAAACGGTTGTTGTTTCTGCGGGAAGAAGAAAACAAAGTATTGAAGAGGTTCCTATTTCAATGGAAATAATAAAAGCAGAGTTAATAGATAACAAGGGATTTGCTAACCTTGAACAGGTTGTTGACCAAAGTCCAGGCGTATACGCCATGGATGGCCAGGTTAGCATTCGAGGAGGTGGAGGCTATGCTTATGGCGCTGGTAGTCGCGTTCTTCTTTTATGGAATGGAATCCCAATGGTTTCTCCAGATGTAGGAGATGCAAAATGGAATTCTATTCCTATGGAGCAAGCATCTCAAATCGAAATAATTAAAGGAGCATCTTCTGTTCTTTATGGTAGTGGAGCATTAAACGGAACAATTTCATTGCAAGAAAGAATTCCAAAAACAAAAGGAGAATTAAGGTTAAAGTTCCAATCTGGATTTTATGGAAAACCAAATCGACCGGGATTGCTTTGGTGGGATAAAACTCCAACTTTTCATCTTTTGGATGCTTATTATGGAAAAATGAACGAAAAATGGGGGGGGACAATTGCTGTTAATGGATTTTCTAACGATGGTTATAAAGATGGCGAAACAGAGCAAAGAGGAAGGGTTAGTGGTACACTATACTTTAAACCATGGAAGGGGAATAGAGTAAAAACAGGGATAGGCTACAATTTTCAATATGAAGACATGGGGGCGTTTATCTTATGGCAAAGCGATTCTTTAGGTTATACCCCTCTTGGTGGGAGCGATCCGGATGTTGCTGGCTCTACGATTACTAATTTTAGGTCCATTCGCTTAAATGTTGATCCATACTTAATGTTTTACGATAAAAATAAAAATCGCCACATGTTAAAAACAAGGTATTACCTTGTTACAACAGGAAATTTAACTAGTGTTTATGCATCATCAAAGGCAGAAATGTTTTATGGAGATTACCAGTTTCAAAAGAAAGGAGAAACCTCTAATTTAACCGCTGGAATAACCTCTTCAATTAATAGAATAGTTAGCCCTGTTTTTCAAGACCATCTTAGCTCTAATCTTGCTTTTTATGGTCAATATGAGAAAAAATGGAATAAATTTGATTTAACCGCAGGCTTAAGGTTTGAATATTTCAAGCAAGACACATTAGATTATGATTCCCGTTTTTTTCTTTCGGATAGTTTTAGCATCCCATTTTATCCTATAATACGAACAGGGGTTCATTATGAATTAACAAGATCTACTCATTTAAGGGCTTCTATTGGACAAGGTATTCGATTTCCTTCGGTTGCTGAAAGATTTGTTGCTACATCTGTTGGTGGGGTAATAATTTTCCCAAACCCAGAAGTTAAACCAGAAATTGGCTGGGCTGGAGAACTTGGAATTAAACAAGTGTTTCGTATCGGTGATTGGAAAGGCTCATTGGATTTAGCTGGTTTTGTTAACCAATATAGCAATATGATGGAATTTACCTTTGGATTATATAAACCGGATAGCATTCAGTTATCGACCAATCCAAATGACATTGGATATATAAATAATTGGATAGGTTTTCAGTCTCAAAATGCTGAACAAGCAAGAATTACAGGGCTTGAAGTTTCATTTAATAGTGAAGGAAAAATAAAAGAGTTTGAAATATTGTCTTTATTGGGATACACTTACATGAATCCAATAAGCTTGAATAATAATCCGACCTATCAAGAAACCTTTTCAGATACATCCACCCAAATGTTAAAGTATAGATTTAGGCACCTTGCGAAAGCAGATATACAGGTAAAATGGCGTCGTTATGCTATAGGGTTTTCTACTCGATATAATAGTTTTATGACAAACATTGATGCGGTTTTTGAAAATGGCCTTTTCGGAGAAGTTTTTTTAGAAGGGTTAAAAGAATATAGAAAAAGATACAATAAAGGAGCATTAGTTTTTGACATGCGAGCAATTTTTGAAATAACAAAAAGTTTAAAAATAAATTTTGTAGTAAACAATATTTTTAATGAGGAATATTGTAGTCGCCCAGCCGATATTCAACCTCCAAGAAATTTTCTACTTCAATTACAATATAATCTATAAATAGTAGTTATGATTTATGCTTTTGGCATTCATATTGCTACATTTGTAAAAAAATCAACCCATGACAAAAACACTTAAAATTTCTTTTTTTTGTTGTCTTTCATTTATGTTAACAAAGACAACTCTTGCACAACGCCCTGAGCCATCAGATGAGTTGAAAAATTGGTACAACCAACACGAGCTTGGCATTCAAACACAAAAAGCATATAAAAAATTAAAACGTAAAAAATCTAAAACGGTTATTGTTGCGGTTATAGACTCTGGTGTAGATGTTGAACACGAAGACTTGCAAGGCCAAATATGGGTTAACAAAAACGAGATTCCAGGAAATGGAATAGATGATGATAAAAACGGATACATAGACGATGTTCATGGATGGAATTTCTTAGGGAATGCATCAGGAGAAAATGTAAATGAAACCCGTCTTGAAAAAGCAAGGATTTTTAAAAGATTGAGAGATAAATATGAAGAGGTGGATCCTAAATTATTAGAGGACGATTCAGAATATAAACTTTACCAAAAAGTTAAAGATGAAATAGCCGCTGACAAAAAGCAATTTGAACAATATATGCCAATGCTAGATAAACTTCCAGAAGAGTATCAAGTTTATATTAAAACGCAAATGGACTTTAATTTAAATCCAGATTTTGACGACCGATCTATAATCGGTGATGACCCAGAAAACATAGAAGATGCATTTTATGGAAATGGCGATGTTGAAGGTCCTGATGCGCTTCATGGAACCCATGTGGCAGGTATAATTGGGGCAATTAGAGGAAATGAGTTTGGAGGAGATGGCGTTGCAGAAAATGTTAAAATAATGTCCGTTAGAGCAGTTCCAAATGGTGATGAACACGACAAAGATGTTGCTTTAGCAATAAAATATGCGGTTGATAATGGCGCCAAAATAATAAACATGTCTTTTGGTAAAGGATATTCTCCAAACCAAAAATGGGTATATGATGCAATAAAATATGCTGATGAAAGAGACGTCTTACTGGTTCATGCAGCAGGAAACGATGCGCAAAATGTAGATAAAGTTGTAAATTTTCCAACATCGATGTATTCTTTTCAAACAGCGCCATTTAAATCTTTTTTAACCATTGGCGCATCTACTCCTGAAAAAGAAAAATTAAATGCCAGTTTTTCAAATTATGGAAAAACGAAAGTAGATGTTTTTGCTCCGGGAGAAAAAATATATAATACAGTGCCAGATAACAAATACAAATGGTTACAAGGAACATCCATGGCTGCACCAGTTGTTTCAGGAGCGGCAGCATTTTTAGCATCTTATTTTCCAAAATTAAGCATGGAAGACATTAAAAACATCTTAATGGAAACAGCGACAAAACACGATGGAGATTTTGCCGATTTATCCGTTACAGGTGGAGTGGTAAACTTAAAATGCGCCATTAAAAAAGCCAAAAAACTTTCTAGAAAAAGATAAAAACCATGAAGAAAATATTTAGTATTATTTTACTAGCTTCTTTATTTGCTTGTTCGGATTCAGACGTTTCTAAATCTGCATCAACAAGTACGGCAAAATCAGAAAAATTAGACAATGATTTTAAAAAATCCGATAATGCAACAGAGTGTGTAACAGAGAGTGCAACAGATGAAGGGAAATCTCCCTCTTCTGTTGTGTCTAAAGTTCAAGTGGAGGAGTCAAGGACTTTGCTTCTAAATACTGATATGTCAACACTTAGTTGGATTGGTTGGGAAGGCCCTAAATCAAACAATCATAATCATTATGGAACAATGAATTTTTTAGATGGAAAAATTAAACTTAGTTCACTTAAAGAGAGTACCATCATTGAATCAGGAGATTTTACACTATCGTTAAGTTCTATATATGTTGAAGACCTAAAAGTCACTAAAAAGAAAAACAGATTAAAAAATCATCTTTTGGCAGATGATTTTTTTAATGCAGATCTATTTCCCAACATTAAAGTTAGAATCGTTTCATCCTCCTTTAATTCCAATAAAGTGGAAATTGATATCTTAGGCAAGAAAGTATATGCAAATGTGCCAATTAAGCTAACTCAAGATGAGTTTTGGATTTTTGCTAAAACAGATGCTTTTACAGTAGATTTGTCCGCATTAAATATCGAAGGATTTGAACCCAATAAATCCGATCCAAATGAGTCGATAAGCCCAGTTATTGAGTTTAAATTAGATTTGGTGTTTAAGAAAGAGTGGAATTGAAATTAGCGCATATAGATGCTATAATATTTGATTTAGGAGGTGTTCTTATTGATGTAGATTATAATAGAACAATATTAGCCTTTGAAAAACTTGGAATTTCAAATGCAAAAGAGCTTTACTCTCAAAAAGCGCAAACCGAATTGTTTAATCAAATTGAATGTGGTCAAATAACCCCCCATTTTTTTTTGAATGAATTATTAAAATTTTGTCCAAAAAAAACACCAATAAACGAGGTTAAAGAAGCTTGGAATGCTATTATAGGACCATATAACAAGCGAATTATAACTCTTTTAAAAGAGTTGAAAAAAAAGCATAAACTATTTGTTTTAAGCAATACAAATGCGATTCATATTGAAAAGGCAAATTTGGCGTGGTCAAGAATTAGTGATAAATCGATAGATTCTTTTTTTGATAAAGTATATCTATCCCACAAAATTGGAGATAGAAAACCCAATGCAAGTGTTTTTATAAATATTTGTAAAGAGCAAGGTTTAGATAAAAACAAAACGCTTTTTATCGATGATTCTATTCAGCACATTAAAACGGCAAATAAACTAGGCTTAAAAACCCATCATTTAAAATCAATGGAAGAGATTTATTCTTTTCTTTCTTGACAGATTTCAACCAAAACACCAGAAGTGGATTTTGGATGTAAAAAAGCAATTTTTTTATTATCCGCTCCAAATTTTGATGATTCATGAATTAGGATAAACCCATTTTTTTTTAATCGAGAAATTTCATCCTCAATGTTGTAGACATCGAAAGCAATGTGATGAAATCCAGGGCCCTTTTTCTCCAAAAACTTGGCAATTGGACTTGAGTTATTGGTAGCCTCTAAAAGTTCAATCTTGGATTCACCAATTTGGATAAAAGCCGTTTTTACACTTTCACTTTCCACTACTTCTGTTTTGTAACACTTCTGTTCAGATAAAAGTTCAAATTCGTTAATTGCCTCTTCAAGGTTTTTAACTGCAATCCCAACATGCTCTACTTTATTAAACATAATTTAGTTTTTAATAAACTTTTCAGTTTTATTGTCATAATTTATGTAATAAAGTCCATTTACAAGGCTTGTGCAATTAACCAAACTACTATATCCTTGCTTGAGAACATTTCCATAAGCATCAAAAATTTCAAAATGTGTTTTACTTTTAATCCCTTTTGAACTGAAAGAAATAGTGGTTTTAACTTTTGTGGGGCTTTTGTAGATCTCTAAAACATTAGATTCAAATGTAATTGCTTTGGAGGGTCTTTTTTTGTTGGTATTATCAATTTGAGAAACACGAACCTTATTTTCTCCAGAATGTGGAGAAAGCATATAAGAATAAGATTGAGTTGAAGGAGAACCATTTCCTTGTACTTCACCTACCTTAACCCATTTATCCCATTTGTATTGTTCTATTAAAAAGGGAAGTTTCCCCTGTTCTTTTACGGTTTTAAACTCTAACTTTTTGTTATCAATTATTTTAATTTCACTTAATTCAAAAGTGCTCTTAGTTCTTAAAACTTCGGGGTTTATAAAAACCGGAGAACATCCTTTTTCATGATAAATAATAATCAGAACCGGAGATCCAACTTTAATGTTTAAGATCGTTAAATTAAGAGCGATCACTTCATCTCTGGTAGATATGGGCACAACATCTCCATTAACCGCAACTTTATTAACACAAAAACCAAATCCATCAGAATTTACAGGGTTTTCAATGTAAATACTTTTCCCTTGAAAGTATCCCTCAATGGAAAGTCTTTCCTGACAAAAAAGTAGATTATTAATAAATAAGAAGAAAAAAAAGATACGCAAATAAGTCATAATACTTTTCGAAGATACCAATAAGATGCCAAACTTTTAATTTATAAAAAAAATAACCCGATAAGACTAAATTGTATATTTGATAAATAATGAAACTATCTGCAGAATATTTCATAGCAATTAACGCTATTATTGCCGCATCAAAAGTCATACAAAAGAGTTATAATGATGAATTTAATGTTGAAATAAAAGAAGATGGTTCCCCTGTAACAAATGCAGACATTGAGTCGTCTAAAATAATAGAGAAAGAGCTAATAAAAACGCATATACCCATTACAGGAGAAGAAACAATAAAAGAAAGGTTTAAAGAAAGAAAAAAATGGAAAAAACACTGGTGTGTTGACCCATTAGACGGCACAAAAGAATTCGTTAGAAGAAATGGGGAATTTGCTGTAAACATTGCCTTAATTGAAAATCAGACACCTGTATTTGGACTGATAGCTTCCCCCCTTGAAGAAAAAGTGTTATTTGGTGAAAAAAAATTAGGGGCGTTTGTTTTTTCATTTAAAGAGGCTCTAAACCCCAAAAAATGGAAGAAAATAACGCCAAAAGAATATTTAAACAAACCTCTAAATGTAATTTACTCCAGAAACTACTATTCTCCAGGCATGGATGCCTTTATAGATGAACTTAAAGCTAAATATGGGAAGCCTAACTTTATTAAAAAAGGCTCTTCTTTAAAGTTTTTTGACCTTGCCTTAGGTAAGGCAGATGTTTATCCAAGATTTGCCCCTACCATGGAATGGGATATTGCCTCAGGACAAGCAGTTTTAAATGCGCTCGGAGGAGAAGTAATTCATGCAGAAACCAAAAAACCATTAATTTATAACAAAGAAAACCTAAAAAACCCTAG
>JAQWKT010000074.1 GCA_029247685.1 Crocinitomicaceae bacterium | reverse complement strand
ATACCGAACAGAGAAGTTAAGCCTGTTAGCGCTGATGGTACTGCCCTTTTAAGGGTGGGAGAGTAAGTCGACGCCACTTTTTTAAAACCCGCTTAGTTTTCTAAGTGGGTTTTTTTATTTTTGTATTCGTTCTAACCGAATTAAAATGCAAAACCCAACTATTATCATTTTATTATTTTTCATAATCATCTTTGGAGGTTGCAATGCTCAAACTGATCTTAATATTGAAAAAAATAAATCAAATGATTTTTGGAAAAAAAAATTATCCCCAATTACTTATTATGTGACAAGAGAAAAGGGAACAGAAAAACCTTTTACTGGTAAATATTGGGATAATAATAAAAAAGGAAAATATTATTGTATTTGTTGTGATCAAGAAATTTTTAATTCCAAATACAAATTTAAATCTGGAACGGGTTGGCCAAGTTTTTATGATGTTTCTTTAAAAAAAAACATAAAATTAATAACAGATTTGAGTAATAATATGTCAAGAATAGAAGTTCAATGCTCAAATTGTAATGCCCATCTTGGTCATTTATTTAACGATGGTCCAAAGCAAACGGGTTTAAGATATTGTATTAATTCGTGTTCTTTAATCTTTAAGAATTAATAAGTTAAAAAAATAACTAATTAATAGTGTTGTATGTTTATTAAATTCAATTAATTTTATCAAAAAAAAGTAGATGAATCTTCACGAATTTCAAGGTAAAGAAATATTAAAATCGTTTGGTGTAGCTATCCAAGAAGGAATAGTTGTTGATCAAGTAGAAAATGCAGTTGAATCTGCAAAAAAACTTACAGAATTAACCGGTACATCTTGGTATGTTGTTAAAGCTCAAATTCATGCAGGTGGTAGAGGAAAAGGAATAGTAGAGGAGACTGGTTCTCATGGGGTGGTTTTAGCAAAAGGAATTGATAAAGTTGAGGAAACTGTTAAGGGAATTCTTGGTGGAGGTTTGGTTACTCTTCAAACAAACGGCAAAGCCAAAAAAGTAAATCAGGTTTTAATCGCTCAAGATGTATATTATCCAGGAGAAACAGAACCATCTGAATTCTATATGTCTGTTCTTTTAGATAGAGAAAAAGGATGTAATGTAATTGTTTATTCTACAGAAGGTGGAATGGATATTGAACATGTTGCTGAGCATACTCCTAATAAAATTCATAAAGAATTTATAGATCCAAAACTTGGATTGCAAGGTTTTCAAGCAAGAAGAGTTGCTTTTAATTTAGGTTTATCTGGAAAAGCATTTAAAGAAATGACAAAATTTGTATCGTGTTTATATAAAGCGTATGATACTATTGATGCTTCTATGTTTGAAATAAATCCAGTTTTGAAAACCTCTGATAATAAAATCATTGCTGTAGATTCTAAAGTAACATTGGATGATAATGCTTTGTTTAAACATCCTGATTACGCAGCAATGAGAGATTTAAATGAAGAGGATCCAACTGAAGTTGAAGCTGGAGAGGCAGGTTTAAACTTCGTTAAATTAGATGGAAATGTTGGTTGCATGGTTAATGGAGCTGGTTTGGCTATGGCGACAATGGATATAATAAAATTATCAGGTGGTAATCCTGCTAATTTTCTAGATGTAGGGGGAACAGCAAATGCTGAAAGAGTTGAAAAAGCTTTTAAAATAATTTTAAAAGACACTAATGTTAAAGCAATTTTGATTAATATTTTTGGAGGAATTGTAAGGTGTGATCGTGTGGCACAAGGAGTTGTTGATGCTTATAAAAATATGGGTGAAATCCCTGTTCCTATTATTGTTCGATTACAAGGAACAAATGCTTCAGAAGCAAAAAAGTTAATTGATGAATCGGGATTAAATGTCCATTCAGCAGTTGTTCTTCAAGAAGCTGCAGATAAGGTTAAAGAAGTTTTAGCTTAATTCTAAATTTAATTTATTTAAAGCCGGTAAATCCGGCTTTTTTTGTATTTTAATCTAAAATATTATCATGTTGAAAATAGATATGCATTCTCATATCCTTCCAAAAGAGATGCCTGATTGGTTTGGTAAATTTGGATATGGAGATTTTATTCAATTAATTCAAAAACAAAACAATACTGCAGATATGATGCAGGGGGGTAAGTTCTTTAGAACTATAAGTGAAAATTGTTGGAATGAAGATTTAAGAATAAAAGAATATCAAACAAAAAATACCTCTGTTCAAGTAGTTTGTACAATACCTGTCATGTTTTCTTATTGGGCTAAAGGAGAAGATTGTTTAGAGCTTTCTCGTTTTCTAAATGATCATATTGCAGATTTAACAGCTCGTTATCCTAAAAATTACATAGGTCTTGCAACTTTACCAATGCAAGATCCTGAATTAGCAATAAAAGAACTCGAACGTTGTAAAAAAATAGGTTTTCCAGGGATTCAAATAGGTTCAAATATTAATCAAATGAATTTAAGTGATCCCTTTTTCTTTCCAATATTTGAAGCTTGCGAAAAATTAGGAATGGCTGTAATGATTCATCCATGGCAAATGATGGGTTTTAATGAGATTCAAAAGTATTGGCTTCCTTGGTTAGTTGGAATGCCAGCTGAAACATCTAGAGCTGCTTGTTCATTAATTTTTGGAGGTGTGTTAGAAAAACTGCCTCAATTACGAATTTGTTTTTCACATGCTGGAGGTGCTTTTTTACCAACTTTAGGTAGAATTGAACATGGTTTTAATTGTCGTCCAGATTTAGTTGCAATAGATAATAATGTTAATCCCAGAAATTATATTGGTAAGTTTTGGGTAGATTGCATTACTCATGACATTGACTTGTTAAAATATATTTTAAATCTTCAAGGGAGTAAAAAAGTATGTTTAGGTTCTGATTATCCATTTCCTCTTGGTGATCTTGAGATAGGTGAGTTTATTGAAAAGAGTGATTTAAGTAACCAAATAAAAGAAGATATTTTTTCTAATTCAACATTGGAATGGTTGAATCTAACAAAAAGTTCTTTTCAATAAAAAAGCCGGTCAAAAACCAGCTTTTAAATTTTATTATAAATATAAATTTTTTATCTTTTGTGCAATGTTTCGTCAGAAACAGTAAGTTTTTTTCTACCTTTTCTTCTACGGGAAGCCAATAATCGACGACCATTTTTTGTTGCCATTCTACTTCTGAAACCATGTTTGTTTCTTCTTTTTCTTAAGGAAGGTTGAAAAGTTCTTTTCATAACTAAATATTTACTAACCGAAAATCGGAATGCAAAGATATGTATTTATTTTAATTGTTCTAAATAAAAAAGATAAAATTCTAAAAAAAAAATGATTATGCTATTTTCACTTAAATCAGTACCATTAAAAAGACGATTCTTATCTTTGCAAGATATTCAATTAATGATATGGAGTACAAGCATTTTGAAATAGAAAAAAAATGGCGTAAATATTGGGCTGATAATAACACTTATAAAGTCTTTGAAGATTCTTCAAAGCCTAAATATTATGTTTTAGATATGTTTCCATATCCATCAGGAGCTGGTTTACATGTTGGTCATCCTTTAGGTTATATTGCTTCAGATATCTATTCAAGATATAAAAAAATGGAGGGTTTCAATGTGTTACACCCAATGGGCTATGATTCATTTGGTCTACCAGCAGAACAATATGCGATTCAAACCGGTCAGCATCCTGCTTTAACCACTAAGGAAAATATTTCCAGATATAGAGATCAGTTAGATAAACTTGGTTTTTGTTTTGATTGGGATAGGGAAGTAAGAACTTCATCCCCATCTTATTATAAATGGACTCAATGGATTTTTAAACAGTTATATAATTCTTACTTTGATTTAAAAGAAAATAAGGCAATTAATATTGAGCATTTAAGAATTAAGTTATCAGAAAATGGCACCACTAATTTGAATGCATACTCTGATAATAAACAGAATATTTCTTCTAAAGAGTGGGATTTAATGAATGCAGAAGAAAAGGAGATTTTTTTATTGAATTATAGATTAACTTATTTGGCTGATTCTTTGGTTAATTGGTGTCCCAAATTAGGCACTGTACTTGCTAATGATGAAGTTGTCAATGGGCTATCTGTTAGAGGAGGTTTCCCAGTGGAGCAAAAAACTATGAGGCAATGGTCTATGCGGATTAAAGCTTATTCTGAAAGACTTTTAGAAGGGCTTAATCAAATAGATTGGACTGATTCTTTAAAAGAACAGCAAAGATATTGGATTGGTAAATCTTTTGGATGTTCTGTTGAATTTAAATTAGAAAAAGAGAACACAAAATTTATAGAGGTTTTTACAACCCGACCCGATACTATTTTTGGGGTTAGCTTTATGGTTTTGGCCCCCGAACATCCATTGGTAAATAAAATCACGACTGAAGATTATTTAAAAAATGTAACGGAATATGTTAAACTAGCTTCTAACAAAAGCGATTTAGATAGACAATCCGAATCAAAACACATTTCAGGAGAGTTTACAGGTGCCTATGCCATTCATCCATTTACAAAGAAAAAAATACCAATTTGGATTGGCGATTATGTATTACTTAGCTACGGAACTGGAGCGGTAATGTCTGTTCCTTGTGGAGATCAGAGGGATTATGATTTTGCAAAAAAAATGAATTTACCTATTCCAAATATTTTTAAATCTATTGATATTACTACGGAAGCTTATTCTGAAAAAGATGCGCTTATTTGTGACTCTCAGTTTTTAAATGATTTAACTATTGATAAAGCGATAAAAAGAGCAATTCATCAAATTGAAGAAGAAAAAATCGGAAGAGGAAAAATAAATTATAGGTTAAGAGATGCTGTTTTTTCTAGACAACGGTATTGGGGAGAACCCTTTCCTGTTTATTATAAAAATGACACTCCTTATTTAATTGAGGACAAAAATTTACCAATAGAACTTCCTGAGGTGGATAAATACCTTCCTACAGAGGATGGAGAGCCTCCTTTAGCAAGATCAAAGAAAGAAGATTGGAATTATACCCAAGGTGACAAAATGGAATATAATACCATGCCTGGATGGGCAGGTAGTTCCTGGTATTTCCTTAGGTATCTTGATCCAAACAATGAAAAAGAATTTGTTTCTAAAGAGAAATTAAATTATTGGAAAAATGTAGATCTATATATAGGTGGTTCAGAACATGCTACTGGTCATCTTTTATATTCAAGATTTTGGACAAAGGTCTTGTTTGACCTTGATTTTATTCCTTTCGATGAGCCATTTAAAAAAATGATCAATCAAGGAATGATCTTAGGAAGAAGTAATTTTGTTTACAGGGTAGAGGGGACTAATCAATTTGTTTCTTTGTCAAAAAGAAATGACTATTCCACCACTCCTATTCATGTCGATGTTAATCTCGTGGATAACGATTTTTTAGATATCGAGGCGTTTAAAAATTGGCTTCCAGAATATAAAGATGCTTCGTTTATTTTAGAAGAAGATGGAAAATACAAATGTGGTTTCGAAGTTGAAAAAATGTCCAAAAGTAAATTTAATGTTCAAAATCCAGATGATTTAATTGAAAAGTATGGAGCTGATACCCTTAGAATGTATGAAATGTTTCTTGGTCCAATAGAACAAAGTAAGCCTTGGGATATCAAAGGAATAACAGGGGTAAACTCTTTTTTGAAAAAATTATGGAGGTTGTTTCATGACTCTAATAATAATGTTGACGTATCTGATACCCCTGCTTCTAAAGACGAATTAAGAGCACTTCATAAAGCAATTAAAAAAATAAGAGATGACTTAAATAGGTACTCGTTTAATACTTGTGTTTCAACAATGATGATTTTGGTTAATGAATTATCTGCTTTAAAGTCTAATACTTGTTTTATCTTAAATGAAGTAACGCTTCTTTTAGCTCCTTTTGCTCCTCATATTTCAGAAGAATTATGGGAGTTGACTGGAAATACTCCTGGATCACTCACCATTCAAAAATATCCTATTTTTGATGAATCTCATCTTTTGCAAACGTCCTATTCTTACCCTGTTTCATTTAATGGGAAAATGAGATTTAAAAAAGAATTTAGTCTTGAATTAAAGCCAAATGAAATTGAGTCATTAGTATTGGAAATGCAAGAGACTAAAAAATGGATTGCAGAAAAACAAGTACGTAAAGTAATTGTAGTTCCGGGTAAAATTGTAAATATTGTTCTTTCCTAATGCCTTATGTCAAAAAACAAAAAACAACGACGAAACATTGTTTATTCCACAAATCCTGATTTCTCTTATGATGAGGATCAAAATAAGGAAGAGATCACATTAGACGTTAACGAACAAAAATTATATGTTTCTATAGATAAAAAAAATAGAGGAGGCAAAGAGGTTACTTTGGTTGAAGGATTTATAGGCAATTCTGAAGATCTAAAAGAATTAGGAAAATATTTAAAGAGTAAGTGTGGAGTAGGAGGCACTTCTAAAAACAATGTCATAAATATACAGGGCAATCATAGAGAAAAAGTGATGGCTTTGTTATCTGATATGGGGTATCATGTTAAAAGAAAAGGAGGATAATCATGAAGTTAATTTTATCATCATTTCTTTTTTTATTTTTTATTTTTTCATCTAGTTATGCTCAAAAACAAGAATTAAACTGGTATTTAAAAAGTTATTCAAAGTCTAAAATATTTGGTTCTTCCTCTTCCGAAGCACTCAAACTATTGAAAAATAAAAAATCCGAACAAGTTATTGTTGCGGTTATAGATAGTGGTGTGGATACAGATCATGAAGATCTAAAAGAAGTGATTTGGGTAAATGAAGATGAAATTCCAAATAACAATAAAGATGATGATGGAAATGGATATATAGACGATATTCATGGATGGTCATTTTTGGGTGGTAAAACAGAAGATATAAATTATGAGTCAAGTGAGCTTTCAAGAATGTACCATCACTTAAGTAAATTCTTTTCAAATCAACCTGAGGATGCAGATAGATATAAAGAATACAAAGCAATTAAAAAGGAATTTTTAAAGGAACAAAAGAAAATGGAAGCGCAAGTAGAACAAATCACTACCATTGCTTCTTATGTGGAAAGAGTTAAAAAAAGCCTTGGATCATTTACCAAAAAAAACAACAAAAAATATATTCCATTAAATAAGGAAGATGCGTCAATAAAAAGAAAAATGAAATTGATTTTATTGCTTATAAAAGCCAATGAGTTAGAAAAACAATTAAAAAATGCATCTGAGCAATTGCTTCATACTTATGAATTAAATGGCAAAAGTACCGATTCGATTAGACGAGCTATTGTTGGCGATAATCCAGAAGATATTTATGAGAAATATTATGGCTGTAACCGATATAAAGGACCTTCCGCATTTCACGGAACCCATGTTTCAGGAATAATAGCTGCTTCAAAAAATAATTATATAGGTATAGAAGGCATTGCAGATAATGTAAAAATAATGGTGCTTAGAGCTGTTCCAAATGGAGATGAGAGGGATAAGGATATAGCCAATTCCATTATCTATGCAGTAGATAATGGGGCAAAAATAATTAACATGTCTTTTGGAAAATATTACACACCAAATAAACAAATTGTGGATAATGCCATTCGTTATGCAGCAAGTAAAGATGTTTTACTTATTCATGCCGCGGGTAATGAATCAAAAAATAAGGATATTGAGACATCTTACCCTTCAAGAATTCTAAATGATGGATCTGTTTCTAGAAACTGGATTGAAGTAGGGGCGAGCAGTTCTTCAAAAAGAGGGAAGAAACTAATAGCGAATTTCTCAAACTATGGATTAAACACGGTTGATTTTTTTGCACCTGGGGTGGATATTTATTCAACAGTTCCTAATAATAAATATGAGGATGCTTCAGGAACAAGCATGGCTTGTCCTGCAACCGCTGGTGTTGCCGCAATAATACGTTCTTATTTCCCAGAGTTATCTGCATCTGAAGTGAGAGATGTATTGATGAAAACGGTGGAAACTACTCGTAAAAAGGTTCGTGTTCCCGGAACGAAGAAAAAAGTTAGGGTAAAAGAAATATGTATTTCTGGAGGTTTCTTAAGTGCTGAAAATGCAATAAACCATTTGCTTAATAACTAATTTCAGGAAATGCTTTTCTTGTAATTTTTGTTTTTTAATCCTGCTAATACATTAAGCATTATAAAAAAGAACACCGTATAATAAATCCAATTGGGTATTTCTGCAATTCCATCTCCTTGTGCATAGGAGTGTAGACCAACCAAAACAAAATTTACTCCAAAAAAAGTAAATAAAATAGCACTATACCCCCAAAAGCTAACGGTATTAAACACAAATTTACTTTTTAGTGCAGGAATAAAACGTAAATGTAAAATAACGGCATAAACAAGAATAGAAACTAATGCCCACGTTTCCTTAGGATCCCAGCCCCAATATCGTCCCCATGACTCATTTGCCCATATACCTCCTAAAAATGTCCCTATGGTAAGCATGAATACGCCAATTGTCATTGTAAGTTCACTTACATAGCTTAATTCAGAAATGTGTTTACTTATTCGCATTCCATTTTTAGAATTTCTAACGATGTAAAGAATCAAGTTGATTAAGCCCAAAATAAATGCAAGTCCTAAAAATCCATAACTGCTAGTGATTACAGCTACATGAATCATTAACCAATACGATTTTAAAACAGGCACAAGAGGAGTTATCTCTGGATCTAAAAGGTTCATTTCGGTGACAAAAATCATCAAAGAAGATAAAATAGCTGTTCCAGCAATAACCGCAGCATTTCGAGAAGAAAAGATGTACCCAGCTATCATGGTAATCCATGCAATAAATATAACCGCTTCATATCCATTACTCCATGGTGCATGCCCCGATATATACCATCTAATTCCAATGCCAAGTCCATGAAATACAAAAGCAATAGAAAGTAAAGAAAAAACAACAATTCTTGTCCATTTGATAATTTTGCTTTCTTGCTTTTGTGGAGCACGAAAAACCCCAATAAAGAAAAGGATTAAAAGAAGCATTCCTAGTGCTAAATAGGATTGATAGGTTCGTTTGAAAACATTGGAATTGTTGTAAAATATTTCGGCATTTACCTTCGATTCAGAGGGGAGATAACTAGCATCAGCATTATTTCTTTGGTATTTTTTTAGTTCGTTTAATGCACTTTCGGCTTTTGAATAATTATCACTTTTTATGGCTTTATAAATTGCTTCAATATAGTTTTCAAATTTATTATTAGCATTAGAATCCAATGTTCTATTAAGAGGTAAAACCCATCTTTTTTCTTTATCATTTTTAATTGGAATAATTTTCATGTACTTCCATAAAAAGATGCCTTGTAGAACTTCGTATCTTTCATTTAGTTTAATGATTTTTTTATCAAATTCATTTCGATGCTTCTCCATTTTTTGATGAGCAATCTTATACTCTTTGAGCCATTTAAACTGGCCATCCGCTCGATTTGTTAAATCTTTATAGGAAGCATTTTTAGCTTGGTTTTCATGTTTTTCTCTTACAGCTTTTGGTACAGGGATTATTTTTGTATCAAACCATTTCCTTGGAAACATATGCATGCTCCAAATGGTCTGAACGGCATTTTTTTTATTAAATTTTTCGCTTCGATGTATTTTTCTTAATAGTTCAAAACAAAGCGTATGAAATGGAACAATTCTCCCTTGATAGTTTTGAACTAGAAGAGATGCTAGTTTTTCAGAATGTTCTTTAGAAATGGTAATAGTGTCAATAGAAGTGTTTTTATCTTGGCTGTAAGTAATGTTGCTAAAACCCAAAAAGAAACAAATTAAAATAAACGAACTTAATTTTTGATTTTTTAATTTATTCAGCTTATTATTTAATTCTTTAAATCTTCCTTTTTTGGTGAAAATGGATAATATCATTCCAAGAATTAGAAGGGTGTATCCGATGTAAGTAACTTTAGTTCCCCACCAGTCCCTATTAACACTTAGTCTAGTGCCTTCTTCATTTTCAGGAGTGTTTGGGTTGTCAAGATCGTAAGAAGATTGAAAAAACCGATATCCACTGTAATCCAAAACATGGTTCATGAAAATAGTTGACTTTTTAAAATAATTATTTGCACTATCAAGGATTTGCAATTTACTTTCAAAAGAAGATGGCGATTCGGATCCCGGATATTTTTCTAGTTTAAAATCAATGCATTTTACCGCAAAGGGAAGCTCTATTTTTTTAGATCCATATGCTAATTCATAATCTAGTCCATTTAAATGAAATAAAACCGGTTGTGGAATAGAATTCATGCCACCAAGAAGAGATATTTTTCTTTCGCCTTTTTGATCTTTAATTCTTAATTTAAGTAAATCTAAGCCCTTGTCTTTCTTTTTGCTCTTCACGAGCATTTTTTTGGCGTTTTTTATTTTTTGTTTGAAAACAAATTGTCCATTATTTTGAACCACATATCTTGTGGTTGTTTGCATTGGAACCCATTTATTTATAGGGATATTAAAGCTTAGGCTATCTGGCATTGCTGCTAAGCCTTTCATAATGCTATCTACTGTTGCGGGAGGCAATATGTTTTTTAGAGTATACATTGGTGGGTTATACGATATCGGATAATCTGTTCGTATAAGGATTTGATCTTTTGCTTCTTTAATTTCAATTCCTGGGGAAATAGCATTGTTTTTTTCAAAGGAAATAGGCGCATTTCCAATATAAATAAAATCATTAGGAGATAAAATATTGGATTTTTTTCCTTCGGTAATAATTTCAATGCTAGAAGATTTAATAGAATTGTTTGTAACAAGCTTTTCGACCATATTAGAAGAAAACCCATCATAATCTATTTGTATTTGCTTTTGTTTAAAATCAACGGGAATTGAAAAGTTATTGCTACACAAGAAAAGATCTTCGCATAAATCCGATAGGTATAATTTCTTGTCATAGCGAAACTGTTTTTTGTTTTTTTTATCAATTATTCTAATGCTAAGGTAAGGATCCGAAGAGTAGATAAAATCGCTATGCTTTCCTTCTTTTATAATCATTAAGCCTTCTTCCCCAAAAAATCGTGTAATACCTGCTCCCAAAATGATAATGATAAAGGAAAGGTGAAATAATAAAGAGGCAATTTTTTCTTTCCTAAACATTCGGTATTTGAAAATGTTAGAGATTAAATTAACGGAAAGATACACAAGAAGAATTTCAAACCATATTGCATTGTAAATGAGAATTTTAGATGCTTGTAGTCCATGTGAAGATTCAATAAAAGTTGCAGCAGCGATACTGGCTAAAAAAAGAAACATGGCAGCAGCCATGGACTTCATTGAAAAGAAAGCTTGAATAAATTTATTTAATTTTTGTTCCATTAAAATTTATAACATTTAGAATAAGAAAACGTTTATAAAATTAATTATATTATTGGTTTTTTTATTTAAATTACTCGGCTCCTCTAGAATGTCTTTTTCGATCGGTTTCTTTAAGAAATATTTTTCGCATTCGGAGTTTTTTTGGAGTTACTTCCACATATTCATCCGATTGAATGTATTCTAAACATTCTTCTAAGCTAAATTCTTTTGGTGGTGCTAACTTCACTTTATCATCTGCTCCAGAAGAACGCATGTTAGACATCTTTTTAGTTTTGGTTACATTAACAACCAAATCGTTCGCACGGCTATTCTCCCCAATAACTTGTCCTTCGTAGATATCTTCTCCAGGTGCAATAAAAAAACGACCTCTTTCTTGGAGGTTATTTAAGGAAAAAGGAATGGATGTTCCCTGTTCCATGGATATTAGAGATCCGTTAAGTCTTCCAGCGATTTCTCCTTTAAATGGTTGGTAATTGATAAATCGATGAGTCATGATTGCTTCCCCAGCAGTGGCGGTTAAAAGAAAATTTCGAAGTCCAATTATTCCACGGGATGGAATTTCAAATTGCAAGATCATTCGATCTCCTTTTGGCTCCATGTTTTTCATTTCTCCTTTTCTTTTACTAACTGCTTCAACAGCCGTACCACTATTTATTTCAGGCAAATCAATTGTTAATTCTTCAACAGGTTCACATTTTTTTCCATCAATCTCTTTTAAAATTACTTGTGGTTGTCCAACCTGAAGTTCGTAACCTTCCCTTCTCATGGTCTCAATTAAGACAGATAAATGCATTACCCCTCTTCCGTATACTAACCACTTATCGGCTTTATTTGTACTCTCCACTTTCATTGCAAGGTTTTTTTCTAACTCTTTGTCAAGTCTGTCAGATATATGCCTTGACGTAACAAACTTTCCTTCTTTTCCAAAAAATGGCGAATCGTTTATGGAAAAAAGCATGCTCATGGTTGGTTCATCAATATCAATAGTTTTAAGAGGTTCTGGGTTTTCGATATCACAAATACTATCTCCAATTTCAAATCCTTCTAATCCGGTAACTGCACAAATATCACCTGCTTGTACAAAAGGCACAGCTTTTCTTTCAATTCCATCAAAAACAAAGACATCTTTGATGCGATGTTTTTGTTTTGTTCCATCTCTTTTAGACAAGACAACAGGCATGTTTGGTTTTACTTCTCCTCTGGTTAATCTTCCAATGCCTATTCGGCCAACATATGAAGAAAAATCTAAGGAGGTAATTAACATTTGCGTTTTTCCTTCTTCTATTTTTTTTGGAGGAAAATAATCTAGTATTTTATCCAATAGAGGAGTAATTGAATTGCTTTGATTTTTCCAATCTTCTGCCATCCATCCATTTTTTGCAGAGCCATAAATCGCTGGAAAATCTAACTGATCTTCATTTGCATCTAATTCAAACATTAAATCAAACACTTTTTCATGTACTTCTTCAGGGGTGCAATTTTCTTTGTCTACTTTATTAATGATAACAAGAACCTTTAATCCTAAAGAAAGCGCTTTTCCAAGAACAAATCTAGTTTGAGGCATTGGTCCTTCAAATGCATCTACTAACAAACAAACTCCGTCCGCCATGTTAAGTACTCGTTCAACCTCTCCACCAAAATCGGCATGTCCAGGCGTATCGATAATGTTAATTTTTGTGTTTTTGTATTTGACCGATACATTTTTTGAGACAATGGTTATTCCTCTTTCTTTTTCCAAGTCATTGTTATCCATTATAAGGTCCCCAGTCATTTTCTTTTGGGATGAATCGTATTCTCCTGATTCAATCATTCGATCAACTAGTGTAGTTTTTCCGTGATCTACGTGAGCAATTACAGCAATGTTTCTTATTTCCATTTGTGAATTAATTTAAATGATAGAGAATTAATTTCTTCTTCTTTTATTATTTGAAAATCCTCTATTGGATCGATCTCTTTGGTTTCTTTTATTTCCTCCATAAGAATCATTTCTAGAGCCCCCTCCAGATGCCCCTCTTCTAGAGGAAGAATCTCCTGAAGATTTACTCATTTTTATATTCATCGTCTGTCCCTCATAGTCTTTTCCATCAAGAGCAGAGATAATAGCCGATCCATTCTCTTTATTTGTATCAAAGTATGAATCTCTGTTCCCAATTTGAATTTTTCCGATTTCAGAAGATTTAATTCTTGTTGAATCACAAATAATTCTAATTAAAGCTCCTGGATTCATGTTGTCATTTCTTCCAAGTGAAATATGGAACCTTTTTGCATTTGGATCATCATTTCTTGGTCCTCTATCTCTGTCTCTGTCTCTCCCTCTGTCTCTCCCTCTGTCTCTATCTCTTCCTCTATCTCTATCTCTTCTTGATTTTCTATCTGAGGGACTATTTTCAAATGATTTATTTAGATCGCTAGAATTCTTGTAATAAGAAACGAAATTTTGGAATTGAAGAGATATAAATTTCTTTATTACCTCTTCTTTTGAATCATTTTCGAATTTATTAAGAACACTTTCTAGTAATTTCTCAATGTCTTTGTCATTGACTTCTAGTGAATTTATTTTATCTATATATTGATGAACTTGTTTTTCAACAATATTATTTGCCTCTGGTACATCCTTTTTTACAAAAGAGGTTTTAAGAACTTTTTCTAGTTGGTTAATTCGATAAAGTTCTTTTTTTGTTAAAAATGAAACAGAAATACCTTTTTTTCCAGCTCTTCCTGTTCTGCCACTTCGGTGCGTGTAATTCTCAATATCTTCCGGGAGTTTATGATGGATAACATGCGTTAAATCTGCAACATCTAAACCTCTTGCTGCAACATCCGTAGCAACTACTAGCTGAACCTCTTTATTTCTAAATCGAGTCATCACTCTAGTTCTTTGAGCTTGCGATAAATCTCCATGAAGTGGTTCTGCTTTATATCCTTCACGACTTAATTTTTCGGCAACTTCCGCAGTATCTATTCTTGTTCTACAAAAAATCAATCCATAAATGGATGGATTGTAGTCAATGATTCTTTTTGTTGCTTCATATCGATCTCTTTCTCGAATAGCATAAAAATGATGTTCGATATTTTCATTAGACTGGTTTTTATGTCCAATAGATATTTCATGCGGATCTTGCATATAATTTGATGCAATTCTAGCAACGTCCTTTGGCATTGTAGCAGAAAAAAGCCAAGTGTTTTTATGTTCATTTGTTTCTTGTAAGATAAAATCAATATCTTCTTTAAAACCCATATTTAGCATCTCGTCTGCTTCATCTAATACCACAATTTTTATTTCTTGTAGTTTGACAACTTTTCTTTTAATTAGGTCGATTAACCTTCCTGGAGTTGCTACAATAATGGAAACACCACGTTTAATATCTTTTATTTGATTTTTTATGTCAGCCCCTCCATAAACAGCAGTTGTATTTACTTCAAGATATTTTGAAAAAGATTTAATGTCTTTTGTTATTTGTAGGCATAATTCTCTGGTAGGACATAGAACTAGTCCTTGAACATGGTTATTGTATTCAATGTTATGAAGCATAGGAAGTCCAAATGCTGCAGTTTTTCCAGTTCCAGTTTGAGCTAAACCAACAAGGTCGGTTTTTTGATCAAGCAAATTAGATAATGTTTCTTCTTGGATAGCTGTAGCTTTTTCAAAACCAATATCTTCTAGTGCTTTTAAAATATCCTTGTTGAGTTTAAACTCTTTAAATTCCATAATAACTTATTGTTAATGGCTGCAAAGGTATGCTTTTAAATGGAAGCACAAATTAATATATGTTAAAGCTATACTTTACAATAAATAATAATAAAAAAAGGCACCTACATAGGTGCCTTTTAATATATACTTTGAATATGTTTAATTTGAAATTGTAAAATTGAATGGGTATCTCATGAAAGTTCGTTTTGCTGCACCACTAACTTCTCCTGGAGCCCATTTTGGCATTTTTCTTAGAACTCGCTTAACCTCTTTAACAAAATCGTTACATCCAGTACGGTTTCTTTCGACAGTTATGTTTGTTATTGAGCCATTTTTCTCTACACAAAATTTAACAAAAACTCTTCCTTGCGCATTCATGTCCATACAAATATCGGGGAATTTAGTGTTTTCAAGTACAAACTTCTTAAGTGCTGCAGCTCCTCCTGGAAATTCAGCTTCCACATCTGGGAATTCAATAATTTCGTCGACAACAACTACATCTGGTTCTTCATCCTCAATAGGAAGAGGAGTGTCATCTATAATTGCATCTTGATTTTTAATCTCAACATCATCAGATATTTTTGTATCTTCAGTAATTGGAGGTGGAATATCTTGTTTTTCTGGTTCTGGTTCTGGCTCTGGTTCTTCTTCTTCTGGTTCAGGTTCATCCTGTTTTTTTTCTTCTGTTTTGCCAGCACCATCTTTTTCTTCTAAAGCCATCTTATTGTCATCGTCACTTGGTGCTTTGTATGAAAAAGATACAAGTGATAAACTTGTTATATAAAGCAAACCAACAAGAATCATAGGAATCCTTAGACTTTGAATATTTGCTTCTTTAGATTTTTTTAATTCCATAGTATAAATTTAGGGGTTCAGAATTAGATTATCAAATAATATTCCAATTTTCATTACAAGTTCTAATTAATTGAATTTTGATATGCTTCGGCATTAAGTAGATCTTCTAATTCACTTTTATTTGAGAATTCAATTTTTATAATCCATCCTTCTCCATATGGATCAGAATTAACAAGTTCTGGTTGGGTTTCTAGCTCTTCGTTAAAAGAAGTTATTTCTCCAGAAAGAGGCATAAAAAGATCCGAAACAGTTTTGACAGCCTCAATAGAACCAAAGACTTCTTCTTTTTCAATATTTTCGCCCTCTGTTTCCACTTCAACATATACGATATCTCCAAGTTCACTTTGCGCAAAATTAGTGATTCCAATAGTTGCTATGTTCTCTTCGATAAGGACCCATTCATGATCCTTGGTATATAATAAATTTGATGGTACACTCATTATTTAAATTGTCTAACAAAACAAATTTAAAATAAAATTTAAAATCAAATACGAACTTATAGAGTAAGTTTTCAATATCAAATAATTATTTTCGTCCTATGGTTACTTCTGATCAAATAAAAATTTTAAAAAAAAGAGCGTTATCTATTCATGATTATCTTAAAATACCTGAAAAGAAAATAGATCTTCAGGAAAAGGAATTAAAAACTCAAGATCCTTCTTTTTGGGAAGATCCAAAATCTGCAGAAAATTTAATGAAAGAAATTCGTTCTGTTAAATTTTGGGTTGATTCATATTGGGATATAAATAATTCTTTGGAAGAATTGACTTTGTTAGTAGACTTTGTAAAGGAAGGGGTTTCTACAGAGGAAGAATTAAATTCTTATTACTATAAAGTTTTTTCTATGCTCGAAGAGCTAGAATTAAAAAACATGTTGTCTGGAGAAGAAGATTCTTTCAATGCTATTCTTCAAATAACGGCTGGTGCTGGTGGTACAGAAAGTTGTGATTGGGCTAGTATGCTTATGAGAATGTATGTAATGTGGGGACAAAAAAATAAAATGAAAATCAAGGAGTTAAATATTCAAGACGGAGATGTTGCTGGTATAAAAACAGTAACAATAGAGTTTGAAGGAGATTTTGCTTTTGGATATTTAAAAGGAGAAAATGGAGTTCATCGATTGGTGCGAATATCTCCTTTTGATAGTAATGCTAAACGTCATACTTCATTCGCATCGGTTTATGTTTATCCCTTAGTAAATCAAGAAATTGAGATTGAGGTTAATAGTGCGGATATTTCATGGGAAACATATAGGTCCGGTGGTGCTGGTGGTCAAAATGTGAATAAAGTAGAAACAGCAGTTAGGTTAAGGCATGCCCCTAGTGGAATAGTAATAGAAAACTCAGAGTCAAGGTCACAATTAGCAAACAAAGAAAAAGCAATGCAGCTTCTTAAATCTCAATTATATGAATTGGAATTAAGTCAAAAAATGGAAAAAAGAAACGAAATAGAAGCTAGTAAAAAGAAAATTGAATGGGGTTCACAAATTAGAAATTATGTGATGCACCCTTATAAATTAGTAAAAGATGTTCGCTCTGGTCATGAGTCTGGCAATGTTGACGATGTGATGAATGGGGATATAGATGCTTTTTTAAAAGCTTACTTAATGACTTTTGGAAATTAATTTTTTTTGGCATACTTGTTGTAATCTTCTTAGCTATTAACTTTTAATTTAAAAAACACATGAAAAACTCAAAAATTATAGCTTTGGCTCTATTTGTTCTTACAACGACTTTTTCCATTGCTCAAAAAAACAAAACTCCAGAAGAACGAGCAGAAATGCTCACTGAAAAAATGAAATCAGAATTGCTTTTATCCGATAATCAAACTCAAAAAATAGCCACAATAAATTTGGATATTGCATTAAAAACTAATCAAATAAAATCCGATGAATCCATGGATTTAGAAGCTAAAAAAACAGCTTTAAAAGAAACCCGAAAAGTTAGGGTTGCTAAATTTAAAGATGTATTGACAGTTTCCCAATTTGAAAAAATGAAAAAACTTAAAAAAGAAAGAAGGGCTCATAAGTCCATCAAAAAAAATAAGGAAGAAAAAGCAGAGTAAACTTATAATTCCAAAAAAAAGGGTCGTGTTTCACGACCCTTTTTTTATTTTATTTATTAAGAAAACATACATTTGTGAGATAAAAAAAAGTGTTGAAAAAACTTCAAATATGGCTTAATGCCATGCGTCTTAGAACCTTGCCTCTTTCTTTATCAGGTATTTTCATGGGGGTAGCTATGGCGATACTATATGGTTTTTGGGATTTTTGGATTTTTTTCTTTGCAATATCTACTACAGTTTCTTTTCAGATATTATCAAATTTTGCTAATGATCTTGGCGATACTTTAAAAGGGGCTGATAATGATCAAAGAATTGGTCCGACAAGAACAGTTCAATCTGGTTTAATAAGCAAAAAGCAAATGAAAGTTGCTTTGATTGTAATGGTTTTAATCTCTGTATTAAGTTCTGTGTTGTTAATATTTGTCGCAAGTAAAGGGATGAATTGGAGTTTAATTTTAACTTTTTTTCTATTTGCCTTTTTAAGCATTTTTGCTGCTATTGGTTACACGATAGGTAAAAATGCATACGGATATTATGGATTAGGTGATTTGATGGTATTTGTTTTTTTTGGATTGGTTTCCGTTTTTGGATCATTTGCTTTATTTTCTAAATATTTGTTTATCGGTTGTATTTTCCCTTCTATTACTATTGGTTTTTTATCGGTTGCTGTTCTTAATTTGAATAATCTAAGAGATTATAATAATGATAAACAAGTTGGAAAAAAGACTTTGGTGGTTAGAATAGGTAGAGAACTTGCTAAAAAATACCAAATTTCGTTAATTGTTTTAGCCTTTATCGCTCATCTGTTTTTTATAATAACTTCATTTTCATTTAATTTATGTACAACTATTTATAGTTGCTTTTTAATTTTAAGTGTTTTACCATTTTTGGTGTTATTTGTCCATTTATATAGGGTTTATAACAACAAAGATTTAAAAAAAACAGATTCTGAATTAAAAGTTGTTGCCCTTTCCACTTTTGTTTGTTCAATTCTTACTTTAATAGGAGCATTTTTTTTAAATTTTTGATTTAATTTTAATTTAAACAACATCTTAACTTATGAAGAAGAGTCTTTTTCTATTGATTTATCTTTTAACTAGTGTTTACTTATCTTCTCAAGATTCTCTATACGTAATAGAGGATGATGAAAAATATCGTTATTCCATGATTATGGAAGACCTCGATTATCTTGCAGCAAAGTATTCTGATTATGTTTTTCCTTTCGCTATAGGGGATTCTGAATTTGGCTTTCCTTTAAAAGCAGTGAGGATTGGAACAAAAGAAAAGAAACCTTATTCTATTTTCATGGTTGGAAACGTCCACGCAAGAGAAGATTACAGTTCTAAATTAGTAATGAAATTCCTTAATCATTATCTTTTATCTATTGAAGGCAATTCAAATGTATATCCATCTGCAAAAAAATATTTGGACTCATTAGATATTTATATAATGCCTGTTGCAAATCCTGATGGCCTAAAAATTGCTCATCAGGATTGGGAAGGCATAGAAAAATGGAGGTATGATGTTTGTAAAATGATAAGAAAGGAAGGTTTTGAAGAATGGAAGGCAAATGGAAAAGGGATAGATTTAAACGATTCTTTTGATGATGGAAATCATCATTTAAAACATGGGGATCAAGGAGAAATAGAGCCAGCATCAGAAGATTTTAAAGGCTATTATCCAGCAGAACCAATAGAAACAAAATATCTTCAAGAGTTTGTGAATAAATTAAAACCATTAATGACGATTTCTTACCACACTAAGGGAGATTTAGTTTATTGGGCAGATGCTGGAACGCATGCTATTTTTGAAGGAATCGATACTGAAATAAATCAGAAAGTCCTTCAGGTTAGTGGTTTTGATTTGGTTTCTGTATCTAAAAATCCAGTGACTTATGGTTGTGGACTAGAAAACTACGTTCGAGCTAAAATGGGCTTATTGGGAAGTTGTGTGGAATTATCCAAATCAAATGATAGTAGAGTACAATATGCAGATTCTTTATTTAACGATTTGGTTTGGAAAAATGCAAGTCAAATTCCAATGGTGTATATAAAAGAAGTTTTTGATAGAAAAGAAAAAATAATGACTTTAAGCAATGCATATTGTTTGGAATTAAAAATGAAACTTTGATGCATTGTTTTATTAATTGCTATCTTGTTGTTGAATTAATTTGTTTTAATGGAATCTAGGTTTTGTAAAGAATGCGAACATAAATTATCTGGTAGAAGAGACCAAAAGTTCTGTAGTGATTATTGTAGAAATACTTTTAATAATCGAAAAAATGAAGAATCCAATACATTTGTTCGCAGGATAAACACCATTCTTCGTAAAAATAGAAGGATTCTAGATAAGCTTAATCCTGATGGAAAGATTACAATTAATATTTTAGTTCTTGCCGAAGAAGGATTTAATTTTCATTATTACACCAACATTTTTGAAACCAAAGCAGGGAAAAAGTATTTCTTTTGTTACGAGCATGGATATACCAAAATCGGAAATGACCAGGTTGTTTTAGTTTGGAAAAAGGACTATGTTAAATAATTTTTAGAGTTGATCTGAAATTTGTCTAAATAAATAAATCCATTTTACTTTCTCGGCTTTTAATTTATTTTCTCTATTGTTAAGTGCTATAATAATTAGGTTCTTTTTTTTGTTTAAATAAATGTACTGTTTGTATAATCCCTTAGCCATATAGTCCCCATATTTTTCAAGTCCTAAATACCACGAGTTGTTGTAATATTTATTGCTTCCTTCTTCTGTGTTATACTTTAATGTTTTATTTATCCATGAAGTGCTAATTATTTGATTTTCATCTATTTGACCATTGTTTATGTATAGTCTACCGAATTTTGCATAATCCCTTGTTGTTGCCCCAATACAACAAAATGTTTTTTCTATTTTGTTTTTATTATCGGTAGACCAAATAGCATCATTACACATTTTTAGTGGTTTCCATATTTTTTCTTGTAGAAATATGGAGGGGGGCATTTTTGTTGCTTTTTCAATAATAAGTCCAAGTATTTGTGAATTTATATTTAAGTATTCTTGTTTTGTTCCTGGTTTAGAGATAAATCTAATTTTTTTTATTCCTCTAAAAATATCTCTACCATAATAGATATGTGCATCAATTTTTAAATCACTTTTTATACCAGAGGTGTGATTTAATAAATGATTAATTGTAAGCTCTTTATAGTTTTCTTCTTTAGATAGATTAGGTAAATAATCCATTGCTAAGTCATTAACACTTTTGATATATCCTTCATCAATGGCTACACCAATTAATGCCGATATAAAAGATTTAGCAAGGGAATAGGAGGGGTGTAAGGAGTTTTTATTGGTGTTTTGGCCATAGTATTCATATTTAATCGTATCGTTGTGAATAACGATAAAACTTCTTAAGTTATGGCTTGGCGAAAAATCTTCTAAAGGAAGATATGTAGGTCTACCATCTGTGCAATCGTTAAGCATTAATTTATTTCCAAAGGATTGTTTTGAGATTTTGAATTCAAAACAATCTTTGTTTTTTTTAATTTCTTTAAATGGAAATCGATGAATATCTTTTTTATCTGGCTCGATTAAAAATAAAGATCTTAATGGCACACAAGACTCTAGTGCAAAAATAAGAAAAAGTAAATAACAATACTTAAGATGAAGCATTGCTATTGTGTAGACTTATAAATCATGAATTTTTTTTGATTTAATTGGTTTTTGTTGATTACTTGTACGTAATATATGCCATTTGCTATTTCGGGGATATTTATTGGAGTATTATTTCCATTAGAAATCCCTTTGTAGATGGTTTTTCCATTCATGCTACAAATAGAAAAAGATTGATTTTTCATTAATCCATTAATGAAAAAATCTCCACTGCTTGGGTTTGGATAGACTTGAATTAAATTGACATTTAAATTATATGAATTAAGAGAACCATCGTTATAAAGTACTTTAAAATCATCAAAATAAAACCCATCTTCTTTCACCCCACCATCCGATTCAAGAATAAAACGTGCTTGAACGACCTGTCCCAAATAATCGCTTAAATTTATTTCCTCTAATACCCATGAATTTTGAATTCCTTCATAAACAGGCCCATCTTGTGGTTGAACACTTCCATTTGCACTAGTTCCACTAACCGTATATTTTCCACATTGTCCAATCCAGGTATTTCCATTATCCGTTGATATTTGAAGTTGTGCATAATCATAATCTGCTTCAATATTCCATTTTCCATAAAAAGTGATCATGGCAGAGCTAGCATTTGTTAGGTCAATATCGGATGAATAGGTAGTTGTTTTAGAGCTATTGTTGTTGTAATCTCCATTTGGAGAATCGGTAAACGACTTATTTGGAGAAACGTATGTACTTGAAGTTGTTCCCCAATTGCCATTCCAGTTAGAAGAATTTGTAGCATCTTCAACAATTTGAAGCGTAATTTCTCCAAATGTTTTTATAATGGTATCTCTTCTTGTCCACAAGCCATTATCCGTTTTAAGGATATATTTTATTTCATCTCCAAATTGAATAGCCGGATTTAAGACATACGAGATACTTCCTGAAGAATTTTCTCGAATGACTAAATTATAATCAACGGCATTTCCAACACTTTGAATATTAACAAGTCCTTCAATGGATACTGTGATTTGACCATTTGTTAATCCAATTCTTTGTACCTCGTGATTGAAATCCCCAGTTAATACCGATATTCTTGAAGGATCCGTTTCCTTTATGGTTAAAAATTTATGAGGCATATGACTTAAAATTAGATTAGAATAAACCATTCCTGCACAAGTTGGTACAATCTCCGATGCTCCTTGCCAAAATGCTGTACCAACCTCTGGTGTTTGAGCAAAAATGGTGTCTTTCATTCCAACACCAATATCCACTTTGTACATATAATCATCCGAATCCCCAGAGGCAGGGTATAGCCCAGAACTCTTGATGGCTGAATATCCATTTTTGATAGTCATTTCATTTCCAAGATCTTGAAAGTAATCGTGATGATCTGCAAATTCAGCAGTTGTAGTTCCAATAGGAAATAAAATACTGCCCATGTAGGAGTGAGCGTTTAGTGCGGAAGTGAAGTTGTATTCTTCGACAAGCCATTTCATTGCTTGAGTTTCTGGCTCTGAAAATGCCGAAGGACCACAATAAGTGTCACTGCTAGTATTTGTTGTCGTAGTACCGGTTGTTCCCCATCCGTAGGAATAATTTCGATTTAAATCTACGCCATAATTATTTCCATTATCTCTTCTATTTTTTCTCCACATTCCCCCTCCATTTGGATCGGTGATTTCATTATATATATATCCATCTGGGTTTATGCAAGGAACAAAAAACATTTGGTTATTGTCTACAAGATATTTTACTTCTAGATTGGTATTGTAGTTTTCTAAAAGGTACCACATAAAGAAAATATTTTCCATTAGACTCATTGGTTCTCGTGCATGATGTATAGCAGTATACAAAACATTGGCTTCGGATTCATTTGAATTTGGATTATCTGAAATTTTTACATGATAAATAGGCCTGTTTTCATGAGTCACAAAATTATGAATAGGGGTTTTTACAGTGATTAGATTTGGATATTGTTGTGCCATGTCATCAAGTTCGGATAACATTTCGGTATAGGTTAGGTATCCACCCATTGATCCAAGATTAAAATTTGACGGGGTTGTAATTGTAGCTCCTCCAGAGCTATTAGAACACAAGGTGTTTTTTTGAATAGATGTTTGATTTTTAGACTCTAGAATGTTTTTATAGTGTTTTTTCACATCGGAAATAATAATTTCAAAAGAAAACCCATTTTTTTTCATGATTTGAATTTCATCTGCAGAAAAATCAGAAATAAAGAACGATCCCTTTTTATAAGTTCCATGATCAATAGTAACGCCCAAGCTAGATAATTTGTTAAGTTCATTCGCATTTGCAAATATTTTAACTCTAGAATAGTTCTGAGAATAAAAAAAGGAGGTAGATGAGGTAAAAAGTAATATTAGTAGAAGCAGTTTCATGGTTTTTGGTTTTAGCGTTGCTAATTTACTAAAACAAAAAAACAAAACAATAGTTTGATAAGTTCTTAAGAATAACGTAATTTGAAAAAACATATTAATAAATGGATAGCTCAATTAAAAAACCAAGTTTAATACTTTCTCTATTGCCTATAGTTATTTTAATTGGCTTCTTAGCAGCTAATGTTTATGTTTTTGAGGATGATGCCACAGGTGGACCAAATCAAATCGCATTACTTTTTGGTGCAGTTGTCGCTATCGCTATTGGTGTTAAATTAGGTTTTAAGTGGAAAGATATTCAGCAAGGCATTATTAAAAGCATTAAATCTTCCTTAGGTGCAATATTAATTTTATTAGTTATAGGTGCTTTAAGTGGTACATGGATGATATCAGGCGTGGTTCCAACAATGATTTATTATGGCTTACAAATATTAAATCCAAGTTATTTTTTAGTTGCATCTTGCATAATTAGTGCTATTGTTGCGTTGGCAACAGGGAGTTCTTGGAGTACTGTTGCTACTGTTGGAGTTGCTTTATTAGGTATCGGAAGTGTAATGGGAATTAGCGAGGGAATGATTGCAGGTGCTATTATTTCAGGCGCTTATTTTGGCGATAAAATGTCTCCATTATCAGATACGACAAATTTGGCTCCAGCAATGGCGGGTACGGATTTATTTACGCATATAAGATACATGATGTATACGACTATACCAACCTTAATGATTACACTCTTGATTTTTACAATTATTGGCTTTTCATTAGACACGCAGTCAGATGCAAAAGGGGTAGAGGATATGCTAGCTCTAATTGATGGGGCTTTTTATATTTCTCCTCTTTTATTTATAGTTCCAATAATTGTTATAGGTCTTATTATCCTTAAAGTTGATGCGCTTCCTGCACTTTTTATTGGTACAATTGCTGGAGCAGTAGCTGCTATTATTACTCAACCACAAATTGTAAATCAACTATCTGGAATTACGGATAACTATTTTTTATCGTCGTATACTACATTCTTTTCAAGTATTGCATCAGAGTCTAACCTTCAAACAGGAAACAAAGCAATGGATGATCTTCTTTCTACAGGGGGCATGAGTGGAATGTTGAATACAATTTGGTTGGTTTTATGCTCCATGAGTTTTGGAGGAGCAATGGAAGTAACCGGGATGCTTAAAAGAATAACTTCGAGTTTTATTTCATCTGTTGAATCAGCGGCAACACTTGTTGCTAAAACTGCTAGTACTTGTGTGTTTTTTAATGCCACAGCGTCTGACCAATATTTAGCGATTGTAGTTCCAGGAAGAATGTTTGCAGATTCGTATAAAGAATCTGATTTAAAACCTGAAAACTTAAGTAGAACATTAGAAGATTCTGGAACCGTTACATCTGTTTTATTTCCTTGGAATACTTGTGGTGCATATCACGCAGGTGTTTTGGGAGTAGCTACTGGTACTTATTGGATGTATTGCTTTTTTAATCTTATTAGTCCATTCATGACAATTCTTCTAGCAGTGCTTAATTTTAAAATAAGAAGATTTACAAAATCTCAAAAATAAATACCTTGTGAAGTATTTACAATAATTATATAATGGATATGCGGCAAAATCAGTAAATTTGCATTCCATATTTTTAATTTATGTTTGAAAATTTATCCGAAAAATTTGAAAGAGCCTTTAAAGTTTTAAAAGGGCAAGGTCAAATTACTGAAATCAATGTTGCAGAAACACTCAAAGAAGTTCGAAGAGCACTTTTAAATGCCGACGTTAATTTTGCAACCGCAAAAAAATTCACAAACTCCGTAAAAGAGAAAGCATTAGGTCGAGATGTTTTAAATGCCGTCTCTCCTGGCCAATTGATGACAAAAATTTGTCATGAGGAATTGACTGAATTAATGGGAGGGAATGAAGAGCAAATAAATATTTCTGGAAATCCTGCTGTTATTTTAATGTCTGGTCTACAAGGTTCGGGTAAAACAACTTTAAGTGGAAAGTTGGCAAATTTTTTAACCAAGAAAAAAGGAAAAAAGGTTTTGTTAGTTGCAGCCGATGTATATAGACCAGCGGCAATAGATCAATTACATGTTTTAGGAGATCAACTTCAAGTTGAAGTTTTTTCTAATAAAGAAGAAAAAAATCCAGTATTGATTGCTCAATCTGCTATTAAACATGCAAAAAGCAATTCTTTTAATGTAGTAATTGTGGATACTGCAGGACGATTAGCAGTAGATGAGCAGATGATGAATGAAATTGAAAACATTAAAAATTCAATTAAACCATCTGAAACACTTTTTGTGGTTGACTCCATGACTGGTCAAGATGCCGTTAATACGGCAAAAACGTTTAATGAACGTATTGACTTTGATGGTGTGGTTCTTACAAAATTGGATGGTGATACTCGAGGTGGTGCTGCATTATCTATTAAATCTATTGTAAACAAACCAATTAAGTTTATTGGTACAGGAGAGAAAATGGATGCCCTAGATGTTTTTTATCCACAAAGAATGGCAGATCGTATTCTTGGAATGGGAGATGTTGTTTCTTTAGTTGAAAAAGCACAAGAACAATTTGATGAAAAAGAAGCTAGAAAGCTTCAAAAGAAAATCATGAAAAATCAATTTGATTTGAATGATTTTTTAGGTCAATTACAGCAGATTAAAAAAATGGGGAATGTAAAAGACTTGATGGGAATGATGCCAGGAATGGGAAAAGCGCTTAAAGGCGTTGACATTCCAGATGATGCATTTAAAAACATTGAGGCAATGATTTTAAGCATGACCCCCAAAGAAAGAGAAAGTCCCGAAGTAATCAACATTTCTCGAAAAAACAGAATAGCGAAGGGAAGTGGGTCAAACGTTCAAGAATTAAACAAGTTGTTAAAACAGTTTAATGACATGAAAAAAATGATGAAGCTAATGAAAAACCCAAGGAATATGGCAAACATGATGGGGAGAATGAAAAATATGGGAGGAGGAATGCCTGGCATGTAGTTTAATTATTATTCCAACCAAATTCATAATAAAAACAGCTCTTTCGAGCTTCATTTTTACTAAATATTGGGAATCCATTTGTATTAAGTCTAGGATAATGAGGAGTTTTTCTAGCGATTGATTTTGGGATAAATGGCAAGTCATGCATAAATCTATTTTGAATAACATGTCTTATTTGTTCACTATCCCATCCAATTTTTATATTTCCAATTGAACGATCTAAAATAAACCCACTTATTCCTAAGTAAAATATTCCATGGCTGGTTCTTCCATAAGGCAAATCAAAAAGGTTTTTATACCCATTTGGACATTTTTTTGTTTTCTTTTTTATCCAATCTGTTCCATTTGTTTCGCCTGTCCATAAATTAAAACCAGTTTGGTATTTAAGTAGTGAATCTTGAAAAGATAAACGCATTTTTGCGGTTCTATATCGATCTCGGCCTTTTCCAGCAAAAAAATCATTTTCATGAGTTATACCCCATTGTTTATAATGCAAAGAGATTGCCCCGGAAGATTGAGAAGTTTGTACATTATCCTTGTAAAAAATATAGGCATACCCTAATGAAATGTTTTTATTTCCCTGATTGGTTATAGGGGATAATTCAAAATCAATATTCCCTTTTTCTCTTCCCCAAGTTCCAACAATTCCAATGCTGTTTTTACTTTCCAAAACATTTTTTCTTTTTCCATAAGTAAATGAATAAAATGAATAAATACTTTCGGTATTAACTTGTATGTTTTTAAATAAAACATAGGTGTTTAGTTTAATTCCATATTGGTTTTGATGAGAAGAGAGATTAAAAATAAAGCTTAAGTTAAATCCAACAGATGGGTCTTGAATCTTATTGCTACCTAATGCTATTGAAGAAATGAAACTAAAAGAGATTAGTAATGCAATTATTTTTTTAATGTTTTGGGGTTTCAACAATCAAGATTTAGGAGTCAATCATGTTTTTGATATCGTCATTACTTCCATAAATTACTAAGATATCTCCTTCTTCTAGAATGGTTTTTGGCGTTGCTACCCCGTTAACATATTTTTTACCAAAAGAAATGCCCAGTATATTTTTCTTTTTTTCTTTTTTAAGAGTAGTCAAGATAACTAAATTGTGATTTCTTCTAAATCCAATTTCTTCCAAAGTTTTGTTAAGGTATTTTTCGGGAACTTCAATTTCAACGATACTATATTTTCCATCAATTTCAAATGAATCGATAAGCCCAGTCAAACATAGTTTTTTTGCTAGTCTTTCTGCTGACTCAACTTCAGGGTTAATAATTTCCTCAATTCCCATAGCAAGCAAAACATTCTCTTGAAGAGGATTAACGCTTCTGCTTATTACTCTTTTAGCATTTAGGTTTTTTACCGCAGCTGTTGCCATAAGATTTGCTCCTTGGTTTTCTCCAATTGCTACAATGATAACATCGGTATCTTCTATAGGAAGATTTGAAACTGCATCTTGATCGGTTGCATCCAAACAAATTATATGAGAAACATGCTCTTTAAACATTTCAACTCGATCCATCGAATTGTCAATCCCAATTACTTCATTTCCTTGTTCTGTTAATTTAATAGCAAGAGAAGCACCAAAACTACCCATGCCAAGTACAATACATTTCATAATCTAATTTATTAAAATTTCTTCTTTTGGAGTTTTATAATTTGTGAATTTAACCTCTTCAAAAAGTGCAATTAATATCGTAAGCATACTTACTCTACCTATAAACATAATTAACATTAGTACACATTTGCTTACGATACTTAATTTTGTTGTAATTCCTAATGTCAGTCCAACAGTACTATAAGCAGAAAAGCATTCAAAAATAATATGTAAAAAAGATAATTCGGGCTCAACAGCACCAATAATAAGAATACCTAAACCAATAACCATTAGGGATAAAGAAATAGCAGCAAAAGATCTTTTAATAGAATTGTTTGATATCTCTCTTCCAAAGATCTCAATTCTATTTTTACTTTTCGCTAAGCTTATTATGTTTAAACTAGCAAGTGCAAAAGTACTCGTTTTAATTCCACCTGCTGTGGATGCTGGTGAACCACCAATCCACATTAGAAGGATAATTATCATGATAGTTGGAAAGCTTTGAGTTGCCATGTCTATAGTATTGAATCCGGCAGTTCTTGGAGTTGTCGCACTAAAAAATGCGGTTACCATTTTTCCAACTAAATCGTGCTCTGATAAACTATAATGATACTCAAAAATAAAGATAAGGATTGTTCCACCAAAAATTAAAATAAATGAAGTGAATAAAATTAACCTTGAATTAAGGTTTAAAACCCAAGGCATATGATGAAACCTCTTTTTTTGAAGAAAAGAATTAATTAATCGAAGGATTCCATATTTAAAATAATTGAAAATGTTAAAAACTATAGGGAAACCTAAGCCACCAAGAATAAAGAGAAATGAAATGATTAAATGAAGTGGATAATTAAATCGAAAAGTAAATTCGTATAATCCATTTGGTAATGTTGAAAAGCCAGCATTATTGAATGAGGAAATACTATGAAAAATTGAAAAATAAATACGCTCAAATTCGGATGTAAATAGTTCAGCATCAATGGAGAAATAAATGCTAATAGCACCTACTAATTCGAATATAAATGTTACAAGAATGATATTTTTAAGGGTGCTTATGACTTTTCCAATTTGTTGAGAATTCGTGATACTTCCTAATACTAAAGTATTTTGATAAGAGGTTCCACCTTTAAAAAAAAAGCTAAAATAACTTGCAAAAGTCATGATGCCAAGTCCTCCAATTTGAATTAATAAGAGGATAATACTTTTTCCAAGAAGTGTAAATGTTTGTGCTGTATTCACCGTAGAAAGACCAGTTACACAAACGGCACTTACCGAAGTAAATAAAGCATCTATAAATTTTATACCATGGTGTGTGGAATTAGGAAGATATAAAAAAAAGGCTCCAATAATTACTAGAATCAAAAAACTTATGCCAAACAATTGTGCTGGGTTTTTAAAAGATTTCTTGTATTGTAGATTTATTGTAGATAGTTCTCTAAGGAATAAGACAATTATAGCAACTAATACGAATGCTTTTTGATAAGTATCTATCACTTCATATATTTGATTGTATAAGCTAAACCCAAATATGGTTAGTATCAACAAATCAGTTAGCAAGATGTGTATTTTTGGTATTTGAAAGCCTAAGTACCTAACGATAATTGTTATAGATCCAAAACCAAGAGTAATGAGATATAAATAGGAACCGATACTTTTGAACCAATATGGCATTGAAAAGCCAGTTTCAATAATCATAAAAGCCATGGCTGAACTGCTTAAAATAAAAGAGAACTTTAGGTATTTTTTTAAGAATTCTTTCAAGGCTATATTAAATTATAAGTTAAATTAAAGTAAATCTTTTCCAATTTCGTTTAATTTTTGAGTATTCAGAAGTTCTATTTTTTTTCCATCTATATGGATTAATTTTTCTGTTTTAAACATTTTTAATGTTCTAATTAAGTTTTCAGTTGCCGTTCCAATAAAATTAGCCAAATCTTCTCTTGATAAAGTAATTGTTCCATTATAAATTTCATTTAATTGAATTAATGATAATGCAAGTCTTGATTTAACAGTTTTTTGAGACAAAGTTGTAACCATTAGAGCTCTATCTCCAAGTTCTCTAGAAAGTTTAACAATAATATTATTTCTAAATTTTGTATTGGAATTCATTACTTCCATAAAGTCCAATTTTTTTATAAATTGAATATGGCAATATTCGAGTGTTTTTGCAGAAACCTTATAAGGAACTCCACTTAATATTGCTCTAAACCCTATTATTTCAGCTTTAGAAGCAATATGTATAATGTGTTCTTTTCCATCATCCCCACAAGCATAAATTTTAACCTTTCCTTTTAGAATTTTAAATACTCCTTTAGGATGATTTCCGTCATGAAAAAGAATTTCGTTTTTTTTAAAGTCTATTTTTTCTCCTATTTCATCTAGAATTTGTTCCACTTCTTGTATTTTATTTAAAATTAAGTACTTTTTTTAAAAAAATGCTAGCTGTTTATCGAATATTTCTTTTTAGTTTTAATTTAATGTTTAGATATAAGCACCGCTTTAATTTATTTATTCTTGCTTTCTTTTTACTTCTCTCTTTTAGTTTTCATTCTCAACAAGCTTCTTCTTTAGATATTAATAATCAAGCTTCTTTATCGCTAGAAAAATGGAATAGATATTTAAGAAATAACCTCGATTCTTTAAAAATTGATGCACTTAAACTTTTACAGCATTCTAATATTAATAATAACTTATTTGCTATCTCAGTTGCTAAAAGGTCTATGGGTAGTTTCTTTATAAGAAAAGGATATCCTTCAAAAGGCCGTGATTATTTAAAACATTCTTTGGCCTATTTTGAAAAAATGGACGATAAAACTCTTGCTGCAGAAACCTTAAGTGAAATTGGGGTTTCTTTTTTTGTTGAAAATGATTACTATGAAGCAAAAAATTATTTTGAACAATCGTTGAAATGCGCGAGCAAGTCAAAAGACATTACTATTTCATTTATGTCTGAGATTAACTTGGCTCAGGTATATAGTAATTTAGGCGATCACTTAAAAGCAACATCTTATGCGAATCATTATTTAAGACAATGTTTATATCATAATAAATTAGAATCTGCTTCAAATGCATTGGCTTTTTTAGGAACTTATGAAATAAATAACAATAGGTTGTTTTTAGCAAAAGAATACCTATTAAAAAGTCATGAATATGCTTTACAATCGACTTCTAAAATTCAGATTTCTTTATCTTACAATAATTTAGGGGTTTGGTTCGCTACAAATAACAATTTTGAAAAAGCAAAGGCTTATTTTATTAAATCCTTGACTATTAGAAAAGAGATTAATTCTCCAAAACAATTATTTGAGAGTTATTATAATCTAGCAGAAGTTTATTTATTAATAAATGATTTTGATCAATCCATCAAAATGTATAATCTAGCTCTTTCAGTAACAATGGAAAACTATTTATTTAATGAAGAAGTTGAATGTTGGAACGGATTGTCAAATATTTGTGAAATAAAAAAGGACTTTAAAACTGCATCTTTATATAAAGATACGTTGATACAAAGAATTTCTTCAAATAATAAATTAAAAATAAAAGAGTATCAACAATTACTAAATTTAGTAGATCCAATACAATATAATCCACCAAAAAGAAAATTAAAACAAAAGGAATATTCTATATTAATAGAATTTGCAATTGTTGGATTTGCTGTTGTTACTTTAATTTTGCTTAATTCGAAATTAAAAATTCGCTTTTAGGCTTAAGTCAATACTTTTATAGCTATGTGTTAATGCTCCAACAGAAATAAATTGTACCCCTGTCTCTGCATATTCCTTTATTGTTTCTATCGTTATTCCTCCAGAAGCTTCTGTTTCAATATTATTAGGAACCATTGCTAAAGCGATGTTTAATTCCGCTGGAGAAAAATTATCAAATAGGATACGATCTACTCCACCTATTTGTATTGCTTCCTCAAGTTCGGATTGATTACGAACCTCTACTTCAATCTTTAAGTTTTTATTATTTTCTTCCAAATATTTTTTAACTGAGATTATGGCATTTTTTATACCCCCAGAAAAATCAACATGGTTGTCTTTAATCATTACCATATCAAATAAGCCGAATCGATGATTTTGCCCTCCTCCAATTCGAACGGCCCATTTTTCAATTTCTCTAAATAGTGGAGTAGTTTTTCTTGTATCTAGAATTGTTACATCAGTATGGGCTACTAGTTGCTTTATTTTAGCGGTTTGAGAAGCGATTCCACTCATCCTTTGCATACAATTAAGGAAAAGCCTTTCAATGCTTAAAATAGATTGTGCAGGTCCATTTAAACTAAAAATAAGATCGCCTATTTGAATTTCATCTCCATCTTTTTTAAACGTTTCAATGTAAATGTTATCATCATAAGTGCAAATAATTTTTTTTGCTAACTCTATTCCAGCAATAATTCCAATATCTTTTGATATTAAATTAGCTTTTCCAATTGCATTATTGGGAAAACAAGCTAGACTAGTATGATCTCCATCCCCTATATCTTCATTAAGAGCCTCTTTGATAAATGCGTTTAAATCCATCTTAATTTATTTAATTAATTCTGCTAAAAAATGATTGTTCTCTTCATGAACTTTTTGGCATTTAAACCCTATTGATGAAGCTATCTTATGAAGATTATCATAATCAACATATAGCCAATTAAACCAAGATCCTTTAGCTTTTTTATACTGCATTTGAAATCTAAAGTTTCCATAATAATCGGCATTTAAATCTTTCCAAATAGATCCATCCTCTTGTTCATATAGATATTTAATGTTGGAAGAATCGCATAATACTTTCCCATTTTTATTCAAAAGCGAATATGCATGCATTAAAGTAGGGCCAAGATTTTTCAAATCTCCTGCAATTCCAATTCCATTCATTAGCATCAGGATCGTGTCAAATTCTCCTTTTTTAAAATTTAAAAAGGAGGTTTTTGTTGCATTGATACTATTTTCTCTTAAATAAGAAATCGCTCCTTCGGAAATGTCAATTGCAAAAACATCATGCCCTCTTTTTTTTAATTCTAAAGAATGAGGTCCAGCACATGCGCCAACATCTAAAATCTTCCCATTGCATTTATCTAATGCTATTTTTTCTAAACTTGGCATTTCTTCAATGGAGCGAAACAATATTTCCAAAGGAATTATGTCATCTTCACATATATCTGATTTAACAATTATATCAAGATCTTTTTGATTTTTGTGATAACTATTAATCGCTATACCTATTGGATCATTATTCATGTTTTTCATGCTTAGTAATCATAATAATCTTCTTCTAAATCGTTGGAATCTATTTCAGAATCTTCTTCTGGAAATTGATTTTCAAAGATTAAGGTATTTAAGTTCGTGTTTTCATTTTCATTTGGAGAATTTCCAACTTCAAGAATTAGTTTAGGAGATGATAAATCCCCATCCTCTTTTCCAATAAGCTCTATTAAAAATATCCACATATTTAAAAAGTCATAAATAAAAATGAATTTTTGATCCTCTTGACTAATGAAATCTTTGATGATTGTATTGTTCATCGTAGAACAATTAATTTGTGTGTCTTCATCATTAGATAAATCCATTAAACTAATTTCATGTCCTTTATCCCATTGATTATTTGAGACATAAAAACTAGCCATTTCCTGGCCACTAAAATTAAAGGATTGTAAAATTATTTTATAAAATGATTCAAAACTATTTGATTCATCAATTAAGACATCTCTGAAAATTTCATCATCATTAGCAGTGTCTAGTAGAATTCTAAATTTAAGTGCTGACATTTGGCTTTAATAGCTAAAAAAGTTGCACAAATTTACTGTTTATTCTTTGAAATTCCATTAAATTTTTAAGCCTAACTTTTCTGCAATTTTAAGCATTTCATTATAAGCTTGATCAAAGGTGTTCTCAATTTCTCCATCTAAAATAGCTTCTTTAAGTTTGGACTTAATAAGTCCAACTTCTTTGCATGGAGATATTTTAAATGTTTTCATAATAAATTCTCCATTTATTGGCGGTTGAAAATTTCGAATACTATCCCTTTCTTCGACGTCCTTCAGTTTTTGGATAACTATTTCAAAATTCCTTTTGTATTTTTTAACTCTATAATCATTTTTAGAGGTAATGTCAGCATTACAAAGCATCATAAGATTGTCAATGTCATCGCCTGCTTCATTTAAAAGCCTTCTTAATGCAGCATCGGTTACCGATCCTTTAACAAGCGCTATAGGTCTTAAATGCAGACGAACCATTTTCTTTACAAATTTCATTTTAGAATCTAAAGGAAGACGCAAGCGTTTAAAAATAGAAGGAACCATTTTTGCTCCAATCTCTTCATGACCATGAAATGTCCATCCGATTTTTTTATCGAACTTTTTTGTTTTCGGTTTAGCAATATCATGAAGTAATGCGGCCCACCTTAACCAAAGATTATCTGTGGTTTCTGAAATATTATCGACAACTTCTAAGGTATGGTTAAAATTATCTTTGTGTGACTTGCCATCAATTGTTTCTACGCCACTTAGATTTAGCAATTCTGGAAAAAAATACTTTAGGAGATTTGTTGTTTTTAATAATCTTAAACCTTTTGAAGGTTTTTTGGATAATATAATTTTATTAAGCTCTTCAGTGATTCTTTCTTTGGTGATTATGTCGATTCGATGTGCATTTTCATGAATAGATTTCAGGCTATCTATAGATATTTTAAAATTTAACTGTGAGGCAAATCGAATTGCTCTTAACATTCTTAGTGGATCATCACTATAAGTTTCTACAGGAAGATAAGGAGTCTTGATTATTTGATTTTCTAGATCGCTGATTCCATCAAATAAATCGATTAAATCCCCAAAATTCTCGTTATTTAAATTTAACGCGAGAGCATTAATGGTAAAATCTCTACGCTGAAGATCTTCTTCTAAAGAGGCTTTTTTAACTAGAGGATTTCTTGATTCTTTAGAATAAGATTCTTTTCGGGCTCCAACAAATTCAACATCAATATCCTTGTACTTAAAATGAGCTGTTCCATAAGTTTTGAAACAAGATATTTTTTTAACTTTTAGTTTTAAAGCTATTTCTTTAGCTAGGGTCATTCCATCTCCAACAACGACGATATCAATATCTTTAGAGGCCCTTTCTAGTATGAGATCTCGAACAAATCCACCTACGACATAACAGGGAACCTCTCTGTGTGTTGAAACCTGAGAGACTACCTTGAAAATGGGGTGTTGTAATTTGCTAGAAAAGTTTCTCATTATTTTTTAATGTGTAATCTATTTTGCAAAACTAAATTTTATTGCGATAATTCTTCTTAGAATAGCATAAAAATTCCATATTTCCATCTCGACCTTTTATTGGTGATTTAATATATCCATTCCATTCCATCCGGTGTAATTCAAGACAATTTTTAATTTTTGTAATTAAAGAAAAATGGAGGTTTTTATCTTTTACCAATCCATGTTTATTAATATTCTCTGGCCCAGCTTCAAATTGTGGTTTTATCAATAATATTATTTCGCAATTATCTTTTATGAAATCTGCTATATGTGGAATTACATTAATTAATGAAATAAAAGACACATCCACAACAATCAAGGAAATGTCATCCTTTATTTTTAGAGAGTTTAGTTTTTTTATATGCGTTTTTTCAAAGTTTATTACTTTTGGATTTCCACGTATTTTATCATGTAATTGCCCATGACCTACATCAATACAATAGACTTTATTAATTTCTTTAGATAATAAAACTTGTGTAAATCCACCAGTGGAAGCTCCTATGTCAATGGCATTTTTATTTTTTAGGCTTATTCCCCAATAATCTATTGCCTTGAGTAGTTTAAATGCTCCTCTTGAAACCCAAGGAATTTCTTTTTTTATAATTTCTATGGTACAAGATTCATCAAATTTTCTTCCAGGTTTTTGAACAATAACCCCATCTACTTTAACCCCTGCATTTTCAATAACTTCTATAACTCGGGTTCTTGAACTAAATTTGCCCTGGTTAAAGACTAATTTATCTAGTCGGGACTTCATTTTATTTAGGGTCAATTAAGGATACAAAGCCATGTTGATCAATGATTGTTCCTCCAAGCATTTCCCCATTTAATCGATAAAAATAAACTCCTTCTTTGCATTTTTCACCACCAATATCTAGACCATCCCACAAAATGATACCGGTGCTATTTTTCTTATCACAAACAATATTCCCCCATCGATTTGTGATGACGATATTGAAATATTTGAATGCTTCAAAAGGAAGAGTGAATAAATCATTGGAATTATCTCCATTAGGTGTAAATACATTTGGCACCCATATTTCTGGATCATTAACATTTAAGGTGATAATATGTTCGTCTTGACACCCTTCGCTATCCGTTACTATTAAAATAATATCATACGAACCGCTGACAGCATAGGAATGCATTTGTGATGAATTATTAGGAGAATAGATAGTAGTGTCCATTAAATCCCAAAACCAACTAATTATACTTGAGTTTTGAGAGCTTGATTGATCTGTAAATGTGATTATTTCATCTTGATCTGCTGGATTTGGATTTGCAGTAAAATTTGCATTTAATCCATCATCAGTTACTGAAAGATCTAAAAGGTTATAACTTATTTCACATCCATTATTGTCTAATAAAGTTATGCTAGGAGAATAAGTTCCTGGTTGGCTATAATTATAAATAAAGTTTATAGAATCATAAATTATATTTCCATCCCCCATATCCCATATGATACTATCCACATCTTGAGGGTTGTTTAATATAAATTGTGCGCCTTGAGAACAAATTCCAGAATTTTGATACCAATCAGGAGAGCCAGTTGGCCCACCAATAGTTAAAAAATCGATTAAGGTGGTGTCGTCAGTACAGCCATATTGATCGGTGATTGAAAATGTAAGGGTATATGTTCCAGTTTCTACATAAGTGTTACTAGGGTTTTGCAAACTGGATTGATTTCCATTTCCAAAATCCCATTGCCAATTGGAAACATTTCCATAAGAGATAGAGCTATCTTGAAAAGCACCAAAAATAGGAGGGCAATCAAAATCGCCATTTGCATTAATTGCTGCACCTGAAAAGCTATAATTTGGAATTGCTGTAGGAATGGAAACCGTTATAATGTTCTCTACGGTATCTTTACACCCATTTCCATCTGTTGTAATTAATTGAAGGGAATGCGAAGTGCTTGATTGCCCAAAAGGAATACCTGTTTCACTAATAAATTCAGATACATTGGTGTCAATGCTAATTTGAGATGAATCAAGATACCATTGATAAGTTAATGGGGAAATTCCAGAGGATCCATTAATTGCATATATGGAATCGTTGTTGCAAATTACATTATTGACCGTAAAAAAAGAAGTTGGTTTGGTTATCGTAATTGGAATTGAAGCAGGAGAAGATTGACAACCAAATTGATCTGTGACAATCAGATTTGCATAATAGATCCCTTGCCCATTAAAAATATGATTTACTGGAGTATTTAAATTTGTTGTTACAATAGTTGAGCTATCGTCAGTGAATTGAAATTCGAAACTACTTAATGGAACTCCATTTCCAATAGCAAGCGAGCTATTTGTGAAATCTACAAGAAATGGAGAGCATCCTGTAGAGTTGTTAGCTGATAAAATAGCAAATGGCGATTGCAATACCGTTATGGATTGAGTAGCTACATCTGAACATCCAACACTATTTGTTGCGGTTAATGTAATGTTATAGTTCGCAGGAACATTGTACACAAATCCTGGATTAGGCCCATTGTTTACATTTTGACCATTTCCCATGTCATATGACCAGCTACTAACAGGGTGAGGAGTAGGGGCTGTCATCCAACTACTGCTCCCATCAAACATAAATAAAGAATCTCCTTGGCAAATAGAGTCATTACTTAAAGTAAAGTCTGCATCTGTCCAGGAAACATGAACCGTTTGAGTTGTACTGTCTTCACATCCAGTGGTATAATTATAAATTACTTGTTGAACGGTGTATGAACCATAGTTTCCAAAAGAATGATCAAAGTCTCCTTTATCAAAATCATCCAAATCAGGATCATCCAATGTGTCATTTGGAGTGCCATCTCCCCACTGCCAAATCATTAATAAGTCATCCGAAACAACTCCATGTGTTGCTTCATCTGTAAAATGAACAGATGCAGGAAGAGAAGAAGGATTACAAATTAAGGTTTGATCAGGAGTAAAGTTAGCTATTGGTGCAAGAATATAAACAGCAGAATCAACGGTTATGGAGTCTATACACCCTCTAAAATTTACAATTAACGTGACGTCAAAATATCCGGTATCAGAACTAAATTGATATTGCGGGTTTGTTTGCGTAGAACTTCCTTCTGTGAAATCCCAAAAATAGGATACTTCATTAGGACCATAAGGTACAGATATGCCTGTTAAATTTGTAAATTGAATGTCTGTTTTTGCACATTCAACTGTAGGGTTTAAAGTGAACGCAACAGAATCAATAAGGCCTACTGTTATATAATCTGTAACAAAAATGGTATCCACACATCCAGATTGAGTTTGAACAATAAGAGAAACATCATATAATCCAACTGTATAAGTTTGTGATGGAGGGTTTTGCCCCGAGTATGTTTGTCCATTTCCAAAATCCCATTCCCATGATGTTATTGGGTTATTGGGATTTGGAGCGATAGAGCTATCAGAAAAATTTACGGTTAATGGGTCACATCCTCCAGTGCTATCTGCGGTAAAAAGTGCTTGAACATTTGTTATATCAATAAGGTTTGGAATAGTTGTTGTACCCACACAACCATTAGGTGTTGTCATCGATAAAGAAACGGTGTACAAGCCATTTGAAATATAGCTTTGAGTAGGAGGAGTAGTTCCAATATACGTTTGACCATTTCCAAAATTCCAACTGTATGATGCACCTGTACCGGATGAAGAATTGGTGAAGTTGATTTGAGCGGGTGCACAATCTGAAGTTGGTGTGGCAGTGAAAGATGGAGTGGGGGTAGGTTCTATAGTTATTTGAACAGATGTGTTTCCAGAACAACCTGAATTTGTGTTTTGAGAAGACAATTGAACGGTGTAAACTCCTGGTGCATTAAAAGTGAAATTTGGATTTTGATTATTACTAGTAGCTAGTCCTCCAAAATTCCAATCCCAAGTGTTTGCTCCTGCTGTTGAATTATCCTGAAATAAAACAGGTGCACCTACACAAGCTGTAGTTGGCGCAATAATGCCAGCTTGAAAATTAGAAACTACAATGTTTTGTGTATCAATAGCGCTGCATCCATTTGAATTGTCGGTTACTGAAAAAATAACATTATAAGTTCCAGCAGATGAGTAAGTAATTGTTGGTGGAAACTCTAAATTAGAAGTTTGTCCATTTCCAAAATCCCAATTGTATATATAATTTGGATTAGACGATGTTGTGTTGTTAAACACCACATCAAGAGGTACAGTACAGCCTAAACCAGACATGTTAAAGCTAATTATTGGCGAGGGTAAAATGGTTATATAGTTTGCTTTAACTTCAGATCCAGCATTCCCATTTTGATCTACGACTACTAAAGTTACGGTGTAGGTTCCAGGAGTAGAATAAGAATGGGTTGGATTTTCAATAGTAGAAGAACTTCCATCTCCAAAATCCCAATTAAAACTAGTTATAGTAATTGATGAGGTGCTTTGATTGGTGAAAGAAATTGTTTCAAAAGCACAAGCGCTAGTTGAGTTTGCATTAAAATCAACATTTGGTCCTTGAGCAAAAATAATTACTGAGAAGGAAATAAAAAAAAGAATAAGAAAGATTAGACGCATTATCTATAATCAGGTTCTATATATGTAAATTTAATTAAATAGACGCAAAATACTTATAAATAGTTTGCTTAATTTGTGCTTAAATTTAATTAAGAACCTTAATTGATATTATCATGGTGAATTCAGCTACAATTTCATTATGTTTATTAAAAGCATAAACTTTTATGTTTTCATTAATTCTTTTTTTTCTTTCAAAACTATTATTTACTGCTTCTTTTACTATTTTTCCATCCGAACTTTTAAAAACGATATCGGATTCTGCTCTTTTCAAAAAAGATGCTTCCATCCCTTTAAATGCAAATGAAATCTTTTTTCCAGATGCTTCAGAAAAATAAAAAGCATGAAGTCCTCCTGCGATGTCTGCACCAACAGCAAGAGCTCCAAAATACATAGAGTTAAGATGGTTTTTAGTTCTTTTTCTTAATTTTATTTTAATTGAAATTTCGTCATCATCTATTTGAATTAATTTTGGCTTTATATATCCAATAATTGGAATTTTAATTAAACCAAGTAGAAACAACTTCCACTTCATTTTACCAAGGGAAACTTTATTATTCATAGTATTGAAATTAATTTAAAAGTTTGATCATTGCAATACAGGAAATAAATAATTGTATGGCTGTTTCATCTTCTAATTGTGTTCCATCTTCATCAGGAGTTGAAATTTCCATAATCATAAATTGAACTAGCTCTGGTTGATCTGTATATTCCTCCAACACGTCAAGATTTTCATTTTGAAAGTAATCTTTAATTACTTCTAAGAATTCTTCTTCAAAATCAATGACTTCTTGGTTATTTATTCTGTTTTTGGTAGTTTTTCTTAAAGAATTTATTTCCATAAAAATACAGAAGTAGTATATAATTAAGCCTTCTAGTTGTGCATTATTGTATTCTATGCTTGCAGAAATAACGTAATCCAGTAATTCTGGTTGAATTTCTACATAATTTTCACACAATTTTTCTAGTTCGTCATCGCTTAATGTATCAATTTTTTTAAAAGCAGTTTCTATTATTTTTTGCTCTAGCTGTTCCATTTTAAATATTTTTTTCGAATTTATGAATAATTAATTGATGGTAATTAAATCAATTAGCCTTAATTTTGTAAAATAAATAAACGTTTTGTCTGATTTCTATCCTGAAAAACCCCCTTTAAATGAGAAAGAAAGTAATGGAAATATTGCTTTAACTATTCTTTCGATAATTCTATTTTTATTAACCTTTTATGTGATATTTTCGGAGGATATTTTGTTTATTTCTCTTTTGTTTATTGTTCTTTTTATTCATGAAATAGGTCACTTTTCATTTATGAAATGGTTTAAATACAAACATGTAAAAATGTTATTTGTTCCTTTAATGGGAGCTTTTGTTCAAGGGAAAAAAAAGATATATTCTCAGAAGGAAAGCTTGTTAGTTGTTGGTGCAGGACCATTTCCAGGGGTTGTTTTTGGGGTTGTTTTCTTTTTTCTTTTTTTAAATTTTAATAAAGATTGGCTTCTTTTTACCTCTATAACATTTATGTTGTTAAACATAGTAAACCTTCTTCCATTAGATCCTTTAGATGGTGGACAATTATTTAAACTTTTAGTGAACAGTAAATCTGATGTTTTTTTATTAATATTTTCTTTTTTATCCTCTCTTGCATTGATTGGAATTGGTTATTATTTTGATTCGTGGTTAATGATAGGATTTGGTTTTTTTATGAGTTTTAAGGTTAGGAATCTTCAACAGCTTTATTGTATTAGAAAAGAGTTGCGATCTATAAATGTTAATTATAATTTACTTTATAGCGAATTAAGTAACAAGGATTATGCGGAAATCAAGAGTGTTTTGTTGGATTACTCTCCAACCTTGAATAAAATGATGTCAATTTCTGATGAGGATTTGGACGACATTTTATCTTCTCAAATTGATGGTGTTCTTATAAATCCAGTTAAAAAAGATGCTTCTATTATTTTTAGATTTCTTATCATATTTTTTTGGCTTTTATCTTTTATCATCCCTTTGTTTTTGTTTGTTAATTATAGAATAATGGATTTTGTTTATGCGATATATACTGGGTGAAAAAGTTCGGTTTTTGGATGAACAAGGAACAGGGATTATAAAAAAAGAGCTTAATTCTAGATTGTATATTGTAGAAACAGATTATGGCTTTGAAATAGAAAAGAAAATAGAAGATCTTGTCAAAATTCATTCTGAAGATTATTCAAAGTCAACTCTTTCCATTAAGGATTCCCCCAAAAAACAATTTCCTAAAAACTCTAAAAATAAAAATCATGAAATTGATTTACATCTTCATCAATTAATAGATAATGAAACGAGTTTCACTTCTCATGAAAAATTATTATTTCAATTAACTGCTTTAAAAAGCTATATGAGTAATAAGATCTATCCAAAAAAAGTAAAAGAGTTTGTTATTATTCATGGCGTTGGAGAAGGAGTCCTTAAATCCGAAATACATGCCTATCTATCTGGGAAATCAGGTGTTTTTTTTGAACAAGCTGATTTCAGAAAATACGGAATGGGGGCAACAAAAGTCTATCTAAAATATAGTTTAATAAATAAATAGATCTTGCTACAAGTGAAGGAAGTCTTTTTTCTTCATTAATTCTTCTTGACTTTCTCGAACATTAGGGTCATCTACACAACAATCTACAGGACAAACTTCTGCACATTGAGGTTCGTCGTGGAAACCAACGCATTCAGTACATTTTTCAGGTGAAATGTAATAAATATCCATGTCAACAGGTTCATTTTCTTGATCAGCAAAAATTTCTTTACCGTCATTAATGATTAACTTTCCTTTAAGGGTGGTACCATCGGAGTACTTCCATTCTCTTCCACCTTCATAAATAGCGTTGTTTGGGCATTCGGGTTCACATGCTCCACAGTTAATACATTCGTCTGTAATAATTATAGACATAATCTTGTTTGTTGTAAAAGTAATAACATTTTATATTGTTTAATGTTTTTTGATTACTAATAGTTCACATTGCTTAGTTAATAATATCAAATAAGGTTAAAGATTATATCTTTGCATCAATTATGGAAAATAGTCCTCTTTCTGCATTCATTCATCTAGGAAAATTGTTTCAGGATTTGGGAAATGAATTGTCTTACACCGAATCTTCTAAGACTTGTTCTAGTATTGAATATGAAAATTTTAATGAATTGATTTTACGTCAAAAAAATTCAAATCCATGGTTTACAGAAATTAATATTAGAAAATCACTTTATTCCCTTTCTAAATTTTGTAAAAATGAAGAATTAATGGCCTTTGTTAATGCATATAAGCTTTCTAGTTACTCTTCAAAAAAATCCTCTAATCCTAAAACCATTGCTATAATAATGGCAGGAAATATTCCATTAGTTGGTTTTCATGATCTTTTATGTGTATTGCTTTCTGGGAACAATGCTTTAATCAAACTTAGTTCGGATGACCAATTATTATTACCTGAATTTTTAAACTATTTATGCTCAAAATATCCATTTATAAAAGAAAAATATAGCATTTCTACTTCTTCTTTAAAAAATATGGATGGGGTAATAGCTACAGGAAATGATAATTCTAATTTATATTTTAAAAAATATTTTGGTCATCTACCTCATATTTTTAGAAAAAATAGAACTTCTATAGCGGTTATTTGTGGTTCTGAAACTAATGCTGAGCTTATAAGTCTTGGAAAGGATATTTTCTCCTATTTTGGTAGAGGATGTAGAAGTGTTTCTCATTTATTGATTCACGAATCTTTTGAAATTAATCGCTTTTTTGAGGCAATTGTTCATCAAGGCGAAATAATTAATCATAATAAGTATGGAAATAATTATGATTATAATCGTGCTGTTCATTTAATGAATCAAATTCCAATTCTTGACAATAACTTTGTTCTTCTTAAAGAAACCGAAGAATTATTTTCCCCTCTTGCAATGATCCACTACCATCGATATTCCTCAGAAAATGAAATAGACTCTTATGTTGAAAGCCATAAAGAATCTATTCAAGCGATTACTGGAATGCATAATAATAGAATTCCTTTTGGGGCAGCACAAAGCCCTTCAATTTTTGATTTTGCAGACGATATTGATACCATGAAATGGTTAGTCAATCTGAATTAAAAGGTGCGGCTTAAATAATTCAATATTCTCTTTTTTAAAAAAATCATGCCCGCAATCAATTTGAATAACACAATTGATTAAGCCTGATTTTTTGGCATAACGTAATGCTTGAATTGGTCTAATTATTTTATCGTATTTACCCATAATTATGACAAAGGGGATGTTGTTTTCTTTAATAATTAGCCCAGTTTCTTTTGGCTTAGACATAATTAATCGAAAACTTCTCCAACTTTGTGATGCACGTTCAAGAGTTTTGTGATCACTAGTGAATTTATAAACAAAGTCTCTAACCTTAGGTCGCATGAGCATTAGCCTAACCGAAAGGTCGCTAAATTTCCTCAATTTATTTGGTTCTTTTTCCCAAGAAATAAATAGTTTTCTAGCCCATTTTCTTCTTGAAGCCCAATTGTAAAAGCTGTTATTATCCATTCCATCGGGAGAAAGAAGGCTAATGGATAAAATATGTTTTTGAAAGTGGGGAAGGAGGGCTAAAATAAATCGCCCACCTTGGCTAAAAGCCAGACAATGAAAATTTATAAGATTTTCTTTTTCAATAATTAATTGAATTAACTGAATTATTTCATAAATAGTGATTGGATTTTTCTCAATTCTTTTTAATGGGAAAAACGAATTTCCATGATGAAATAAGTTAATGGAGATAACCTTTCTATTCTCTTTTGCAACAAATTTAAAGTCCTCTGCGTGTCTTCCATGACCATGCATGCACAAAATATGCTCTTTTCCATTCCCATAGGTAAAGTATTCTATTTTAACATCGTTGAATGAAACAAGTTCCCTTTTCATTGTTTAATTAAGGTATTTATTGGTTTTATTTCCCCATTGGATACTTCAAAAATGTAATGCTCTATTCCATTGGAAATTAAAAGAAAAGGGGCATTTAATTTTGCATTATACGTTACAATTTGGTGAAGAACATTTTTATCTAATTTAACCTCTGGAGCTTTACATTCTACTAAAAGATAAGGCATTAATTTTTTATCAAAAAAGACAATATCTGCCCTTTTGGACAACTTGTTGTATTTGAGTTCATATTCTACAGCCATCCGAGATTTTGAATAATTAAAATTTGAATCTAAATAAGAGATAAGGTGTTGTCTAACCCATTCTTCTGGAGTAAGAATTATTTTTTTATTTCTAATTAAGCACTTCACATAAGTGATGTTGTTTTTCTCGTAGAGTTTTAATTTGGCGATAGGAAGGTTTAGTTTAATAGGCTTGTCCATTTACTATCTTTTGTTAGATATATCTTAAATATAATATATATCTTGTGATATTAACTAAAATAATAAGTCATGCATGTTTTTCGAAAATATTTACTTTTTTTATTATTCTTTTCTTTTCTTTTTGCCTGCAGAAAAAAACGTTGCAGCGATGGAGTGATGAATCACGGAGAAACTGGTATTGACTGCGGAGGAAAATGTGCTCCATGCCCAGAGTTAACCAATAGAGAAATTGCTGTTCAGGATTATAATGACAATTATTTAGCTTCGGCTATATCAAATAATAATTTATCTTGGACAGGAGATGTATCTTCTTGTAATCCTGGAGGTGTTTCTGCATCTACCGATGAAAAATTTCTTCAGCGAATCAATTATTTTAGAAGATTAGTAGGCTTAAACGATAATATCACCTTAGATGAAAGTAATGCACATAAATATCAAAAAGCGGCATTAATGCTTAAAGCAAATAACGATTTAGACCATTTTCCACCTAATTCATGGACTTGTTGGACTCAGGAGGGGTATGATGGATGCAATACAAGCAATATTGCTTTAGGCGTTCATTCGGTGGATGCCATTACTCTTTTTATAGAAGATCCAGGGGCTTTTAATAATAAAGTTGGACACCGAAGATGGATTTTTGATACAGAAAAACTAAAATTTAGCTATGGAACAACGGATAATTCAATGTCCATGGGTTGTATTGGGGCCGAATTTGATGGAAATACTTCTTTTCCCGATTTTATTGCTTATCCTCCAGCTAATTATATTCCACAACAACTGGTTTTTGATCGTTGGTCGTTTGGACTGCCCGGTAGCTTTTCTTCTGGTGCCGACTTTTCATCTGCAAGTGTCGTAATGAATGGTCCAAACGGTTTGGTCCCCCTCACCATTGTTTCGGCAAACACGACAAACATGGGAGACAACACGATTGTTTGGGAACCTCAAGGGATAAATACCAATAGTCAAGAAGATGTGGAATACACTGTTACTATTAGCAACATCGGAAATGCATCGCAATCTTCATACACCTACACCGTTAAAATTATTAATCCTTAATTAAATAATTAACTATGAAATATATCTACCTATCTATTTTTAGTTTTATTCTTTTTTTCATGCAATGACAATGAAAAAAAATCGGAAGAAGCAGCATCTTATACATGGAAGGAAAAAGAGAAGAAGCTTTGTCAAAGAACAATATTTGGAATTCTAAGACAATCTTATTTAAAAACAAATAATTTTAGAGGGTCTAGAAGGTTTCACCCAATGAAGCAGGAGAGTTTTCTCATATTTTAACAGAACAATATGGAATTTCTAAATCCGAATTATCAAATTGCTTATGCCAAAACTTAGAACAAGATTTTGAAAGTTATAAAGATTTTAAAAACAATCACAAAGATGACGAGGCTGCCTTAATATCTATTGCTTCTAATTGCATTCCCGATGAGAGTATAAAAGGGAACTGGTCAAAAGGAATGAAAAAATTATGTTTTGCATCTTTTTATGGTATTCTTGGTCGAAATAGAGCTAAAACAAACTGTATTTGTGAAAAACTAGAAATGGATTACGAGGATATGTTTGATCTTGGTCAACAATATACAGACGGGGTTGATTTAGAAGAATACAGAGAAGGCCTTTTGGAGGATTGTTCAAATTATTACAGATCCGAACGTAAAAATACATCATATCATAAGTCAGAAGAAGTGAAAGAAGATAAAGCTGTTGATATGGGAGCTAGTGGAAATGCCTCTGGTAATGTTTATGGTTATTAATTAGAAGATATGGGAAATGATAATTTAAAAAAAAGTATACCTTTTCTCTAAATTAGATTCGTGGCAACAAAAGCTCGATGTTTTTATATTTCAGATCAAAAACTTTTCCAAGTAATTCGTTGGTAAGTACTCCTTTATAGATATAGACTCCATTTCGAAAACCTTCATTTCTTGAGATAAAGTCTGCAGAGCTCCCATTGTCACCCATCTCAAGCAATAATGGAGAAAAGATATTGGATAGCGCAAAAGAAGCAGTTCTAGATACTCTAGATGCGATATTTGGTACACAATAATGAATTACACCATGTTTGATAAAAGTTGGTTCAATATGGTTAGTGACTTTTGAAGTTTCAAAACATCCGCCTTGATCAATACTGACATCGACAATAACCGATCCTGTTTTCATGGATTCTACCATGGTTTCACTAACAATACAAGGGGTTTTTCCAAATGGAGAACGAATGGCTCCAATCACTACATCTGCTCTTCTAATTGCTTTAGCAAGGACTTTTGGTTGAATGATGGAGGTATATACTTTGGAACCAATGTTGTTTTGAAGTCTTCTAAGTTTAGAAAGAGAATTGTCAAAAACTTTTACAGAAGCTCCAAGTCCTAATGCCGATCTTGTTGCAGATTCTCCAACTGTTCCAGCACCAACGACCACTACTTCAGTAGGTTGAACTCCGGCAATTCCGCCAAGAATCATTCCTTTTCCAGAAGCATAGCAAGATAATAGCTCTCCGGCAATAAGCACCGAAGTGGTACCGGCAATTTCACCCAATGTTCTAACCACAGAAAAAACACCGGTTTCATCGGTTATATAATCCCAAGCAATAGCAGTAATTTTTTTCTTAATTAGTTTTTGGAGAACTTCTTTTGGTTGAATAGAAATTTGAAGTGCAGAGATGAAGGTTTGGTTTCCAGTCATCATGTCTACTTCGTGTTCTGAAGGAGGGGCAACCTTAAAAATAAGGTTACAAGCATAAATTTCTTTTTTGTCGTAACAAACTTCAGCACCTGCTTCGCTATAGTCGTTGTCATTAAAATTTGACCCTTCACCACATCCCGTTTCTACTTTTACTTTATGACCGTTAGAAACTAGTAAAGAAACTGCTTCAGGTACTAAAGCAACTCTTCTTTCTTGAAAAGAAACTTCTTTTGGAATTCCAATTTGCAAACTACCTTTCTTTTTATAAACCTCTAGCATCTCTTCCTTTGGAAGAAGGCCGCCTTGTTCAATAAGGGTTTTTAATACATTAGGATTTGTGATCATTCTTTGTTTCTATGGTTCTACTTTGATCTTCCTGAACACTAATATACAGCCAAAAAACGTTATTAGGAAGAAAAGGAATACTTTTTTCAGGCCATTCAATAAAACAGTATCGAAAATTTTCAAGATAATTATCTATTCCTATATCGTATAATTCTTCAATATTTTTAATGCGATATAAGTCCAAATGGCAAAGGTTTTCTTTACTATAGGTGCTATATTCGTTAGCAATAGAGTAGGTGGGGGATCCTAAAAAATCATCCGGACTTAAATGTTTGATTAGTTCTTTAATCAAGGTGGTTTTTCCAGAACCCATGGGTGCATCTATGGCGATGATTTGTTGTTCACCAATTTCTAAAATAATTTTTTTTGCAATATCTGAATTTTCAGATAATGAATTTGAAATATATTTCAAGCTCTATGTTTTTCTCTTTTTCTTTTTAGCTGCTGGAAAAAGAATATTATTAAGTATTAAACGATATCCTGGTGAATTTGGATGCAAGTTAAGGTCAGTTGGTGGATCCCCAACACGATGTTCATAATCTTCAGGATCATGTCCACCATAGTATGTCCATGTTCCTTGTCCAAGTTCTCCATGAATATATCTTGCTGTATTTAATAATTTGTTTTCTCCCATAATAAGAACATTTGTCTTAATTGTTGATTTCACAAAATCGGTGGTTTGTCCCATAAATCCTTTTATTGTATTGGTATGACATTGGGTAAGCATCGTCGGAACAATATCCCATTTTGCCGAAAAATCAAATAAACTAAAATTGTCCATTTTTTCAACAATTCTCTTGCTTCTACGAATTTGTGTTCCATCTATGGAAGAATATTCATATACCATTGGATTTCTTTCGAGTTGGTATTTTTCAAAAGCTAATCCATTATTATAGTCCAATTCTTGTTGTGCATTTTGACTACTAGGGTCTCCATCAAAAATATGTTCACAAATATCGGTTTTATGAGCAGCTAAAGCAATATCGTAGCTATCGGTTCCACTACACATCGTAAATAAAAATCCACCTCCAATTACAAAGTTTTTAATATTTTGAGCAACAGCAAGCTTCATTTCAGATACTTTGTTAAACCCTAATTTAGTAGCATTAGCCTCTGCCATAGCCACTTGTTCTTTATACCATGGATAATTTCTAAATGCAGCATAAAACTTTCCATATTGACCAGTAAAATCTTCATGATGTAAATGAAGCCAATCATATTTTGGAAGCAACCCTATAACAATAGAAGAATCATAAATCTTTTCGTATGGAATTTCAGCGTATTCTAAAACCAGCGTTACTGCATCGTCCCAAGGTTGTTTTCCAGAAGGAGTATAAACGGCAATTTTTGGAGCTTTTTCCAATTGTGTAATTTCCATATTAATTTCAGGATTGCCTATTTCAGATCGAATTGCATTTACCTGTCCATTTGCTAAAATCGTATATTTTACTCCTCGAATGATTAATTCTTCTTCAAGTGTTTTAATATGTGGGTATAAAAAAGCTCCCCCTTTATAATTGAGAAGCCATTCAATAGTTACTCCATTTTCTAAAGCCCAATATGACACGCCATAAGCCTTTAAGTGATTGGATTGACTATTATCCATAGGGACTAATATTGAACTTGCATATGAAAAATTATTTAAGTTAATACCGATAAAAAACAGATAAAAAAGTAGCTTTTTTTTAGGTGAAATTTTCATGGAAAAAAAGTTTAATTGATCCTAAAATGGAGAATCTTCATTTGGTGCATCAAATTCCGAACCATTTTGATTATTATTGTTAATCTTACTTCCTAAAGTATAGGTGTTGTTTTCTCTATCAATAACTGCATTTTGAGGTATAGCAAAATTATCTTCGTTTCCAGTGTAATTTTCTAAGTTTTCAAATTTTGCAAATTCCTGAACAAATCGAAGTTTAATGTTTCCTGTTGAACCATTACGATGTTTGGCAATAATAACTTCTCCTATTCCTCGATTCGAATTATTGTCTTCGTCAGTAGCAAATCCATAATATTCAGGTCTATAAAGAAAACCAACAATATCCGCATCTTGTTCAATTGCTCCAGATTCTCTTAAGTCAGATAGGATCGGTTTTTTGTCACCACCTCTTGTCTCAACAGACCTACTTAACTGAGCAAGAGCAATAATAGGAATATTAAGTTCTTTAGCAATTTCTTTAATAGATCTTGATATAGTAGATATTTCTTGTTCTCTATTTCCTGTTCCTTTTCCATCTTTTGCAGACATTAGTTGCAAATAGTCAATAATGACCATTTCAATATTGTGTTGCATTTTTAATCGTCTACATTTTGCACGCAAATCAAAAATACTAAGTCCTGGTGTATCGTCAATAAAAATAGGTGCAGTTGCTAATTTGGAAATACGAGCATGCAATTGTTGATATTCGTCTTCACGTAGATTTCCTTTTCTTAATTTATCAGCACTTAATCTAGTTTCACTAGCAATTAATCTTTTTACTAATTGAACAGAGGACATCTCTAAAGAGAAAAAAGCAACACCCATGTTATATTCTACAGCGGTATTCCTAGCCATAGATAATACAAATGCGGTTTTTCCCATTGCTGGTCTACCAGCAATAACAATCATATCGGAACGCTGAAATCCAGAGGTAATTCTATCTAGATCCATAAATCCGGTTGGAACTCCAGATATTCCATCAGAATTTTGTGAAGCCTTTTCAATTTCTTCAATTGCTTCTCTAACAACGGACTGCATGTTTTGAACTTGCTTGCCAGTGTTGTTTTCAGCTATTTGAAATAGCTTTCCTTCCGCTTTACTTAAAACATCAAAGACATCTTGGGTATCGTCATAAGAATCTTCCATCACCTCGCTACTCATGCGAATTAATTCTCTTTTTATGTGTTTTTCTGCGATGATTCGAGAGTGAAATTCAATATTGGCAGAAGAAGCTACCCTACTGGTTAATTGAGATATATAAGATGGTCCACCAGAGGCTTCAAGTTCCCCTTGAGTCCTAAGATAATTGGTTACTGTAATAATATCTACAGGGTTTGTAGTAGCAAATAATTCACGAATTGCAGCATATATAAACTGGTGCTTGGGTTCATAGAAACTATCTGGTTTTAAAATATCGATTGCTTTGGAAATGGCATTTTTTTCGAGCATTAAAGCTCCTAAAACAGCTTGTTCAATATCAATTGCTTGTGGAGGTAATTTTCCTAGATGGTCTGATTGAAGTAGTTTATTAACTTGCTTTATGCGATTTCCTGAATTACGAGAATAGTCTACCTTTTTTTCCATGCAATAACAAATATAAGCAATTCAAGTTCTATATTTTTTTATAAAACCCGTTTTTTTTAAAATATATTTGTGTTGTTCTTTTTCAGTATATACTTAATAATTAATTACATTAATTAGATGACCTTAAAAAATCAAAAAGTTAAACTTACAAGAGATGGAAGTCATACTGTTTTTAGTGAGCAGTTTAAAGAAACATATCATTCTATTCATGGTGCTTTTCAAGAAGCTAAACATGTATTTATTAAACATGGAGTTTTAGCATTTTTAGAAAAAGAGTTAGATGAAATAAATATATTGGAAGTAGGATTTGGGACAGGCTTAAATGCATTATTAACTTACGATATCGCTGATAAAAAAAAACAAAAGATAAAGTATACATCATTAGAGCCATTTCCATTGTTTTTTGAGCATATAAGTTCCCTTAATTATTTTTCTTTTTTTAAATGCCCAGAAGAAAAGAAAACTCATTTTGAATGTTTACATACAACTAGTTGGGAATGTTTTCATCAATTTAGCTCTTTTTTTTCTTTTCAAAAGAAAAAAATAACTATTGAAAAATATGAAGAAGATAACTTAACTTTTGAACTTATATTTTTTGATGCATTCTCTCCAACTACTCATCCCGAAATTTGGAATATAAATGTTTTAAAAAAAGCCTTTAATTTATTAAAAATAGATGGTTTATTAGTGACATATTGTGCCAAAGGAGGGTTTAAAAGAAATTTAAAATCAATAGGTTTTGAAGTTATTTCAGCCCCTGGGCCTCCTGGAAAAAGAGAAATGACAATAGCAAGAAAAATAAATTAAAAAAGTATTTGATTATAAATAAATGTTTGTATATTTGCATCAGAATTACTTCATAGTAGTTTTGAGTTTAGCATGGTTTAGCAAAAAGAGGAGCAATTAATGTTGTTCCTCTTTTTGATTTTGGTCATTTATATTCGATAGAAGCTCTTTAAATTCATTAATTATTAAAGCTGTTGCTCCCCAAATAGTAAATTGCTTTATTTTAAAGCATGGAATGTTTTTTATTTGGATGCCATTTTCATTTTTATAAGTAAATGTATCTATTGCTTCTGGCTTAAAAAGTTCTTGTAGCTTTAGTTTAAAATAATTTTTAACCTCCATTTTATTTGATGTTATTTGAGGAGTATTCTTATGATAAAAAACAAAAGGATAAACATCAAAATTGCTAACGGGTATATATACTGGGGTTAATTGACCTAGAAGTTCTCCTTTGTTTATGTCGATTCCCAATTCTTCAAAACTTTCTCTTTTGGCTGTGAAAACATAATCCGTATCTGTTTTGTCAACTTTTCCACCGGGAAAAGCAATTTGGTTTTTATGAGAACTCATGTTAGATGTTCTTTGAATCAGAATTATTTCCCAATATTCAGAGCCTTTTTCTTTAAAAAGATGTATTGCTATTGCAGAAAGTTTAATAGAAGAAGCTTTTTTTCTAGCGTCGCTGGATTTCCCCCTTTTATATGGGGTCATGCTAACATGAGATCCTTCACCAGGGAGATTCTTTTGAATTGCATTTTTTATAGATTTAATAAAAGAATCATCGTTTTGCATTTATTTCACTTTATTTAATCCCATAGCTTTTAAGATAAAACGTGGAAGTCTTTTTCCTTTTTCTTTTTTTTGTAGATTAAGATACCATCCAATCTTTTTTATTATGGGAACTTTATGCGTTTCAACAAATTCAATCCACGTACCATCTGGATCTTCAATATAGGAGAATCTTCCTGCAGCTTCACCCATATCAAAAGAATTTGCACTATCTACGGTAAAAGGAAACCCTTTCTTGTCACATTCGCTTTTTAATAGGTCCATTCTTTGAATATCAAAGCATAGGTGTATAAACCCCCAATCTCCCCAAAATCGATTTTCAAAAATCTTACGACAATCGTTTCGATCGATTGATTGGACTAATTCTATTTCTGAAGTACCAAGTAATTCAGAAAATGGTCCAATTCTTTCCCTAGAATGTTTAAGTTTCACCCTCCTATATTTACCATGATATCCGGGGATATTTTTTAAATCTTCAAATTCATTTGTAAGGTCATACACAAGTTGATCATATTCAAGGATATCCTTATATAGGCTTAACGACTTTTCCATATTGCTAACGCCAATAATCATTCCGCTTGGTCCACCACAAAAAGAGGGGTGTTTAGTGTTTGAAAACCAATTATTACTCTCGACTACTTGAAAAATATTATTATTTGGATCTTTAATGAAAAAAGAGAGACTTCCATCTGGCGAAGGAGAAGGTTCATTTAAAATTTCATAATTATTCTGTTTATAAAAGTGATACGTTTTATGAATATTTCGAGATTTTATTTTTGCAGCGAATAAGCCATAATCGCCAAGTTTCAATTCAAATAAGGCTTTTTCAGTATTTCGACTTGTATATTGCCATATTTCAAATCCTCCACCTCCATCCATGCTAAGACTTAGTGTTGCGGTTCTTGATTGTACTTTATCTCCAGTATATCTTGTCATTAAAGGTGCTTCGGCAGCTTCTTCAAATATTTTAATATTAATGCCAAATGCTTTTCTATACCATGACCAAATTTCCTCAACATTTGGAACTCCAATTCCTACTTGTTGAATACCACAGATAATTTTTTTCATAATTTTTTGTTTTAATGTTTTTATCTAATAGCTCTTTCATTAAAGATAGTATAGCCATAACTAAATTGAAAAATGAAAGGAGATTTTTGTTTAGGTAACCAATTTAAAGTAGTTCTTATTGGGCCAACAGGTGTGTGAAAAACAAAAGAAAATGCCGATAACCATGCACTTCCTTTAAATGGTTCGGTATATTGATGCGTACCATCGTCATTTTTAGTTAATAATAAAAAAGGTTGGTAAAAATAAGTTTCTAACCTTAATTCTAGGTTCTTTTTAATATTGTATATTAAGTCTAAGCCTCCACCAATATGTTGAGGAGATCGATATTCCGGTAAAAAGAAAGTTTCTAGATCTGGGTTGATTGAAAAGCTGGGCATGGATAATAAACTTGCGGTGTAATTTGAAAACAAAGATTGGGTATTAAACGTACTTAACAATTTTGTGCCAATTTGAAATTTCTTATTCTTAAGGATATACGATTGTATATCCGCATGAAAACTTAACCATTTATGTTTTTTTATAATGGTATCTTCAAATACAGATGTTGATCCTGGTATGGTATATTCTTGACCGGATACATATCTTATTTTTAAACGAAAAAAACTTCCAGCATTTGCAAATTGTTTTCTATTTAGAGTGTTATAATTTATATCCCAGCTGGCAGTTCCACCAATAAAATTGGTTTTATCTGTTGTGTCAATGTTTGTGAAATTATCATTTTGAAAATAGCGATCATCAAGATCAAAAGATCGTAAATCAAAAGTGGATTTTGTATTGTTCCCTATTGGATGACTTAGTTTAATTCCAAGGTATAATTCATTTTGAATAAGAAAAGAAGGTTGAACATCTTCAAAAAAAGTAGAAAAACTTCTAAAATAATCCCACCTATTTAAAACAAAATATGGAGTAATAGAAAAAGGATATTGAAATGGAAAGTCAGCAGTATAATTAAGTTTAAGAGAGCCATAAAATTTACCAAAGTAGGTTTCTGCGTGAAAAACAGAACCGATTTTGCCAATGTTACGATATTGAAAAGAAACATATCCGGTGTTTATAGGTCTTGAGGAAATATGTCCTCCGATGTCAATTCTAAATTCTTTTGATTTTTGAGTATAAATATCTAAATTAAAAGTAGAGTCCTCTTTCATCGTTAAAGAGGGAAAAAGAAAATCAATATGTGGTGAAGCGTATAAACGATAATATCTCTTATGTAATTCTTCTTCGTCAATATAGGTTTTTCTTTTCTTTTTCTTAAGAGAATATTTAACAAAATCGATATGTTTTTTTTCATAAAAATTATGGGTAATGCTACTTATTTTTAAATCCTTTATTTTATTTCGGAATTTTTTTCTAGCGTTAAAAAGTTCTTTTTGGGTGGTTCTTGAATTTAAATAATTTTTAATGGAGTCAATTTTTTTCATGGTTTCCCTATATCCCTCATCAATTGCCATTTTTACTTTTTCAAAATCAAAAGTTTTAACATTTACTTTTGGTTCAATCATAATCCCTTCTTCACAAGGAAGATTGAATGAAGAATGGGAAACAAGCATATTGGTAACGATGCCAATTAAATCATTTTCATCAGGTGGGGCTGAGTTAGAGGAAACATTACTTCCTATAATATAATCGGGATTAAAATCATTATACATAATGTCGGATGGGAAATTGTTATATAATCCACCGTCATAGAATAAGGTTCCGTCAATGTTTATTGGTTTAAGGTAAAATGGATAGGTCATCGAAGCTCTTACCGCTTTATTAAGATCTCCTTTTTTAAAGGTAACCGCTTTTTTAAAAGCGACATCCGAAGCAATGCAACGAAATGGCACAAATAAACTGTCAAAACTTTTATCCATACTTAAACTTGCGTTAACTATACCAAAATAATTCATTAGAGAATAATCCAGAAGAGCTGAGGATACTACATTTAACGGTAGTGAACGAAAAAAAAGACTATCTTTTGAAAATTCTAGGCTTAATAAACTTGAATTTTGACCAGATTCTCTGAAAAAAAATCGTTGCTCGTCTTTTAGAATACCCCGAGCTTGTTTTTGGTAATCATCAGATAAAACAAATGCTTCTATTTCTTTTGCGGAATATCCACAAGAATACATCGCTCCAATAAATGCTCCCGCAGAGGTTCCTGTGATATAATCTATTGGAATGTCATTTTCTTCAAGTGCTTTAATAACTCCAATGTGCGCCATGCCTGTAACGCCACCACCACTTAAAACTAACCCAACTTTTTCTTGCCCTAAAACTGATGAAAAAGAAAATAAAAAGAAGAAGTATATAAGAAAGACTAGTGTATTTTGTTTCAATATTCGTTTATTTGTGACAAATTTAATTATTCAATTGATTGTATAAATGAATATTGATAATAATATTAAGATAACGATTAAGACATTTTATGGATTTGAAAATGTTCTTGTTGAGGAATTAAAAGAGCTTAATTATACCCCAACCTCTATTTTAAACCGAGCAGTTCAAGTTAAAGGGACATGGCATGATATTTATTTTTTAAACCTACATCTTAGATGTGCTATTTCAGTTCTTGCTGAATTAGCTGTTTTTTCAATTAAATCTGAAAGGGATTTGTATTTAAAAACAAAGCAAATTAAATGGGATCAACTGTTTTCTTATAACAAAACAATAGCAGTTAAAGGGGCTGTTTTTTCAGATACTTTTAGAAATACTCAATATCCATTATTATTAGTGAAAGATGCTGTAGTAGATCTATTTAGAGATAAATATGGAAAAAGACCAGATGTTTCTACTTCCAAACCTGAAATATTATTGGATTTATATGTTCGGAATAATTTGGTTACTCTTTCTTTAAATACAAGTGGAGCACCTTTATTTCAACGTGGATATCGAAAAGAAATGGGTCAGGCACCATTAAACGAAGTTGTGGCAGCGTGTTTACTAAGAATGTCTGGATGGGATAAAAAAACTCCTTTTTTAGATCCATTTTGTGGGTCAGGTACGATTTTATTAGAAGCAGCTTTATTAAGCACTGGTTTGCCATCAAATCTTGAGCGTAGATATTATGCGTTTCAAAATCTATTAAATTATAACCCCGATTTATGGGAGTCTATTTATAATAAAATTGAAAGAAGACAATTAAAATTACCAGTTCCCATTATTGGATCAGACATCAGCGATTCCATGGTAATAAAAGCCAGAAGAAATATAAGATCTTTTTCTTTTGCCAGAAACTTAGATATTCAAGTAAAACCTTTTGATAGCATAAAAAACAATGACGACCCCTTTTTTATATTAACCAATCCTCCCTACGGAGAAAGAATGGGGGAGGATATAGATGTATTGTACGAATCAATAGGAAACTGGCTAAAAACAAATATGGTTGGAAGTGATTTTTGGATGATATCCTCAAACATGGAAGCCTATAAAAATATAGGCTTAAAACATGCAAATAAAATAAAGGTCTTTAATGGGAATATAGAATGCAGTTTTAGAAAGTTTGAAATCTATAAAGGCTCTCTTAAGGATAAATAATGGTTTATTTATTGATAAGTTTAATAGTTCCCTGATAAACTTTTGGTTCTCCTGGATTTGGATTAATTAATTCTACCATCCAAACATAAGGTGGGATATTTACTCCTGTCTCTGCTATTTGTCCATTTCTTCTATCTATTCCATCCCATGGCATTGAAGTTTCAGTAGTTTCGTAAACTATTCCACCATCTCTAGGGTCTTTAATGATCATTCTAAATGAAACCTCTCGTTGCGTCAAAGCAAAAGGAATAAATGTATTCTTTTTACTGTCAAAAGATTCAGGAATGAAAGCATTTACAGCTAATAAATTGTATTCCGGAATATCTATTTCCTGTGTTTCGTTTATTTCACATCCATATAAATTTCCTTTAAGATTTAATTTATATCGTCCCTTTTTATAGATATTGGCTTCAATGCTTTTTCCTTTTTGAGGATTGGAAACCCCAACTATTTCCCAAACTGGAGATTGAATATTTTCGTTAGCATATGCTTTTGTGGTAGGAATACCTTTTATATACTCTAAATCTTCATATTCGAATGCACTTGTTACAGCTTCTGAAACTTCAAATTCAACAATTTCTTCGAAAATTTGATTTTTAACAAATCCAATTTGGTGTATTCCAGATGTTTTTGGAGTAAAAATTAATTTGCTGTTAGAAGGAATCTTCCATTCTCCTCCATCTGAGCTTTTTACGATTAAATCAATAGCATTTGAGTTAGTAATGGTTTGTTTCGTTCCTAGACACATGTCATAAACCCCTTTAACAATAATTTTTTCTTTATTACCATCCGGTCCTTTAGTATCCGGTCCTTTAGTATCCGGACCTTTAGTATCCGGTCCGATATTGTCTGGTCCTTTAGTGTCTGGTCCAGGAGTAATAGTCTGAACGATTTCTGTTTTTTTAGAAACATCTTTATCGTTGAGTTTATCCACAGTAAAAATGGTTCCAACAACCACAGCTGTGGTTGTTGTACCGATGAGGATTAGTTTAGATAATGATGATAGTCCTTTTGCACCTTGAGTAATTTGAGTGCCCTGAATGCCTTCGTTTCCTGTTGGATTTTGTGCTCCTTCCGCACCTTGAACAGGCATTGTTACATCAAGCTTAGCACTCATTTGTTCCCATGCTTGTGAATCAAATGGCTGTTCGTTCTCCTTTAACAGGTTCTTAAAATGTTCTTCAAATTGATTTTTCATTTTAAAATTTTGTTGTGTATTTACGCTTTAGTATTTTTTGTAAGTTCATTTTTGCCTTGGCTAAGTTAGATTTGGAAGTACCTTCACTAATACCTAATTTATCGGCAATTTCTTTATGTGAATAATCTTCAATTACATACAGATTAAAAACAGCACGATATCCAGGAGATAATTCCTGAATGGCGTTCATTGCTGCTTCTGCACGTAAATTTAAAATATTCATTTCTTCTTTTTGTTCAAATTCATTAACAACTTCATCTTTAAAAAACTGGTCATCGTCACTTAAATATGGATTTCTTTTAGATTTTCGGATAGCATCAATAGCTGTATTAGTAACTATTCTTCTTATCCAACCTTCAAGAGATCCTTTAAAGTCAAAAACACCAATTTTTTCAAAGACCTTAATAAAACCTTGTTGAAGAACCTCTTGAGCAGTGTCTCGATCACTCATGTAACGAAGACAAACTCCCAACATCTTCCCATAGAACAATTTAAATAGTTCTTCCTGCGCACGACGGTTGTTTTTTACACAACCATCAACAAGTTTTTTAAGTTCTTCTTGATTTTTCAAGCTTTATTAGTTTTTAAACGATGCTTTTGTAAATGGGTTGCCTATTAATTTTAAGTTTTTAAAAAAAAGTGTAAAATTTTAACAAAAATATTAATTTCGCAGATATAGATAATGAAAAAACAAAAATCATTTAAATAATTAATTTATGAAAGTTACTGTAGTAGGTGCCGGAAATGTTGGAGCAACTTGCGCTGATGTTTTAGCAACTAGAGAAATTGCCAATGAAATTGTTCTATTGGATATTAAAGAAGGTTTTGCTGAAGGAAAAGCCCTAGATATTTGGGAAACAGCTCCAATAAACCTTTATGATTCAAGAACGATTGGGTCCACAAACGATTATACAAAAACTGCAAATTCTGATGTT
>JAQWKT010000052.1 GCA_029247685.1 Crocinitomicaceae bacterium | reverse complement strand
ATTATATAGTGGAGATTCGGATTGATCTAAAAGAACTAAAAGTTTGGGCTTATATGTCGCAATCTGTTTAACCAAACCACTTCCAATAGATCCTGCAGCACCAGTTATTAAAATAACTTTATTCTCTAATTCTTGCGAAATTTTGTCTTGATTTAAATCAATTGGTTTTCTTCCAAGTAAATCTTCAATTTTAATTTTAGATAATTGTTTGGCCGAAAACTCTCCGTTTATCCAACTTTGAGGTCTTGGTACTTTTTTAAGAGAAATATCTAGTTCTAAGCATTGTTCTACTAGATTATTGATGTTTTCCTTAATTGGGTTTTGAACCGCAACAATAATATTATCAATATGAATTTCATTATGAAGTTTTTCCAGTTTTTGAATAGAATGAATTTTAACTCCTTCCAATCTATTTCCATCAAGTTTTTTGTTTTCATCTAAAAATGCAACAATATTTTGATTGATTAATCGATCTTTTTCAATGGTTCTTTTGGTTAATAATCCAGAAACACCAGCACCATAAATAACTACATTCTCCTTTACTTCTTTATTTTTTATGGACTCTAGGTAGATTAATTTAATAACAAACCTGCTGCCAATCGTAAAAGCAAAACTTGCAAGAAATTCCATCATTAAGACAGACATCGGAAATAAAAAATATCCATCGATATTAAACCGAATCAAACTTCCAATTAAAAAAATGCTAGAACAAGTTAATACGGCTATAAAAATCCGTCTTAAGTCTTCGGTTGAAGTAAATCGAACCAGCCCTTTATGAATTTTAAACCAATAAAAAACAAGAACTTTTACTGCAAAATAAAATAAAATAGATTTAGATAATTGCTCCCATTCCTTTTCAAAAAGTTCGTTATTGGCTTTTAAATCAAAACGAATTAAATAAGCAAAAAGTAAGGCAAAACAGTTTAATAAAAAATCTATAAGAATAATTACCCATCTGGGCGTTGATATTTTATTCAAATTAAACATCCATCAAAAATAGATAAACCTTTTGATGGATGCACAATTAATTAAAAAACTTTATGAAAGTTATTCCGATCTAACTAGGTGAACAAATCCATGCTTGCTTAATTCGTTACCACCATCAGTTTTTGCATTGACTTGATAAAAGTATACCCCATCAGGAACATCATTTCCTTTCTCGTTAGTTCCATCCCACATAAAAGATGGACTATCAAAGGTTCGGATTACATTCCCCCATCGATTTGTAATTACGCAAGTTAATTCCGAAATACCTGATTCAAACAACAAATGAAAATGATCATTGGAATTATCACCATTTGGCGTAAATACATTTGGAGTTTCCAAATCACATAGATAAAAATCAATGTATGCAGAAGCCATATAGTCTCCACATATATTGGATGCTGTAACGGTATATGTTCCAGTCTCTGTAACATCTGCGACAGGACCAGAAGCTCCATTATCCCAAGAATAAGTATCGTTTTGATTTTGTTGTAAAGCAGTTAATGGATATACTTGACCAATACAAATTTGCGTGTCTTGTATCTCCGTGTAAGGATCTGCCACAAAACCAAGAAGGAAAGATCCTCTATAGTTACAAAGCGTATCGGAGAAATTAATGGTGTAAATTCCTGGTTCAGTTGCAGTAATTAAAGGATTAGCAGCAGCTGAAGAAGAAAAACTAATATTGGATGATGCACTGTTCCAATCAGCTCCAGTTTCGGTAACAACTCCAGCAACCTGATACGTTAAGTTACACATCATGGAGTCTGGTAAAATTGCATATGGAGGCATTATACTATCCACCATACTTGCATTCGAATTTTCACAACCAACGTCGTCAATAACGGTTAAATAATAAAGTCCCGAGTTAAGATTAGTGAAATTACCGGATGTATTGGTGTTCGTGTATTGAAGTGAATCAGTAATTGTATAAGTGTATGGAGCAGTTCCAAGACTAATGTAAGCATCTAAACCTCCATTTTCAAATTCACAGGATTCATGAATAGTTACAATGCTATCAATAAAAGGGCCTGTAGAAGGATCAATGGTTACATATGTAGTGTCTGCACAATTTAAGAAATCTTGCACAATAACCATGTAGGTTCCTGGAACCAAATCAGGGAAGTTACCAATAGTATCTACGGTAGGAATCGTTGGATTTATAGAATCATAAATGCTATAGACAAAGTTTGGTGAACCACCAGTACTTTGATAATCGATTAATCCATTATCTAAACCACAACTGGTATGGGTACTATTAAAGTTTATGATTTTAAGGGAGTCGACACCAGTTAAGACGGTAACATTGGTATCGGTACATCCATTTTGGTCTTGAAGTACAATCATATAAACCGCTGTATCTAGTTGTGTATAACTAGAAGCGGGTTGAAAAACAGCGCCTGAATCGATGCTGTATGAATATGCTGCAGTACCTCCAGAAGAAGTGATGTCTAATGTTCCATTAATGCCTCCACATGTTGGGTTAACCGCAATAACGGTATCTATTTGTGGAAAACTAACCAATACGTGTAATTGAGCATAGCAAGTATCAATAGTATCGGTCATCATGACATAATAAGTAGAATCTCCTGTTGGAAAAACCGCATTTGGATTATTTCCAGTGTAATTTCCCATTCCGTAAGAATAATTATCGTGCAACCAAGTAATCGTGAAACTAGGAGCAGATTGAGTTATAGAAATATTATCCAATCCCCAGTGGTCAAAGCCTGCGCTAGATGTTGCATCCTGAATCCAACGAAATCGTGTGGAAGTAGTTTGTGCATTAGGGTGAATTGGAATAGAAAAAGCATTCCAAACGGTCATGTCTAAAGGAGTAGCTCCAGCATAACCACCATTGGTAGGTGGCCAATAAGATCCATTAGGGTAATTCCCTGTTGGGTAGTAGATACCACCAACAGTATTACCTAGATCTACCCAAGATGTACCACCATTTGTAGAATATTGCACCCTAACTCCTTCATTTGGTTGATCTGGGCCTTCACAAGGAGCTCCACCAGCCTGAATAGCATAACGCATTTCAAACCCTACATCTCCCCCATTAGAAACATCTAAATCAAGAGTTTCCATAATTCTTGGATGTTGAGAGTTACTTCCCATCCACATAAAGTCTGTTCCATCTAAAGAAGGGACTCCACAAGTGTTGTTTGCGATAGTAACGGTTTGAGAAAAGTTCCATCCAACTGGTTGTCCATTGTTAAATGTTTCTTGAAACGCAATTGACCCAAAACCTTGTCCAGTTACTGATAATATGACACTATCGGCACATGCAACAATGATTGTGTCTTGCATTGGTATTCCAGATGTAGTGGTTGTTGAACCTAAACCAGATAGAGAACATTGACTGCTAACCGATATAGATAATAAGATGAAAAAAGAAAGTGAAAGTAGTTTAATTGATTTCATATTGCAGAGTTTAGTGAGTTATATTCGATTTTACAGGTGAGTAACATGTAGCTGATAATCCGTAAGAACTGTTTTTGAATAAGTGGGTGGCATGTGATGAAACAATCGCATGCTTTGTTCGCTTTCGGAACATTTACCAATTTTTATTTCGCCTGGTGAAAGGGTGTAAGAAAATAAATACTCCTCTTTACCACAAGTAAGGCAAGTACCATCAAAATATAAATCTTGCTGAATTTTAAAGCTTCTGGTGTCTTGAGTAAGATTAGTTATTTTTAACATGACATACGAATTGTTAATCCCCGAACTAAGGTTGTCACATTCGGTGATTGTTCCTTCGATTTTTATAAACTGGTCTTCAAAAACAAGTTCGGTTTCGCCAGAAGTAATGTTAATGTTTTCTTGAGAAATAGTTGAAAAAGAAATAACAAAAACGAAAAGAATACCTGGAATAAGTTTTTGGAAGTTAAAGTAATTCATAGCAGTTTAATTTTGTGTAAAAATGGGTTAAATTATGTTGTATGTTCTATACGACGCAAGCTAATTTGAGAAAGTTGCATCGTTTTTAAAAAATCTGATTACAAGTTACAAATAATTAAGCTATTCCATCATTATCATAAATGATTTAAATCATATGAAACAATTGATTAAAGCATTCATTTAATTAATTTAGCAAACAAACAACTTAATTATTCAATGAATATTAAATACTTTGTATTCTTAACAACTCTTCTTTTTTATGCATGCAATGATAATGCTTCTGGCAATGCCTCCAAAAACTCAACTTTAGATCAAAAAGCTGCGGTGCAAAACAAACCAAAGAATGCAAAAGAAAAATGGAAAAAAACATTTGCTGCGGAACTAAATCTTTTAGGAAAACTAAATATTAATGTTCCCAAAAATCAATGTGAGTGCGATCAAATTAGATTAAATGCATTAAACAAATGGCAAAAGGATAAAAATCATGGATTAAAAAACAAAATCTTTTCTATTTTTTCTAAAATATGTAAGGTGCTACCAGCAAAAAAAAATTGCGCGTACTCTCAAAAATTAAAAGAAAAGAAAGCAGAACTAACTATTGTAAGAAAAAACAAAAAGAAGAAAAAGAAACGATAAATTCTAATACTTAAAAGTGCCCTTTATTTTTTTATAAACAAAAAATTATCATCGCTTGGATCTAAATCCTGCCCACCATACGTAATAAAAACAGGATCGGAAATTGCCTCTAATTTTCGTAAGTCTTTTTTATTTAATGCCATTTTTAATTGATAAGCATCCCCAATGTTTTTTTTGTATTTCTTTAGATACTTAATTAGAAGAAATGAAAACGGCGAATTAGAACCTTTAACGCCATCGCTTGCCGTTTGATTTTGAGATGCAGAAGCAATACACAAATTGGTTTCTTCGGTTAAGGTGTTTTTTATAATGTCGCTATATACAGAAGCATTATAAAATTTTTTACCTTCTGATTCTATCTTTAATTTTTCACATTTGATAAAATCATAATCGTAAGAACCTCCCGAATAACAAACATCTAGGATAAGTAGGGTTTTTGTAGCAGACAGATCATTCATGAATTTTTGGAGTTGAACTACTGGTTGGGCATTTACCAAAATGCCAGATTTTTTTCTTTTTGAATCCGATAAAATAATTTGGGTGCCATTTATCCCTTCTTTGGAACCATGGCTGGCGATATAAATCAAAAATTGGCTTCCAGGCTTAAATTGATATTTTTTTTTGATTTTTAACAAGGTCTCTAAATAATCCACATATGCAATGTTTTCCTCATAGATAATCGTAGTTTGATATTTAGAGGCCAATATATCTTTAAGTTTTTTGGAATCGTTGGTGGTATTGTTTAAATTATTAAAGCCCTGAAAAGAATTATTTCCAATGATAAGACACAATGTCTCTCCTTGTTCAATAATGGAATCCTGAAGCATTTCATTGTCTGATTTTAATGGTTCTCCTCTGGATATAGGAGCCAATGATGAGTCACTAATAACGTTATCTTTATTATTATCCTCAAGACTTCTGGTAATTTCTTTTTCTAAAAAATACTTTTCAGAGAATTCTTTTTCTGAAAAAAACTTGATATTAAAGGCATTGGTGTTTTCTGAAACAAGATCTGAAAATGCATAGATATCTCTAAAGTATCGGGTTCTTTCTCGATGATTTTTGAACAAATCTGTAAGCGAAAAAGTATTATTTAAACAATTTGTAAAAACTCCACCGTCATGTTTTTCTATCGCAACATCCACACTAAAAACCATCCTATTTAATTCATTTAGTTTGCTTTGATACGGATTGCTTTTGATGTAGTATACTATTTTATTTAAAATATTATCGCTTCCCTCATAATCAATTAAATAAATTTGTTTTCTAGAGGCAAGATGGTTCGAACGAAACAAAATAGAATCTATCGACAAAAGATCGCCGTTTGAAAGTAAAATACTTTTAGAGTTGGTTTGTGCAGCCAAGTAAAAAATAAAAACATCGTTGGTATCGGATTTAAAAATAATCGAATCCATTGCGTTATAAATAAGCTTAGAAGACAAGTGTTTTGTAGAATCTATAAATAAAAAACTTGCACTTAACTCAAAATTTGTATCAAGTTTAAGGTGTGAAACGATTTTTTGAGCATCGTGGCCACAATTATGTGTTCTGATGGAATCAAAGTCAGAGTTTTGAAAACACGAATCGGGAGTATTGGTGTAATCAAAACCAATGCTAATTACATGGGCTGTAGATTTGTTATTTGCCTTAGAAAGTAAATCTATTGTGGGTGATCCCGTTTGACAATATAAAGCAAAGGATATACCTATACTTGCAATCAAAAAAAACCACTTACGCATAAATTAGAAATTGATATTTAAGCCAAAATAATAACCCAAGGCATATTTCTTCGAAGTTAGATCTGGAGAAGTAAATAAATCGTAAGGGTTCTCGCCCACAACAAAGTCCTCATTTAGATTATTAACCCTAGTGTAAGCAATACCTCCAGTTATCGAGAGCAAAGGAAAACTTTTAAATTTTAGACCTGCTCCTAAAAGAAAATGAATGTCTTTATCGTCCCACAAATCGACTGCAGCTCCTAAATTAATGCTTGGAGCGATAGATTTTGATCCAGTAAAATCAAAAACCATTTGAGAACCAATGCACATTTTTAAAGCATCGTCTTCTGTTGCATTTACCGTAATGGTATCCATGGTATTGTTTAAGGTGGAGGAATACGAATTTCTTCTGGAAAAAGTACCGATTCCATAGATTCCTGTAGACCAGTTCATCACCACTCCTCCTTTAACTGGAAATTCAAAATTTCTTTTTGAAATAACCGAGGATTCCAAAAGTTCTGGATCTAAAGTAGAGAAATTAGTAGATCTTGTTTGGTTGGTATTAGTTCTTGAACGAATGCTTGGTGGCATGTCGATTTTATCAACTTCTCCATCTTGGCCATAAAAAACCCATTTCCCAGTAGCTTGTTCTGGAAGCTTGGACTCGCTTTGGTCATAAAAATCCTCAAAATATCTTGGGGCTTCACCCACATAAAGTCCCTCGGCTCTTATTACAGGTGGGCACATGTCGCATGGTTCGTTCACCACTTCTCCACTTTGGCTCCAAAATTTGTCGTTGTAATAATAAGTCACATGATAAACTTCCTCGCTTTGGGAACTGCTAGATCTATTTGCTACATTGTTAATTTTTGAAATGTCATAAAAAGTTATCTGGTAATTCATTCCGGTTAGAATAGAACTTTCATCAATGGCAAAAGATTTTGTATTCTCACCACTTACTTCAAAGCTTTTGTTGGTTTCAAATTTTGCTTGTTTTAAAAGTTCAATTAGGTTTTTAATTGAAGAAATACTGTAGGTATTGTCTGGATTTTCTAATTGCTTGCGAAATTCGTTTACTTGGCTTTCAAAATTTAAAACCTCTTTTCGAAGAGAAAAAGAAGAAATCCCCGATTTAGAAGAAGAAATTCTTGCTGAAGGATAAAGTTCATCAATCGAAATTAATGGATTAAAATATCCCTCTAAATCACTTTCAAACTTAGTAATAAGACTATTTTTTTCCTTAGAACTAATTAATTTTTCGGAGTAAAAAAGGGCGATGTGCTCTTCAAAATCTTCCTTATTACTAGTATAATCATTTACTAAGGAATCAATTGAATTAACATTGCCACAAAATTTCTTGAACGCTTTTTCATCTATAAAATCTTCATTTTTTTTGAATCCTTTTCCCTCTGCACTACGGGCAGTTTGAAACATTTCACTAACACTGCCTATTCCGTTTAAAAAAGTGGATATTGGATTTAAGCCCCCAGTTATCATACCAAGAACCTTAGAAAGGTTTTGATTTTGAGCAGAAGTATCTACCTCTTGAATAACCATGGATGAATTAATGTCTACATGGTACAAAAAAGGATTGTAATTAAACACCTTTACCTCCACAACATCCCCTTCTTTTAGTTTTGGGAATTTTTTTAATTTTTCTTCTTTTTTAACTCCTTTGGATAATACGGTTTTTTTAAACTCGTATTTGTCATTTGAGCGATCGTACTTTATTAAATAATTGGTTTGGCAATTAAAATTAAAAGCAAAGCAAACAAGCAATAGCATGATTGGGTAGTTATATATTTTCATGGATATTATTTAATAATAATTTATTTTTTTGGTTTTACATCAAAAATTAAGCTTTTTAGATTCATTTCTGCAGATTCTAAAGCATCTCCTCGTGTACCACTCATGTTTTTGTTAATTAAACTCAAAAAGGGATTATCCTCGCCCCCTCTAGTAGATACTTTGGATAAATCAGTACCTAGTTTATAAATAGGAGTCAAATCAATTCGGCTATATGAAGCAATAAAATTGTATTGATCCATCCCTGCTTTGGACAATCTAAAACCTGTAATTTCAACCTCTTTGCCATTTGCAGGCACTCTTTTTCCTGGTATTATTCTGCCATTTATTCGATCTTTCTCCATTTCCACTTTACCATCAGATGTTAAGTTGTAAAGATGCATGAAAAAATCTTCTGTGCCAGTATTTCTTACATAAAAATAAAGGATATCACCTTGTTTTAATTTGCATAAATCTGCTTCTGATAACAGCGTTTTACTTTCTTTTCCTTTTTTTACAATAATCTCAAAATCGTAATCGGTATTTTCAAATTCAAGTTTGCGAAGCAATTTTAGCTTGGATGCTTCATTAATAATTAATAATACTGAATCGTATAAATTTCCTGATTCTTTAGATAAAGGATCCATGTTTCGTAATATCTCGTTAGCGCTCTTTTCCATCTTGATCACTACCCCACCCGATTTTTTGTCTTCACAAATAACGTAATCGTAGTCTTTTTTAACAATAACAATATTTTCTAAACCATTAAATTTATTTTCAAACTTGCTTTTAAATGCTGATTTTAAATCTATTTTGACCTTTATCGTATGTTTTACTAGGGCATCGCTAGTTTTAAAAGCCCTGTATAAAACAGGATCGTTTTGATTTCTAGAAATTTTTTCATCCAAACTTACCATGCACGAATTTATAGAAGACTCGGTTACAACTCCCTTTCTTAATGGTTTTTGGCCTTCAGGTGAAGTAGCAGTGTTGTCCAATAAGATAATGGAGTCTCCTTCAAGCAATCCATCAATCTGCCCAGCATTTAAACCAACGTCAATAACATCTATTTCGGATAAGGTAAAAAATGGTTCTTGTGCGATAAAATCGCCACTAAATATTAGTTGGTTTAAATCGTCTCCTTCAATTTCGGGATGTTGGTCGTTGTTAAAGCGAAGCACCATGTGTTTTCTTATTTCTGAAAACAAGTTGGAGTAGGAAGCTTTTTTATCTAAATCTTTCATTGCCTTTACCAAAAACCAACTTAATGAGCCATATCCTTTGGAAAAAGAGGTGATTTCTCGATTAACTTGCTCTGCTTTGCATCCAAAAAAAGCGACCAATTTACCAGCATTTTCATCTAGGTTGTAAGAAAAATCGGTTCCAAAACCAAAAGTAGTATCGGCAAGCATGTCTTTGGATGGTGTAGCAGGACCACAAGTTTCTTTAGATCCTCTTATTTTTGCTTCGTCATCGCCTCTGGTTGCGGTTCCGGAATGACATGCATCTATTACCACAATAACTTGTCCATTTGCACCAATTTTGTTTCGAATATTTGTGATGTGATAATTTAGTTGATCGTCTACAAAATGATTTTCAAAAGAATAATTAACTTTCTTAAAGGCTGACCCTGTTAATAACGGAGCGTTGTACATTACCAATGCTTCATCCAAACCATCGGTTTCATCGGCTTCCAATTGTTTGTTTTTAATTTTTAATCGTTTTCCATTCACATCGGATATTTGTTGTCCATGCCCCGAAAAATGAAAGAAAACAATGTCGTCTTTTTTTAATGTCTTGGAAAGAGTTTGGAAAGCCAGGCTTAAATTCACTGTTGTCGCATCGGCATCCTTTAAAATATTGATGTTTTCGGATTTAAATTGTTGCTCTAAAAGCATTTTTTCAATAATGACCAAGTCGTTATCCGAGCTTAAATCATTCCAAGTTTGGTGCTTTTTTTCATTGTTGGGATAATCGGCTATGCCAACAAGAATCGCATGCTTGGTTTGTGATAGTAAAGAAAAAGTTATTCCAAAAAAAACAATTAGTAAAGATAGTCTCGTCATCATGTTAAATTGTAAGGTAAATTTATGCATTTATCGCACCAAAACAAATCCAGCCCAAAGTTTAGGATTTTCATTATATTATTCTTTTATCTTACTTACTTTACTTAATGTATTTTTAAACGACTCCAATACGGCTAAAGTAATTTCTTTTTCGCTTTTGTTTTTAAAAGGACCCAATACTACAGCTTTCAAATTTGGAATTTCTTTGTTGTCATAATAAATCTTGTATCGCAACATGAGTTTCTTTTTTCTAAAATAATAAGTCCCTTTGGCCGAATATGTTTTGTCCGAAGAAGAAGAATACACCAAACGTTCTCCTCTACCGTTCATTTTTGAAAGTTCCTTATTGATCGATTGAATCAAGCTTGGATACTTTGCTTCTGCCTCTCCTGTCCCCATAAAAAAACAGTTTCCTATTCTAATTTTTGGCGGTACAATATCTATTTGACCCCTAACATCTTTGGTAATGTTTCCGATTTCAAAACGTCCACTTCCAAAGCTATTTGGACTTTGATTGTGGCCATTGCGACTTGCATATTCCTCCACTAAAGAAATGGTATGCGAAAACCATTTATTAACCGTTAAAGTTGTATCTCCAGATTTCATCGAATTCAATAAATGATAGGTAAGCACTCCCTGATCCAAAGTAACATCTTCGTAAGCACTTTGGTCATCAGCTGCTGCTGCCAATATCATCATCCCGTTCTTGTCTTTTAGTTTGTCTAACTGACGAATACGCGCAGACTCCTCATCGCCTCCTCTTCCACCTTGTGCCATTGCCATTTGTTCGTTCACAAACTGACCACTATGGCATGCGTCAAAAACAAACACTCTTTTTTGTGCTTTTACCTTTTTGGGATGGCACCAATTGCTCAAATCTGCTACACCAAATCCGGTACTCGCCTTGTTGCGTTTGTCTGCTTTTTCTAGCATGAACTTGATTTCCTTTTTATCGCCCTTCTCATCAATAGCCCCATGTCCTGCAAAGAAGACAAACAATACATCGTTGGCTTTTGCTTTTTTGCCAATATCTTCAAACACCCGTGTTAGATTTTCTTTGCTTGGAGTATAGTCTTGTAGGCTATCGTTACTCAATCGATAAATAAAAGTGCTGTCTTTAAATAGTGCTCGTGCAGAAGCCTCTATAGCAAGCGATAAATCCGAGGCATCTTTGGAGGCATAATCCAAATCATTAAAGCGCGTATAGCTCGATTCTTTATTTGGATTACCATAATCATTTACACCAACAAATACCCCAAAAAATCGAGGCATCTCTGTACTCATTTCCACCGGAACATCAATCGGCTCTCCTCTACCATAAATGCTTGCCCCTTTTATTTTTGCTTTCACAAGCATTGGATTAATTGAGGATGTTGATCCACCAGAAAGATACGGCTGAATACTATCTATAGGCAAGCGCAACAGATAAGTGCCATCTTGGTTTTTCTCAAGATCTTTTGGTAAATAACTATAGGTCAGGTTGCCATTGATATAAACTTCTGTTTCTCCTAGTCCTCCCCTTCTTGGAATTACGCGGTAGTGGTATTCTCCTTGCTTGCCTTTTTCTAATGGTTCAATCACAGGAGTTAGTCCACAAATATTTAAATCGCTCAATTTAGGCGCTGGCTTATCGTCAATTAAAATCTCTTGATCAGTCATGATTTTTTCCACAAGGCCCGGAACCCACAGCGAATCTTTTACTTGAGAAAGGTCTATTATTTCTGTGCCGCAGGTTAAGTATAGATAGTCAATTGCTGCTGGCGTACCATCAAAACGATAGTGGGCATCATAGGCCAACCAATCGCCATTTTCTAATTGAAGCCGAGTGTATAATTTTTTTCCATCTTTTGATCTCCAAACAGATTGATGATAATCGTTATAGGTGATTAAGTACTCATTTTTAAAGTACCGAGGTTGTCTTTTATCTCTATAAAAAATTTCAAATTGCTTATTTACTTTTCCTAAATCCTCATCAAAATAACAAATATCACTTTTTTTAATATTATCGAATGAAATTAAAAACTGGTTTAGTTCTTCATTAAACTCATAATCCGAAATATAATTTTTAAAAACCATTGAATCAATTAACACACCATTTAAAAAATCATAAATGCAAATTTTGTTTCTATCAAAATTCATGGTAAAAAAATATTTATCCTTAATAAACAACCCATCTAATCCTTGAAATTTATTTATTTTTTTATCCGACTCTAGATGGAATATGGTAATAGAGGAGTCATTCTCATTTGGTATACTAACAAAACTTTCTAAATCACTAAGTTCTGGCCATACAGTCCACCTGTTAATAGAATCTTCTTTAAAAGGATGAAACGATTTAAGCTTTTCAAATGGGTCTATACTATAAACTTCAGTGTAATTAGCGTAAGGATCATTTACAATAAATTTATTTTTACCCATCCTAATTCTTGAAAGAAATCTTTCGAAATAAGTAGAATCAAAAATCAGCGAGTTAAAGGAGGATGAATCATTTATATCTGCTAGGATTAAACTACGTTCATTTATGAACACTATTTTTTTACTATCTACTGTGAATTCTAAATCACCAATATCATTTACATATTTAGTGCTTATTAAAGCGCCTGTTTTTATCTCTCTAAGCTCAATGGAATCATTTTTGGTGCCCACAAATAAATTTCCATTTGGACTAAAATCTTTAAGTTTTAATGATGGAAACATGAAATTTGTTTGAGCTGTTATTGGATCCCAAAATAATAAATTACTTTTAAGGCCAATAGAAATTAATTTGCAATTATTGATGTTTTTTTTCTCATTACTATAACGCTGCATATAAGAAGGTTGATTCAATCTATTTTGGTAAATAAGGGCTTCATTTTCCAAATCAAAAGCACGGATGTTATCAAAATCATAGTAATATAAAATACTTGATTTTGAATCATAAGTATATGAAGCCATCAATGAAGGATTTTCTTTGCTATCATTGAAAAGGTTATTTGTCATAACATTTTCCCAATATTTCGTTTTAATGTATTGAGAGCCAATAAATCGCCCTTCTGATAACGACCAAATTTTTGGTGGCGAAAATTCATCAAAAAATAATAGCAAATAATTATCCGATAAAATCTGAATATCAATTAATCCATAATAATGCCACCAAACATTGTCTTCGAGAACACTATTCCAATGCTTAGGGAATGTTTTGCCATTCTTTTCATAAGAAAAACGATCTTTATATCGAAAAGGATTTCCGGTTAATTTACCGTCTTCTAAACTAAATTGTTTTATCCCAAAGTGGTCCGAATCGCAAAAGCTTATTGCACATTTTTTTTCTGGAGAAAATATTGCCCAAAAATTTAATGCAAAATCTTTTTGTCTTTCAATGTTTAAACTATCTATTTTATTTTGATCATAGACATTTAGAATTTTAGTTTGTTTACGTTTTGCATCCCAAAAATGAATTTTTGCATCAGATGTTGTAATCAATAAACTATTAGATAATGGATGGATATCCATGTGTTGGATATCTAGAGAATCTTCATGAAAAGTATACACACATTTACCAGTATAAATATTATAAAATCTAGCGTATTGGCCATTTTCTGAGTCGTATTCTTGAAAAAGAATGTATTTTTCGTCTTTTGAAAATTTTGAATATCTAAAATCGTCGTTATAGGTGAGAACAACATCGTTTTTTTCGAAATCAAATACAGAATAGGACTTTTTTAAATCATTATATAAAACCATTAATCTAGCACTTGGAGATAGTTTAGTAAATTGTGTCTGGGGTGGTAAATCAATCGATAAACTTGATTCTTTCTTATCTGCATCCAAATTGTATTGTTTTTTAATGAGCTGTCCAGATGCAGAATTATATTCGAAACTCAAAATATAGTTATCCTCTGTCCATCTTGCATCTATAATTTCAAATAATTTATTAGGCTGTAACCTCTTTATTTCTTTACCAGTTTTAGAATCAAAAATGACTATTCCTGTCTGGTAATTCAATAAAAACAATTTAGCGTCTTGATTAATTTTCATTTCACAATCCCTCGATGGAATGCCTAAAGGAATTACCAAATTAGGTTCTTGCGCTTGCAAGCTTCCACTTGTGAGGATGAGGGTGATTATAAGGAATAATATTTTCACTAAGCCAAAATAATCAATTTCCACAAAAAAAAAGTCCCTTTCGGGACTTTAAATCTTCTAAATGATTAGAATTTATATGGTTATAGCTTGTTCAAATTATTGGTGGCTTACGTTCAATTGATAATTGGTAAGAACCACTGGAGAAAGATTTGCCGGCATGTGATGGTATAATCGCATGCTCTGATCACTTTCGGTGCATTTTCCAACTTTCACCTCTCCTGGTGCAAGCGTATAGGAAAACAAATACTCGTCTTTTCCACAGGTAAGGCATGTGCCATCATAAAAAAGATCTTGTTGAATTTTAAAACTTCGGGTATCTTGAGTAAGATTAGTAAGCTTTAGCATTACATAGGTATTGTTAATTCCGGAGGTGTGGTTATCACATCCAGTAACCGTTCCTTCTATTTTTAAGAACTGGTCTTCAAAAATAACCGAAGTTTCACCTGCAGTAACATCGATATTTTGTTGTTGAGCAGAAGCAAAAAATCCAAAGGATAAAACAAAAAGTAAAGCTAAATGGGAGTTTTTAAAATTCATTTTTTTAAGTATTTGTTGAACATAAGACGTAAGGTTTTTCATATGGTTGTGCATTTTAAAAAAGTAAAAACAATAATCGTACCTTTTTGGTTCAAAAATAAAAATAAATCTCTAAAAATCATTTCAAGCCTTGTTAGTCATAAATTAATTTAAGATTCTTATTTTTGGGCGTTTAAACTAAATTATATACGATGACAAGAAGCGAAGAACTTATAGAAATGGAGCACCAGTATGGAGCACACAACTACCATCCACTACCAGTTGTACTTAATCGTGGAGAAGGTGTTTATCTATGGGATTGTGAAGGAAAAAAATACTTTGATTTTCTTTCTGCGTATTCTGCAGTGAATCAAGGACATTGTCATCCTAAAATTATAAAGGCATTAAACGACCAGGCCTCTACCCTAACCTTAACCTCTCGAGCATTTCACAACGACATTCTTGGAGACTACGAAAAATTTGTAACCGATTTATTTGGATACGACAAAGTTCTTCCAATGAACACGGGTGTCGAAGGTGGAGAAACCGCAAACAAGCTTGCCCGAAAATGGGGATACCTAAAAAAAGGAATCGCCGAAAACAAAGCACGAATAATTTTTGCAAAAGGAAATTTTTGGGGTCGTACGCTAGCTGCTATTTCCAGCTCCGACGATCCAGTATCATACGAAGGATTTGGCCCATACATGCCAGGATACGATTTAATTCCATACAACGATCTTGATGCATTGGAAAAAGAATTACAAGATCCAAATGTTGCGGCTTTTATGGTAGAACCAATACAAGGAGAAGCTGGTGTGGTGGTTCCACATGAGGGATACCTTAAAGGAGTTAGAGACCTTTGTACAAAATACAATGTATTATATATTGCCGATGAAGTACAAACCGGAATCGCCAGAACCGGTAAAATGATTGCAAACGACTACGAAGATTCAAGACCCGACATCCTTATTCTTGGGAAAGCACTTTCTGGTGGCGTATTTCCTGTATCTGCAGTTTTTGCCGATAACGAAGTAATGATGTGCATCAAACCTGGCGAACATGGATCTACATTTGGTGGGAATCCACTTGCTTGTGCCGTTGCAAAAAGTGCGCTTGAAGTGGTATTAGAAGAAAAACTTGCAGAAAATGCTTTTGAATTAGGAAACTACTTTAGAGAGCAGATGAATACATTTATCAAAGAATGCTCCATGGTAACGCTTGTTCGAGGAAAAGGGCTATTAAATGCCATTATCATTAACGACAGCCCAGATAGCTCTACCGCATGGGACATTTGCATGAAACTAAAAGAAAATGGACTTCTTGCCAAACCAACCCACGGAAACATTATTCGTTTTGCTCCTCCGCTTTGCATCAATAAAGAAGAATTGGACGCATGCATTGAAATAATAAAGAAAAGTGTTCGTTGTTTTGAATAATTAAAAAGAAGACACGACATCCAATAAACAATGCGTATATTTGAAAACTAAGCCCTTACCATGCACAATAAACTATCAAAACTCTTTTATTTAATCTGCTTTACTAGCTTGCTTTTTTCTTGTAATGAAAAACTAAATCTTATTGGAGAATTTAAAGAAACTGCTATTGTATATGGAGTTCTTGATCAAGCAGATAGCTTGCATTATGTGAAAATAAATCGTGCATTTATTGGGCCAGGAAATGCTGTGCAAATTGCACAAATAGCAGACTCTTCTTATTTTGATCAAGTAGATGCGACTATTACCGAATTTGTCAACGGTGTCGAAACTAGGTCTTGGACGCTTCGGGATACCATTATCGATAACAAAGAAACAAACGGGGCATTTTATGCTCCCGAACAAAAACTATATTATTTCCAAACCCTTCCCACAAACTCCGATCAATCGCAGCAAATTTCTTCAAACCCATCCATGACTTCGCTTAATAAAGATGGGATTTATCGTCTAAACCTAAATATAAATAACGGAGAGTTTGAAGTAAATGGAGAAACCGAATTGGTAAAAAACATTGCAACCAATTCTAGTTCTCAAAATTTTACGTTCAAATTTGCAGACAATCCAGGAGAATATAAAGCAACCGGGGTTACCATCTCCAATACCGGAAATTCCTTTGTGGTTAATGCAAGCCTTAATGTTCAATACTACGAATATAATGCCTCCGGAACCGAACAAAAGAATTTTGGCTGGCAACTTGGGGAAGGAGAAGTAAATCCATATGGAGCCAAAACCTATACTGCTGTTGGAGAAACATTTTATACACTTATGGAAGCAAATATTTTGGCAAACAGTAGTGCTGGCGTTACCAAAAGAACCTTTGGAGGAATAGAAATCACCATTACTGGTGGAGCCGACGACCTAAACAATTACATGTTGGTTAATCAGCCAAGCTCCTCTTTAGCACAAAGCAAGCCTACGTATACGAATCTTAGCGTAACCAACGATAAAAATGTTATTGGCGTCTTTTCTTCTAGACAAACCGTAAAATCCTACAAACCTTTTTATGTTTCTCCACAACAAGCATACCTTCGAGCGATTGATAAAAAAAGCACAAGGGAGCTTTGTCAGGGACCAATTACCGGAACATACTTATTCTGTTCCAACCACCCTGGAGATAACGTTGTTGGTTTAGAAGAAGCATACGCTTGTCCATAAATAAATAATAATAGTAACTAAGTTTCTCGAAATATGAGCGAACGTATTACTTATTTCGCTGATGTTTTAATGCCACTTCCGGTACATGAAGTGTTTACTTATCGTGTGCCCTTTGAAATGAATGCACATGTACTTTTTGGTCAACGTGTAATTGTTCCATTTGGAAAATCAAAACTACTTACTGGCGTTATTGTTTCTATCCATCAAAATATCCCCAAAAATTACCAAGCAAAATATATCGAATATCTATTGGATGAAGAAGCCATCATCACGGAAAGCCAACTAAAATTATGGCAATGGATTAGAAGCTATTACATGGCTCCTCTTGGAGATGTAATGAATGCTGCTCTTCCTGCAAATTTTAAACTATCTAGCGAGACAACCATTATTCTTCATCCAGAATTTGAGGGCAATCATGCACTAGATGAAAAAGCGAGCATTGTTGTCGAAACCCTAGAGATAAAAGAAAAACTTAATTTAAAAGAAATATCCGAACTGCTGGGAATTAAAACGGTACAGCCAGTTATCAAAAAATTAATTGAGGCAAATATTGTCATCTCTCAAGAAGCTCTAAAGGAGCGTTATACCCCAAAAAGCATTGCTGGATATCAAATATCCCAAACATTTAGAGATGCCGAATTAATGCAAGATTACTTGGCATCTATCGAATTCAAAGCAGCAAAAAAGAAACAACTTGATACGCTTTTACTTCTTTTAAATGCTAGCGCTAAATCCAGTTTTCCAATTTCAAAAAAAGAACTGGTGGATGCTGGAGCAAACAGCTCTTCCCTACTCACCCTTGAAAAAAATGGAATCATCGATTCTTGCAGAATTAAAGTAAGTCGATTGGCCAACAATGTTAAAAATGAAAACCTTCTTCCTTCACTAACGAATTCTCAAAAAGAAGCATTTGATAAAATCAATGAAGAATTTAAATCGAAACTTGTTTGTCTTCTTCATGGAGTAACGGGATCCGGAAAAACAACGGTATATATTCATTTAATTGAACAAGCGCTTAAAAAAGGAAAACAGGTGCTTTATCTTATTCCAGAAATTGCCCTAACCACCCAATTAATTTCAAGATTATCGGCCTATTTTGGCGAACAAATTGGCGTATATCATTCTCGATTCAATCAAAATGAACGCGTGGAAATATGGAATAACATTCTAAAAAACAAACCAAACAAATACCGCATAATCATCGGTGCTCGATCTGCTGTTTTTTTACCCTATCAAGAACTTGGCTTAGTTATTATTGATGAAGAATACGAAAACACGTTTAAACAAACCGATCCATCTCCAAGATACCACGGTAGAGATGTAGCCATGGTACTGGCAAATCAGCAAAATGCAAAGGTTTTACTTGGTACCGCTACCCCTTCTTTAGAAAGTTATTATAACAGTAGCAACAATAAATTTGGCTTGGTCGAACTAAGAGACAGATACAAAGAAATGAAAATGCCAGGCATTGAGCTAGTGGACATGAAAAAAGAGGCCAAGCAAAAAACTATTCAGTCTCATTTCAGTAGTAAAATGATGGAAGCTATAAGCGAAGCACTGGAAAAGAAAGAACAAATTATCTTGTTTCAAAACAGAAGAGGATATAATCCATTGTGGTCTTGTGAGGTTTGTTCTTGGACCCCAGAATGTACGCAATGTGATATTTCTCTAACATATCACAAGCAATCCAATACCTTAAAATGCCATTATTGTGGCTATAGTATCCCTCCAGTTGGAAGTTGTAAAGATTGTGGAAGTAATCGAATAAACATGATTGGCTATGGGACCGAAAAAATTGAAGATGAACTAGGTTTATTGTTTCCCCAAATCAAAATAAATAGGCTCGATTACGATACCACCAAAAAGAAAAATGCTTATGAAAAAATATTAAGTGATTTTGATGATGGAAATCTTGATGTATTAATTGGAACACAAATGGTTACCAAAGGACTTGACTTTAATAACGTTGGTCTGGTGGGCGTATTAGATGCCGACATGCTTTTGAATAGACCCGATTTTAGAGCATTTGAGCGAGCATTTCAACTAATGGTTCAGGTTGCAGGAAGGGCTGGAAGAATAAAAAAACAAGGAAAAGTAATTATTCAAACTAGAAAAACAGATCACTGGGTTTTGGATTTGGTAAAAGATCACGATTATAAAAAATTCTATCATTTAGAGATTACCGAAAGAAAAAACTTCTTTTATCCTCCATATTACAAGCTAATTAATCTAACCCTAAGACATAAAGACGAAAAAAAGCTGCAACATGCCGCCGAACAATTTGCCATAAAATTAAAAGGAGCTTATAAAGAAAGAGTGATAGGACCACAAAACCCCTTGGTTAAACGAATTCAAAACTATTATTTAAAAGTAATTAAGATCAAATACGAGCGAGATATATCAGATAAAAAACTAAAGAGTCATCTTCAAAGTCAAATTAATGAATTTTATTCTATGCCTTCCAATAAAAGCATTCGAATTTCGATAGATGTCGATCCAAATTAATGCCGTTTGATTTAGTATTTTTTGTACTTTTATTAAAACCAAAAATATACAATCATGATTATTTCCACTACACAAACCATCCCAAACAAAGAAATCACTGAAATCCTTGGAATTGCTAGAGGCAGTACTGTTAGAGCTAGAAGTATCGGTAGAGATATTTTTGCCGGATTAAAAAACATTGTCGGAGGAGAAATTGAAGAATATACCAAGCTTCAAGCGCAATCTCGAGAACAAGCCATTCATCGAATGATTAAAGATGCTGAATCCTTAAATGCAGATGCAATTATAAATGTTCGATTAACCACCTCTTTGATTATGCAAGGAGCTTCAGAGGTAATGGCTTATGGAACTGCAGTTAAAATCTCTTAATTTAACAAACATGCCATTTATCCCTTTTATTGGTTTTGGAGCTTGCTTTGCTATCCTTATATATTTAGTTATTCGAAGAATAAAAATTAAAAATGAAGAAGAATTTGAACAAAGAGACCATTAAAAAATTAGCAACAAAGATCGGTTTATTTTCACTCTTAACTTTAGTGTTAAGTTCTTGTGTAATGGTATATAATACCACCGACTTAAGAAGGAATATTGATAAAACAGTTAATCAAGCAAACGATTCATATAACGATGCAAACAGGGATTATCAAGAAAAAAACAAAATATATACCGATTTAAAGGAGAATACCATCGACCAATCTCTAAATCCATTAAATTCGATAAGCCAAGAACAGAAAAAATTAGAGTCTAGCATTAAAAACTTACAGCATCAAAGAAACAAACTGGTTGGAAACAAAAATGCATTTGAGAAATTGGTAAAAAACAAAGACCAAATAAAGTCTAATGAACCAGAATGGAAACCCTTTAAAACAATTAAATCTAATATTACCAATATCGTTACTGAATTTACAAATACAGGGAAAAGTTATACTGCAAAATCTAATAACATTAGCACACTGTTTAATAGCAGTAAATTATCCAAGCTAGATCCTGTTGAGTTTGACAAACAACTTCAGGGAAATCTTAGTAATTTAAATGGAGCCCTGTTGGAAGTTAATGCAAAAATGAAAAAAGCAGTAAACGATGTCGAGAAAATTTATAGCATGAATGGAATGCCTGACAGCGTATATACTTCTAAAAAAGAAATCTTATTAGAGATGGAAGAAATAAGTAAAAAAGTTGAGCATAAATCAATAACAATCAATAACTTAAATAAACAATTTAAAATAAAAACTTTAGGTAAAAAAACCGTTTGGGTTGGCCAAAATACCAAGGCAAATGAGTTAGTCGAAAAAATCAAAAAAAATGGAGCTGAAATTAATCTACTAAGAAATCAATTTGTCGTATTGTCCAATAAATTAAATACCCCTTAAACGTTAATATGAAGAATTTAGACCAGTGGCTCAAAGAATACGGCACAAGCCATCAAAATAAAACCAACAAGCTCATTCATTATTTTTGTGTACCATTGATTTATTTTTCTATTGTAGGGATGTTACTTTGTATCCCTCTAGGGTTTCTTAAAGAATCAGGTGAACCTAGTATCATTAACTGGGCAAGTCTTGCTTTGATACCAATACTATATTTCTATGCGCGGCTTTCTTTGAAAATGGCTGTGGCTATTCTTCTTTTTTCGGTTTTTTGCATTTTTATAAACATTCAACTTTCTTCTTTATTTTCTATTGCTTTGTGGAAAATTTCTGTTTTCCTATTTGTAATCGCATGGATATTTCAATTTTATGGCCATAAAATTGAAGGACAAAAACCTTCTTTCTTAGAAGATATTCAATTTCTTTTGATTGGGCCAGCTTGGATTATCAATGCACTTTTTTTCAAAAAATAAAGACTTTCTTATGAGATTTTTATTATCAACAATCTTTATCCTTTCAAACGCAATTATTTTCTCTCAAAACACAGTTTGTTTAACCATTGAAAGCAATAGCAATACAGGATCAGCCTTTACAGGGTTTAGCAAATATATTCACGTTTTAGATTGCTTTGAGGTATATGCAGAACCAAGTATTTCTGATGAAAAAATATTGCATGCTGCTGCAGTAGCTGCAGAATTACTTGACAACAATGAAGATGGAATCGTTGACGATGCATTACTTAAAGCAGAATTAATTAGCAATGGAGCGCTAATTCCAATTTTTTCTCAAGAACAAAGCGCTGCTGAAAACACCTTTTTCAATAATTATAACGGAAATGGTGCAGGTGCTGTTTTGTACAAAAATGAAATGGACCCTTCTCAACCTGGTCATTGGGGAAGCGATGCAACGGTTGAAGAAGTAATGCATGTCATTAATGCAGTTGGTCATGTCCAAATTTATCCAAGTGCTTTTGCATTAACCCCAAACTCTTCCTTACTTTCAGCAGCGATGGATATTGCAAGAGGAGGCCAGTTTTTAAGTGTTCCAAATACTTATCCCCCTTCTGCTTG
>JAQWKT010000037.1 GCA_029247685.1 Crocinitomicaceae bacterium | reverse complement strand
TGGACTATCTTAATGACAGAAAAAACATTAGTTTGATAAGATAATAATAGATCTTCTTGTGTGATTTCATTAAAAGGTTTTTTAATTAAAACCCCTGCATTATTTATTAAAATATCTACTTCTTTTATTTCCTTAATTAATCCAGCTAATTGCCTATCCAAATTTTCAGACAAATCAATTTTTAAAGGATGAACATTTTCAAACTCTTTAAAAGAACGATTCATTAGATCTATGTTTCTAGATAGGGCATAAATGGTGTTTTCTTTTTCTTTTGAAAATTGTTTAACAATAGATAGTCCGATTCCTCTACTTGCCCCTGTTACAATAATGGTTTTACTCATCAAAATTTAATTTAATCTTACTACTATTAACCATAGCTTGGCAGGCAAGAACGTACCCTTCTTTAACCTCTTCATCAGTCAGCGCATAATTGACTTTCATTTTCATGCTTCCTTCGGTTACTTTAGATCTACAAGAACAACATAAACCACCTCGACAAGAAAAGGGAATGTCTACTCCTTTTTTTTCAGCAATGTCAAGGATAAATTGTTTATTATCCTTTACTGTAAAAGCGTGCTTAATTCCATCCAAGGTTATTTCAATTTCACTTTCTCCATCAAAATCAATAGTCTCCTCTGAGGATTTCGGTTTCATTTTCACAGGACTTGTAAACAACTCATAAATGATTTTTTCGTCATTAATTCCAAATGATTTTAAGGTTTCTTTTGCATCAATAATCATTTGTTCAGGTCCACAGAGTAAAAACTTATCCGATTTTAATATTTCCAAATTTGACTTTATAAGTTTTTTAATGAATTCACTATCTAGTCTTTGTGTTGAGTTATCTGCGGATTTACGCGAAAAATAAAACAAGGTTTGTGTGTTTTTTAAATCATTTAACTCTTTGTGAAACATGGTTGTTTCTAAGGACTTATTCCCGTAATGTAGATGCATCCTTTTATTCGAGCCTTCTATTTCTTTAGCAATAGATAAGATAGGTGTTATACCACTACCAGCAGCAAAACAAACCATTTTTTCATCCTCTTGATTAATTTTAAAATTGCCTTCGGGTTTGGTAATAGTTATCTCATCCCCTACATTAATATTTTCATTTAAATGATTCGAAATAAGTCCATTTGGTATAGCCTTAATTGCAATTTCAAATTTTTCTTTTGGTTTGCTACATAAAGAATAAGATCGAATTTCATTTGAATCGTTTACCTTAAGCTTTACATTGGTGTATTGCCCTGCTTTAAAGTCTAAAAAATCTTCTGGTATTGTGTTGTTTGCAAAGGTGATTTTAATTGACTCTTCTGTAGGACGCTCAATAGCATCCACAATAGCAGTAGCTTCTTTATTTTTACTATTGGTCTTTTTTAAGAAATTAAATAGTCCCATAATTAATCGTCAAATGAAATTATTACGTTTTCTGATTTAGGGTGTGCTTGACAAGTAAGTATATATCCATCATTTACTTCTTCTTCTTCCAAAGCATAGTTAATGTCCATATCCACTTTCCCTTTAATTACTTTTGCTTTGCACGTTGAACACACCCCCCCTTTGCAAGCAAAAGGAAGATCTGCACCATTTTTTTGAGCTTCTGTAAGAATATCATTTCCCCCAGATTTCATTTTTAACTCAAAAGAGTCTCCATCTATTTCAATTTTAACAAGGCTATCAAATAAAAGTTCTTTTTCAATGTTATTGTTCACTTGTTTTTTTTCACTTGAAGTATTAAATAATTCAAAATGAATTTTTTGTTTGTCAAGTCCTATATCCAAAAAACTTTCTGTAACTTCCTTAATCATTGTTTCAGGACCACATAAATAAATGCCATCAATTTCTTCATGTTTTAAAAATGTTCGAATAAAGGAATCATTTTTTTCCTTGTTAATTCTTCCTTTTTGAAGCGAATTCCCGATGCTTTCTTGCGAAAAAACATGTATGACTCTAAATTGCTGAATGAATTTATTTTTGAGATTTTCTAAATCCTCTCTAAAAATAATACTAGAAAATCCCTTGTTTCCATAAAATAAAGTGACATGACTATTTGGTTCATTGATGAGCACCGATTTTATCATGGATATAATTGGGGTTATTCCACTTCCAGCCGCATAAAAAACGTAATTTTTTTTGTTTTTTTTGTTTGTGGATAAGGTGAAATTACCCATTGGTTTCATCACTTTTAATTGATCGCCAGCCTTTAATACATTGTTTGCATGCGTTGAAAAAACTCCATTTTCAATTTGTTTAATGGCAACTTTATGAGATTCTTCATGAGGTGCTGAACATAGCGAGTAAGCTCTTCTAACATTTTCTCCGCTTATAGTGTCCTCAAGTGTTAGATACTGGCCTGGAATAAATGCAAATTCATTTTTTAAGTTATCTGGTATTTCAAATGTAACAGAGACACAATCCTCTGTTTCTTTTTGAATTCCTAATATTTTTATATCATGAAATTGAACTGCCATAGACACGATTATCCGTTTTCAAAAATAGTTAAATTGTTATGATTATGTTAAATTGAATTGAAACTTTGTAAATTAGCCTTTCTGTTATGAAAAAAAAGACTTTTATAATTTTTGTTTTTCTTTTGTTTATCGTTCAAAAATTAAATGCACATGAATATCATTTTTCATTTGCTGAAGTAGAATACAATTCAGATTGTGCATGTCTTCAGTCATCAATTTCAATTACTGCTCATGATCTTGAAAGTTCTTTACAAAAGAAAGGTTTTTTAGTTGGTTCATTACAAAATGAGCTTGCTAATAACGGTTTTTCAAAGGCAATTAAAAAAGAATTATTGACTCATTTTAGGATGAATATTTCTCAAAGCGATGGTCAAAATTGTTTAGTTAATTTGCTTATTGAAGGACATGAGTTTTCAATGGATGGTTTATTACATATATACTTTAGCTCAAAAAACATAAATATCACGGATTCCTCAACTATTCATTTTAAATTTGATTTACTAATGGATGTATTTAATGAACAACAGAATAAACTTACATTTACTTATAAAAGTATAAAACAAACGATTTCCTTTCTTAAAGAATCTAGAGAGTCTGATTTATTATTATCCTTGCCTAAAAGAAAAATAAATGATTAAATTTTTTCACTTCGTTTTTTGTGTATTGTTTGCTACAACGATTTTATCTCAAAAAAAGTTTGCACAGCTAGATCAAGAGCTTCCAACACCTAATATTTACCGAACAGCATCAGGAGCTCCAGGGCATAAGTATTATCAACAAAAAGCGGATTATAAAATGATTCTTGAAGTGGATGATAAAACTCAAATCCTTAAAGGAGATGAACAAATAACCTATACCAATAACTCCCCAGATAAACTTGAATATTTATGGCTTCAGCTAGATCAAAATTTATTTGCAAAAAATTCGGACACTAAATTAATTAATGTGCAAAAAATGCAGGATTTTAAATCCATCAGAGACCTTGAAAGACAATTCTTTGATTATGATGGTGGGTATAAGGTGACTTCCATTACATCCACTTCTGGAAATAAAATGAAATTTCATATTAATAAAACAATGTTGCGAATTGATTTGGATAAGCCCTTAGGTTCTAAATCGAGTATTTCCTTTAATGTTAAATGGTGGTATAATATTAATGATAGAAGTAAGGTTGGTGGTCGTTCTGGTTACGAATATTTCCCAAAAGAAGGTAATTACATTTATACGATTGCTCAGTTTTTTCCAAGAATGTGTGTTTATAATGATGTGGAGGGATGGCAAAATAAGCAGTTTCTTGGTCGTGGAGAATTTACGCTTCCTTTTGGGGATTATGATGTGAAAATAATAGTTCCTCAAGACCATGTGGTAGCAGCAACTGGTGTTCTTCAAAATCCCTCTAGTGTTTTAACTTCCGAACAAAGAAAGTTGTTAAATAAAGCAAAGTCTGCAAATAAGCCAATTGTAATTGTTGGTCAAAAAGAAGCAGAGAAAAAAGAAAAAACAAAATCGTCTAAATTAAAAACTTGGCATTTTAAGGCAAAAAACGTTAGAGATTTTGCTTTTGCTAATTCGAGAAAATTTATTTGGGATGCACAAGGGGTTGATGTGGATGGTAAAAATGTTATGTGTATGTCTTTTTATCCTAAAGAAGGAAATCCATTGTGGGAAAGATACTCAACAAAATTAGTTGCTCATACCGTAAAAACCTATTCAAAATATACCGTGGATTACCCTTATCCAGTTGCTATTTCTGTTCATTCAAACAATATAGGAATGGAATATCCGATGATATGTTTTAATGGAGGAAGGCCAGAAGCGGATGGTACTTATTCAAAAGCAACTAAATATGGAATGTGGGGAGTTATAATTCATGAAGTAGGGCATAATTTTTTTCCAATGATTATTAATTCTGATGAAAGGCAATGGACATGGATGGATGAAGGGTTAAATACATTTGTTCAATATTTAACGGAGCAGGAGTGGGAGAGAGGCTATCCATCCAGAAGGGGGCCGGCATATAAAATTGCGGATTACATGAGAGGAAATAAGAATTTTATTTCACCGATAATGACCAATTCAGAATCAATACATCAATTTGGTAATAATGCATATGGAAAACCTGCAACTGCCCTTAATATTTTACGAGAAACAATTATGGGAAGAGAGCTTTTTGACTTTGCATTTAAGACTTATTGTGAGAGGTGGAAGTTTAAACATCCATCTCCAGCCGATTTTTTCAGATCTATGGAGGATGCATCTGCGGTGGATCTAGATTGGTTTTGGAGAGGATGGTTTTATACTACTGATCATGTTGATATATCTATTTCCGATGTTAAATGGTTTCAACTTAACACTAATAATCCATTTAAAGAGAAGGCTTTTAATAAAAAAGAAAACGATACAAAAGATGTATTTATAGGAGATCATAGAAATCAAAAATCTATTTCTGAAACAATAAATGAAAAAGACAAAAACATTGATGACTTTTATGTAACACATGATATCTACAAGGTAGAAACTTTAGATGAAATCCAATACCAAAGATTCTTAAAAAGGTTAAATGCTAATCAGGCTAGATTGCTTAATTCAACAAAACAATTTTATGAATTAACCTTTGATAATATTGGGGGACTTGTAATGCCATTAATTATTAATTGCAAATTTGTGGATGGAACAGAAGAAACAATTAGAATTCCAGCAGAAATATGGCGTAAATTTGAAAATCAAGTTAGTCGAGTTTTTGTATTTGATAAAGAAGTTATTAGCTTTAGACTTGATCCATTTCTAGAAACTGCTGATACAGATTTGGATAACAATTCTTGGCCAAGAGTTTCAACTCCATCAAGATATCAACTTTTTAAACAACGAAAAAGAAAAGAAAACCCAATGCAAAGAGATAATCGAATTAAGAGTATGGATTAAATATTCTCTTAATTTTCATTTTTTTTTATAATTTTATTTATGAATATGTTAAATATGATGGTCAATTATTTAAAGAAAAATGTTTTCTTTTTTTCTTTTTTGTTTTCTCTTAGTTTTTGTTTTTCGCAAACTCCAATTGATGTTGGACCTCAAGCATCTTCTTTTTCTTCCATGATTAGAGGATATCATTTTACCTCTCCTGTTAATATTGTTATTTGTGGTTTATATGTGCCTGACGATGCAAGTAGCGCTCCTCAAAATGTCAGAGTCGTTAAATTCAATACTTCATCCCCACCTGCTTATCCTGGAACTACTAATAATTTTACACAACTTTTTTCTCAATCTAGTGTTGCAGCAAATACAATGATTACGTGTAATATACAAATTAATGCAGGCGATATAATAGGGGTATACGGTTCTAGAGGAACTAATTGTTCTAATAGTTATTCGACATCAAATTATGTTACAAATATTAATGGTCAGAACGTTACTCTTAAAAGAAGTGGGATGCAATTTTGCCCAAATCCAGGAACCCCTATGCACGATATTTGGTCTGAAGTTGGGGGCCCTATTGGAAGAATTATTATGTATTATAACTGTTGTTCACAAACTCCATCTATTTCTGTAAGTTCCTCCAATGCTTCAGTTTGTAATGGACAATCGGTTACCTTAAATGCTTCTTCTTCCACAGTTGGTGGTACATTTACTTGGTCTAATGGTTCTGTAGGTGACAGCATTATTGTATCTCCTTTATCAACAACCAATTATACAGTTTCTTATACTGTTTCTGGTTGTCCTGTTGCTACTTCATCCATAACCGTAAATGTTGGACAAAGTAGTCAACAAACAACAGAATATTATTTATGTCCTGGAGAGGCCTTACAAATTGGATCAAACACCTATACTAGTCAGGGTTTTTATACCGATACGCTTCAATCTTCTGGTGGTTGTGACAGTGTTTTAAACTC
>JAQWKT010000036.1 GCA_029247685.1 Crocinitomicaceae bacterium | reverse complement strand
GTGTCAAAAATATCATGATAATGCTTGTTGTTGCCTCTTGTGTAAATAAAAAAGGCCGGCACACCCTTTTGAGAAAACCAATAGTGATCAGAATTAGCGGCTTCTCCTCTAGCTTTTATACTACTTAAATATTGTCCTTTTTTATTCAACCGAAGCAATTTGTTATACGCTTTTTTATGTACCCGACCATTAACCACAGTAATTCCCTCTTCACCACTACCCATGATGTCTAGATTTAAAACAAATGCAATTTTTTGCAAATCTAAAATAGGATTTTCGGTAAAATATTGAGAGCCAATAAGACCCGCTTCCTCCCCAGCAAAAGCCATAAAATAAATGTTATATTTTGATGGGTTATCAATGAAGTGTTTTGCTAAATGAACCAGCATTCCTGTACCACTTGCATTGTCATTAGCCCCTGGAAAATAAATATTTTTACCCATTCGGCCAAGGTGATCATAGTGCGCACAAAAAACAAGGCTCTTGGCGTTTTTTCTTTTTGATGGGATGAATCCAATTACGTTTTTCGCCATGTGCTTGCTCACAAATTTCTGATCAATTTTTAAATCAATAGTGCTTGTTTTTTGTGGCAATACACTTTCTTTTATTTTTAATATAGGAAAGCGCGTTGTTTGTCGCCCCACAGACCAGATAAACTTTTCATTTGTTATTTCTGCGACTGCAGCCAATTGATTCAAATCTTTTATCAAGCGCTTAATTTTTTTTGTTGAATCAGCAGAATACTTCGTGTTTTTTATAATGAAAATACGGCTGTTTAAGGATGTTGTATTCTTAAAAAGAGTTTGAATTTTATTTTCACTTAATAAATCTGATCCATTAATAAATATTGGGGTTAAATGGTAATTGCCACCCGAGGATGAAGCATCGATAATAAAATCGATACCTGGTGTTAGCTCTTTATTATTAATTTTTACGAGCATTTCTCCTGGAAATGTGTTTACAGGAAAAGAAAATTCCTGAAAATAAGTGCCATTAGGATTAGAAATGCCAATTTTTTTAAATGTTTTAGCTATATAATCTGCAGCAACATTGTCTCCGTTGTTAACATATCCTCTTCCGTTAAACTCTTCAGAACAAAGCGTTTTAATAAAACGTTTAGTTTCCAAATCTTGTCCAAATCCAAAAAGATTAATCAGCGTAAAAAACACGATGCTGAATGCTTTGTCAAAGGAAAGTTTTTTAATAAAATCGTTCATTTGTGTTGTCTTGTTTTTAAACCTTTTTTTTAGTTCGATTGTTTTTTTTTAAAAATCAACAACAAAGTTATAAATAGAATTTTATTTAGCTTAAAATAAGTATCTTGTTATCATAAATTATAAATATAGGATATGAATATGTTTCTTGAACACTTTCCTTCTGAAGGAAAAAATCAAGGTTGGATTGAGGTGGTTTGTGGATCTATGTTTTCAGGAAAAACAGAAGAACTATTAAGAAGAGTTAAACGAGCAAGATTTGCAAATCAAAAAATTTTGTTGGTAAAGCCATCCGTAGATAAACGATATAGCGATAAAAAAGTGGTTAGCCATCAAGGCTCTTCTCAAGAAGCAAGACTTGTTAACTCATCGCTTCAAATTCTTGAGGTTTGGAATAAGGAACGTGTAGTAGCAATTGATGAAGCGCAGTTTTTTGACGAAAAAATTGTGGAGGTTTGCGCTACACTTGCAAAAAATGGATCAAGAGTGATAATTGCTGGACTTGACATGGACTTTATGGGAGTTCCCTTTGGACCAATGCCAAACCTTTTAGCTATTGCAGAATATGTTACAAAGGTGCATGCTGTTTGCCTTTCTTGTGGTAACTTAGCACAGTTTTCTCACCGAATAGTTAAAGATCAAAAGCAAGTAATGTTAGGAGCTGTGGAGGAATATGAGCCCTTGTGTAGAGCTTGTTATAATAAAATTAAACATTGAACTTAAATTTATCATATCAAGATTTTTGTAAGTTTTCAAACGCATCGATACATCGCTTAAAATCGAATGAATCGAATGAATTAATTGATGAAATTGTTTTTGATTCAAGAAGAGTTGTTTTTGTAAAAAACGTGCTTTTTGTTGCCTTGAAAGGAGACTTTAGAGATGGGCATGATTTTATTTCGGATGCCTATGATAAAGGAATAAGAATGTTTTTGGTTTCTAAAGAAATAAATCTAGATCAATTTCCAGAGGGTATTTTTTTTATCTGCAATCATGTTCTCGAGTCTCTTCAAAGTTTAGCTTCTTGGAATAGAAAAAGAACCAAAACAAAAGTAATAGCAGTAGCAGGAAGCCATGGGAAAACCACCGTTAAAGAATGGTTATATCACTTATTAAGTCCGCATTATCGAGTTTATAGGAGCCCCAAGAGTTATAACTCTCAACTTGGAGTTCCGCTTTCTCTTCTACAGCTAACGGATCAATATAATTATGCGATTATTGAAGTTGGATTTTCATTGCCTGGTGAAATGAAAAAAATGAAAAAAATGATTCTTCCGGATTATGGTATTGTAACCTCTTTTTCATCTACTAAGATTAGTGCATTCAAAAATCAAGAACATTATAACAATGAATTACTTTCATTAATGTTTGGGGTTAAAAACACAATTGCAAGTTCTTTATTAGGCATTTCTAAGGAGCAAATAAATGAAATTTCTTTAGTAGAGATTGCCCCCCAAAGTTTAAAATTACAACAATTGGACTCTCGTTGGCGAAATCCGGTTTCTATACAAAACTTATCGCTTGCTTTTGGCATGGCTAAAATAATTGGAATTAATAAAGATGATTTACTTAAACGTGTATCTACGATTCCAAGTTTAGCGATGCGACTTGAAACTTATGATGGAATTAATAATTCTATAATTATTAACGATACATATAATTTAGACATGAATGCTCTGTCAAGTTCTCTTGCCTATCAAAAGGCTATTTCTTTTAAACTAAGGCGCATTGTAGTGCTTGCATTAGACTCACAAATGGAGGAAAATAGTGAGGAAATACAAAAAGAAGTAAATGCCGCAAATCCGGATATTTTCATTGAATTAAATTCGGAAGAAGAATTTAATTTAGACATCTCAAACGCGGTTGTTTTATTAAAAGGAAATCAAAATTCTTTTATAAAAAAGATAGCACAAAAGATAAAAAAACAAACCCATTCTACAGTTCTTGAGATTAATTTTTCTGCTATTAGAGAAAACCTTTCTTTTTTTAGAAAAAAAACAGCCCCCAACACAAAGGTGTTGTGTATGGTAAAAGCACAGTCTTATGGATCTGGACTTGAAAAGATGGCATTGTTTCTTGAAGCACAGGGGGTTTCCTACTTGGGAGTTGCTTGCGTCGATGAAGGGGTGGAGTTAAGGAAAAGTGGAGTTCAGATACCAATCCTAGTATTAAACATGCAACAAGAAAATTTCAAGCCTTGTATTGATTATAATTTAGAGCCTGCTATTTATTCTTTTGTTCAATTGGATCGGTTTATTAGAGAGCTTATTGATCATAAAAAAACAAATTTCCCCATTCATTTAAAGTTCGATACAGGAATGCACAGGTTAGGCTTTAACTATAAAGAGACGAGTCGCGTTTTAGAAATGATAAAATCTCAACCCGAAGTTAGAATTAAAGGGCTTTTTTCTCATCTTGCAGATTCAGGATCAACTGCTTCAGAATTCACGAAGAAGCAAATTAATTGTTTTGATAAGATAAAAAAAATGATTTGTGAAAATCAATCTTCCCCTATTATATCTCATCTTCTTAATACAGATGGCATTTTAAATTATGGTAAATTTCAATATGACATGGTTCGATTAGGCATTGGAATGTATGGGATTTCTTCTAAAGAAATAAAAGAATTGAAATCTGTTTTTTCATGGAAAACCATTGTTTCTCAGGTAAAGAAAATTGAGATTGGCGATTATGTTGGTTATTCAAAAGGTTTTCAAACAAATAAACCTTTGAAAATAGCAATTATACCTGTTGGTTATGCCGATGGTTTTCGTCGCATATTAAAAAATGGACAAGGTGGGGTTTACATAAAGGGCAATTTTTGTCCAACGGTTGGCAATATATGCATGGACATGGCGATGGTAGATATTGGTCAAAACAAGGTTGAAGAAGGGGATTTGGTAGAAATAATAGGAGAAAACCAAACGATTGCTAAATTAGCAAACAGCATGCAAACAATTCCTTACGAAATTTTAACAGGGATTTCAAAAAGAGTTCATAGAGTCTATATTGAAGATTAAGTTTTGTAACTTTGAAAAAAAAAGCGATGAATAAACGAGTCGAAAAAGCATTAAATGATCAAATAAGTAAAGAGGCAATGTCTTCTCAGTATTATCTCTCCATGGCTTCTTGGGCCGAGTGTAATGGGTTAAGTGGCACGGCAAAATTCATGTATACACACTCGGACGAAGAGCGTTTTCACATGCTTAAACTTATTAAATTTGTTAATGAAAGAGGGGGTAAGGCTATTATTGAATCCTTGGAAAAACCACCTGTTAGCTTTAAAAATTTAGAAAGTGTTTTTGCAGAATTGTTGGCTCATGAAATCCGTGTTACAGATAGCATTAATAACCTTGTAGATGTTTGTCTCCAAGAAAAAGATTACACCACACATAATTTTATTCAATGGTACGTTTCAGAACAACTAGAAGAAGAGGCATTGGCAAGAACTGTTTTGGATAAAATAAAATTAATTGATGGAGATAGTGGAGGGTTGTATATGTTTGATAAAGACCTAGAAAATGCGGCAATTGCTTCAAATGGTGTTTCTATCGAACCAAATCAGAACTAATTAACAAAAAAATGTATCGGCGTTTCTTTTTTGTCTGCATTTTATTCGTTTGCTTCAATTCATTAAGCCAATCCGATTATAGATTTAAAAATTATACAATAAACGATGGCTTGTCACAAAGTGCTGCAACCACAATTATTCAAGATGACAACTATAGTCTTTGGATTGGAACCCAAGATGAATAAATCGATTTGACGGCAAAGACATTGAGGTTTTTGAGGCAGCAAGTAAAAAAAATCCAGGACTTGAGAGCCAATATATTATTTGTTCAGAAAAAACATCGGATGGAAAAATTTGGTTTGGCACCGATAAAGACTTAACCGTTTACGATCCAAATGTAGAGAGATTTAAAGCTTATCAATATGAAAACAAATCCATTAATGTAAATTCGATAAGTAAAAGTAATGGTTCGGTTTTGTGGGTTGCTACAGAAAAATATGGTGTTCTTTCCTTTGATTTAAGAAGTAAAAAATTTAAACCCCTTCAAGGCTTAAAAAAGCGAAAGAAAACACATCTTATTAAACAAATAAATAAAACATCCTTGTTGGTTTATGCCGAGCCATATTACAATACCTCGGAGTTTATAAACTTTAATCCAATAACCAATAAATATAAAAGTCTTTATTTTCATTCTAAAAATGGAAAGCCTGTTATAGTAAATAAATTTGTTCAAAAAAATGCGGAGTTGATTTTGGTGGCAACAAATCAAGGCGTTTATTCTTATAACCTAAAAACAGATGAGTTAATAAGTTGTTACGAAAACATAGAGAATAAATATGGTTTAATTTCGATTAAGGACATTGTATTTGCACAAAATAAAACATTTTTAGCCTCCCAAAAGCAGGGAATATTCACCATAGGTGAAGATGGAAAAACCTCTAATTCTGTTGAGGATGATTATCAATCCACCTCTCTTCTTTTTAATAGAACAAATTGTCTTTTTAAAGATTACTCTGGTTCTATTTGGATTGGATCAGAAAGGGGGCTTTCTAATTTTGACCCTAATAACTCTGGTTTTTTGGGGGTTGGAGCTAGTGCAAACAAATTAAAAGGCCTTGAATCTAAAAATGTGTGGTGTTTTGAAGAGTCTAAATCGCGCACAAAAATATACATAGGAACAGATAAAGGGATATCAGTTTTCAACAGGGTTACAGAAGAGTTTAAGCATTATAAAAGATCTGTTCAAAATACCGCAGATGATGATGAATCTATTATATTGTCTTTAAAAGAAATTGATGATAAAACTATTTTAGCTGGTTGTCTTGATGGATTATTTGTCCTTAAAATAAACGATCAGCATAGTTATAGTTTTAATTATGTTGGCTTTCTTAATGCCGTAGAAAGAAATAGATATGATAGAATATATAAGATTGTTCATTATAAAGATTCAAAATATTTTCTAGCAACAAGAAGCGGAGTTATTCTTTTTGACTACGTTACGCAAAGTCATCAAAAGTTTAATCATATCGCAAAAAAAGCGAATCAAACGATCCTTCCTGGTGCTTGTAGGCTTGCTTTTAAAGATAAGAATGGCAAGTTTTGGTTCGCCACTAATTCAGGACTGTCTTGTTTAAACGAAACCATTAATGGGGAATTAGAAATTGTTCCATATAAAAAAAATAAAAATCTTTTAGATGAAAATATAGCCTCGTGTACAGCTTGCTATATAGATGCTGAAAACAACTTTTGGTTTGGCTCAAGTGGGACCGGTTTAGTTTTTTTGAATCCAGAAAAAGGAGAAATAAAAAAATACAACAAAAAAAACTCAGGATTGCCAAATAATGTAGTTTATGGTGTTTTACGAGACTCGAAACAAAATTTTTGGCTCAGTACCAACAAAGGGCTTTCCAAGTTTAATGTGGCAACAAAAAGGGCTATAAATTATACAGATTTAGATGGCTTAATGAGTAATGAGTTTAACATGGGGGCTTCTCTTCAAGCAAGTAATGGGGAAATGTTTTTTGGAGGTATTTTTGGGTATAATTATTTTTTACCAAAAAATCTTTCTTTAAAAAAGAACAATGTAAAGGTTGTTTTTACAGGATTAAAGCTTGACTCTTCATGGGTTAAACCAAATGAAAAAGGATCGCCTTTAAAAAAACCTCTTTCTCTTACCAAGGAATTAATCCTTTCTTATGATCAACGTAGCTTTTCTGTTCGATTTCAAGCGTCAGATTTAAGCAGTCCAAACTTATTAAGATACAAATACATTCTAGAAGGGAGTGATGAGGGTGAAATAGATTTGGGCCCAGATAATTATGCGCGATTTAGTTCTCTTTCTCCAGGCACATATACCTTAAAAGTCTATGCGAAAATAGGAGAAGGCAAATGGAGTGAGAATCCAGCGATTTTAAAAATAACAATCAAAGCCCCTTTTTGGTGGAAAGTTTGGTTTTGGCTTGTCGTTTCCCTTGTTATTGGCTTGGCTATTTATTTCTATGTCAAACAACAGATTCAAAAAGGAAAACAAAAGCAATTAGAACTAGAAAAAAGAATAGAAGATAGAACCAAAGAGATTACGGCTCAAAAAACAAAAATTGAAAAGCAAAATTCGCTTATTCAATCTGAAAAAGAAAAGGTTGAAAAACAACAAGAATTATTAAAAAAAGAACAAAAAAAATCTGAAGAACTTCTTTTGAATCTTCTGCCGGAGTCAACGGTTAAAGAGCTCATGGCAAAGGGGAAGTCGGCAGCAAAGGCTTTTAAAACAGTTTCGGTAATGTTTACGGATGTTGTTGGTTTTACAAAAATTTCCGAAAACATGCCTCCATCTAGATTGGTGTCAAAATTGGACGTTATGTTTAGAAAGTTTGATGAAATAATTGTTGAAAATAACCTGGAAAAAATAAAAACTATTGGCGATGCGTATATGTGTGCAGCAGGGGTTCCTGAAATAAGCTCAACAAACCCAATGGATGCTTGCATAGCAGCTCTCCAAATCCAAGATTATATGGAAAGAGTGAAATACGATGCAATAGCTAATCATGAAGATTTTTGGGAAATACGACTAGGTATTAATACTGGAAATGTTACTGCTGGTGTAATTGGTTCAGAGAGATTAGCTTATGATATTTGGGGGTCCACAGTTAATCAGGCTCAAAGAATGGAGATGCTTGGAGAACCGGGCAAGGTTTGTGTTTCTGGGAGTACATTTGACCTCATTGAACCCTATTTTGAATGTGAATATAAAGGGAAAGTGCCAACAAAAAGCAAGGGGCTTGTGGACATGTATGTGGTTAAAAAAATAAAGTCAGAGCTTTCAATTAACAATAAAGGATTAAAACCGAACAAGCGTTTTCATGAAATTGTAAACCTTCATCATTATAGCTCCATAAAATATTATAAAGCCGAACACCATGTGATAAAAATGCTAAAAAATGGGCTTTCCAAAGATTTGATTTATCATAGTTTGGACCATACTCTTGATGTTCTTAAGGCAGTAGAACATTATGCCTTGCTTGAAGGCGTTACAGATGAAGCCCTTTTTCTACTAAAAACAGCGGCGATTTTTCATGATGCAGGGTTTATAGAGAAATATGAAAACAATGAAGCTATAGGAGCAAGACTTGCAGAAGAAAATTTGCCAAAATTTGGATTTAAACAAGATCATATAGAAACGATAAAGTCTCTAATACATGCTACTCAAATACCACATAAGCCAATAAATAAATTGCAAGAAATAATTTGTGATGCGGATTTGGATTATCTAGGAACAGATCAGTTTGAAAAAATAGCAGACAAGCTACGTGTTGAGTTAAGGAACATGAATAAAATAGATAGCGATAGAAAGTGGGATGAAATTCAATTAAAATTTTTAAATGAACATCGGTTTTTTACCAAAACAGCGATTAAAACCCGAACAAAGAAAAAACAAGAAAATATAAAAAAGGTAATAGAAAGATTAGAAAAAGGGGAGTATGTCGATTAATGAAAATGTTTGAATAGCTCCCATCTCTTTTCATTGGAAATTACGCATCCTTGTGTACATAATTGATGAACTTCTTTTAGTTTTTCTTCTTTATGTTTTTTCATTCCTTTTTCAATGAAAATGTTTCTTTTTTCTTGAATTGCTACAGATAATTCATTGTCCTTTAAAAAGTCATAAATTCCTTTTTGTTTTTGCGAAACTTTAAAAACTAAGGTTTCATTTTTTAGAATTTTAAAAATGGAATAAAAAGTTTCACTTCGATATTCTAAAAAATAAATTTTACTGTAAGCCTTTTCTAAAACTGTATTGCTAAATATCTCTACTAATTGAATAGCCTTCTCTTTTTCCTTTTCATTTATTTTCACCCATTTGTCATTGTCAATTCCCTGAACAATTAGAAAATGAATAAATTCGTCTTCTAATTCTTTGAGTTCCTCGTTATTTAAAATGCGATACTTTGCTTTGCTTTGCATTTTGCAAAAGTATAAATATTTACTCCTGGTATTTTTTTTTGTACCAAAAATGTAATTATTGGTTATTAACAAATAAGAAAACCAATGGTTATAGTTGCCATATTGTTTTCATAGCAAGTAGTTTAGTTGGAAAAGAGGCAGAGATGCCTCTTTTTTTATTTTTTATTCTTTTATTTAATGTAAATTCGCGTTTCTTTAAATCATTAATGAAACAAATAAGAAACTTCTGTATTATTGCGCACATTGACCATGGAAAAAGTACGCTTGCCGACCGACTTTTACAGGAAACGGGTACAATTTCAGAAAGAGAGATGAAAGAACAAGCACTCGATGATATGGACATTGAGAGGGAGCGAGGGATAACAATTAAGAGTCATGCCATTCAGATGGATCATAATTATAATGGTCAAGATTATATATTAAACCTAATAGACACTCCTGGACATGTTGATTTTTCATATGAAGTTTCAAGATCTATTGTTGCTTGTGAGGGAGCCTTATTAATAGTTGATGCTACTCAAGGAATAGAAGCACAAACAATTTCTAATTTATATCTTGCCATTGAAAATGATTTAGAGATAATTCCTATTTTAAATAAAATGGATCTGCCAAGCGCTATGCCTGAAGAGGTTTCGGATCAGATTGTAGATTTAATAGGGTGCTCTTTAGATGATATTATACCTGCTTCAGGTAAAACAGGCTTAGGGGTAAACAATATTTTAGAGGCTGTTATTGAAAAAATTCCAGCTCCATCCGGAGATGAATCAGCCCCTTTGCAGGCCATGATTTTTGATTCGGTCTTTAATTCATTTAGAGGGATAATCGCATATTATAGAATTATTAATGGGGTTTTAAAGAAGGGAGAAAAAGTTAAGTTTTTTAATACAGGCAGCACCTACAATGCAGATGAGATAGGAGTTTTAAAAATGGGGCTGCACCCAAAAAAAGAGGTTAAAGCAGGAGATGTAGGTTATATTATATCTGGTATAAAACAAGCAAAGGAAGTAAAGGTTGGTGACACCATAACGGAAGTGGGTCGTCCATGTGAAGATTCTATTAAAGGGTTTGAAGATGTTAAGCCAATGGTCTTTGCTGGTATTTATCCAGTTGATACTGAGGATTATGAAGAGTTGCGTTATTCCATGGAAAAGCTTCAATTAAATGATTCCTCTTTGGTATTTGAACCCGAGAGTTCAGTTGCTTTAGGTTTTTGATTTCGTTGTGGATTTCTTGGCATGCTTCACATGGAGATTATTCAAGAGCGTTTAGAAAGAGAGTTTAATATGACTGTCATAACCACTGTTCCGAATGTTTCCTATAAAGCATATTTGTCAAGAGAGCCAGAAAAAGCAAATATTGTAAACAATCCTTCCGAACTTCCAGACCCATCTGGTCTTGATAAGATAGAAGAGCCTTATATTAATGCACAGGTAATAACAAAGTCAGAATACATTGGCTCCATTATGAATCTTTGTATTCAAAAAAGAGGAGAATTAAAAAATCAAATTTATTTAACTCAAGACAGGGTTGAAATAACGTTTGAAATGCCATTAGCTGAAATTGTTTTTGATTTTTATGATCGATTAAAAACGGTTTCAAGGGGGTATGCTTCATTTGATTATCAACCCATAGGATATCGACAATCAGATCTTATAAAATTAGATTTATTATTAAACTCAGAACAAGTTGATGCCTTATCGGCCCTTGTTCACAGAGGTAATGCTTATGATTTGGGGAAAAGAATATGTTTAAAGCTCAAAGAGCTAATACCAAGACAGCAATTTGAAATTCCAATACAAGCTGCTATTGGCGCAAAAATCATCTCAAGAGAAACCATTAAAGCGCTTAGAAAAGATGTTACTGCAAAATGTTATGGTGGCGATATTACTAGAAAAAGAAAGTTATTAGAAAAACAAAAACAAGGAAAAAAACGAATGAGACAGGTTGGTCGTGTAGAGGTCCCTCAGGAGGCTTTTTTAGCCGTATTGAAACTCAACGATTAATGCTTTACTTTTCTGTGAATAGACGTTTCGCTACTTAAAGTTTTGTTTTCTAAAATAGATTCAATTAGTTCCTTTGATAAAAGTGGCGCAATTAGATAGCCTTTTGCACCAAGACCATTAAATATTAATAGATTCTTGTGTGTTGGGTGGCATCCTATAAAGGGCCTTCTGTCTGGGGTGGTAGGTCTTATTCCGGCTTCTTGACAAATAATTTCGGGTTTTTCATCGCTGATGTAATTGAATTTTTCTAATAATTCCGATTCAGCTTCAATTGTTGTTTTATAATTTGTTGCATTCCATTCATATGTAGCTCCAAGTAAAAAAACATCTTTTTCTCTTGGTAAAACAAAGCATTTTCTATTTAATAAAGTTTTATTATACAAGTTTTGAGATCGAATCGTTAGAAGTTGGCCTTTAGTCCAGCTAATGGGTAATTGATTAAAAAAGGGGTTTTTTTTAACCTGGTGTCCCTCACAAAAAAAGATTCTGTTGAACGGAATGTTTTTGTATTTTTTTTTATTTACGTCTAGATCATTGTATTCAAAACTCTCATTTTTATAGATGTTTTCTTTTTTTAAAAATGCATGTGTTTCTTCGATAAGTTTCTTGGTGTTGATCCAATATGCATTTTTAACTCTTCCAGAACCAAATTCATTTTTAACCTCTGAAAATAAAGAGTCTTCTTCAGTAAGTTCTGCCAAATAATCTTTGAAGCCTTCTTTTTTTTGTTTTTTAACCCATGTATCAGACTCTTGTTCTGAGGAGAAAAAACGTCTGATTGTAATAGGAGAAATCAATTGTTGATGAATAAGAACCTCTAATTGCTTGTAAAAATTAATTGCCTTAGGAAGCATTTCATCAATTCTCCATGATTTTGTTGTTCGTCTAAAAACAATTGGATTGATTATCCCACCAGCAACCTCCGATGCGGTATTTGTTTTTTTGTCGATAATAATGATTTCTTCCTTTCTTTTAAGAAGTTCAAAAGCGATTGAAATTCCAGCAATACCACCCCCGACAATAATGTTTTTCATGAATCAGCAGTCATTTTGACTTTGTTATTGCTAAACTAACGATACTTATTTGAATATTAGGAAAAACAGAAAGAATAGTTTTTGCAGCATCTTCAATGGTTGCTCCAGTGGTTATGACGTCATCAACAAGTAAAATGTGTTTTGGGGTAATGTTTTTGTTTACACTGAAATTTTGGGTTAAATTTTTCCACCGATTAAGTCCTGTTTTTTTGCTTTGACTTTTGTTGTTCTTATTCTTAATAAGAAAAGAAGTGTTTATTTGTATTTTACATATTTCAGAAATTCCTTTAGAAAGGCATTCAGATTGATTGTATCCTCGTTTATATTTTCTTTTGTGATGAATTGGAATTGGTACAAGGAAATCTATTTCAGGTTTCTCAATATGGTTTTTAATCATCAGCCCAATTTTTTTTCCAAAATACACACCAATTTTTTTATTTGACTCGTATTTTAATGCATGAATTATTTTTTGAGAAACTTTTTTTTCTTCAAAATAAAAAAGGGAGCCAGCAAAGTTTAAATCTAATCTTCCATAAAACAAAGTCTTTGTTATTTCTTTAGAGTAGATAAAGTTTATATCATTATAGCAGAAGATGCAAAGAGGTGTTTTATTGTCGGTTTCTTTTTCACAACAAACACAAACAAAGGGATAAATAAGTGAAATTATAGGGGAGAATATTTTCATAATTAATTTGATGTTAGAGCAAAATTAAAATTTGTTTATTAACAACTTTATTTTGTTAATTGCCTTGTTTAAAGAGATTTAAATTTCCATTTATTTTAATGTTAATAAAAATGTTGAGAAAGTTCTGAGAGGGGGGTAAAAATCAGTCAAAATAAGTCAGATATTTGACTGTATCTATCGGGAGTTTAAATAACAAGAAATTAAATGGAAATTACACACATAGTTAAGAGGGATTTTGGTGTCGAAAAGTTCGATTTAGACAAGATTACATCTGCTGTTTTTAAAGCGATGCAGGCCATAGGAAGGGGGTCTGAAGAAAGTGCTCAAAACGTTGCATTAATGGCATATTCAGAATTACTTCAGCATAAAAAGTCTTTTAGCGAATATCGACCAACGATAGAACAGGTTCAAGATATCGTTGAAACTAGTTTAATGAAAAGTAATTTTCCTGAAGTAGCAAAAGCATATATTTTATATAGAAACGAACAGGCTAAAAAAAGAGAGACAAATATTTTCGAAAAAAGGATCAATTTAAAGCCATATGAATATCCACAATTATATGAATATGTTCCTGCAATTCGTCATTCATATTGGATTCATACAGAGTTTAATTTCACAAGTGATATTCAAGATTTTAAGTCTAGATTGTCAGATCCAGAAAAGAATGCCATTAAAAACACAATGCTTGCTATTTCTCAAATAGAGGTTGCGGTTAAATCATTCTGGGGAGATTTGTATCATAGAATGCCAAAACCTGAAATAGGGTCAGTAGGAGCAACTTTTGCTGAAAGTGAGGTTAGGCATGCCGATGCATATTCTCATTTGCTTGAAATACTAGGTTTAAACAAGGAGTTCAAGGAGTTAAAGAAAAAGCCAGTGATCATGAAGCGAGTTCAATACCTGGAGGTGGCTTTGAAAAATTCAAAAAGTGAAGAAAATAAGGAATATGCAGAATCTGTTTTGCTTTTTTCCCTTTTTATTGAACATGTTTCTTTATTCTCTCAGTTTTTAATCATTATGGCTTTTAATAAGCACAAAAACATGTTGAAAGGCATCTCTAATGTTGTGGAAGCAACTTCTAAGGAAGAGCAAATACATGGCGATTTTGGGATCGATTTAATTAAAATACTTCAAAAAGAGCAACCGCATTGGTTTACACCAGAATACAAAGAGAACATACAAGAAATATGTCAAAAAGCATATAAAGCAGAGTGTGGTTTGGTGGATTGGATTTTTGAAGGTGGAGAATTAGACTTTTTACCAAAATCGGTTATTAATGAGTTTATCAAAAACAGGTTTAACAACTCCTTGGAAAGTATAGGAATTGATAAAATATTTGACATCGATGATTCTTTGGTAGCTCAAACGGATTGGTTTGATGACGAGATTATTGGGACCAAACATGGGGACTTTTTTGTTAAAAGATCCATTAATTATAGCAAAAGAACACAAAGTATAACAAGTGACGATTTATTTTAATTATGCAGAAAACAGTTAACAATCAACAAGATTTAAAAAAACAATACTTATTAGATTCACTTGAAAAAGCTCGAAAAAAAGGCAGCTTGGTCTCTGAAAACCCTTTTGATTGGTTAAATGAAAATAGTAGAAATTTTTTATCTGCAGGATATTTGAGTGAGGGGGTAAGTGCAGAAGAACGCATTTATGAAATAGCAAAAAGAGCAGAAGAAATTCTTCAAATTACTGGCTTTGCAGACAAGTTTTATTATTATATGTCAGAAGGTTTTTATTCTCTTTCTTCTCCTGTATGGTCTAATTTTGGAAAAAAAAGAGGATTGCCGATTAGCTGTTTTGGTTCGCATGTAGATGATGATATAGGAAACATTCTTTATTCTCAATCGGAAGTTGGTATGATGTCTAAACTTGGAGGAGGAACTTCTGGTTATTTTGGAAAAATAAGACATAGAGGAGCGCCTATTAAAAACAATGGAGAGGCTTCGGGAGCTGTTCATATTATGCGGCTTTTCGAATCCATGGTTGACGTGGTTAGTCAAGGATCCGTTCGAAGAGGTCGGTTTTCTCCATATCTACCAATTAGTCATCCAGACATCAAAGAGTTTTTAGAGATAGGAACAGAAGGGAATCCAATTCAAGAGTTAACCCATGGGGTAACAGTTACTGACGATTGGATGAATGACATGATCGCTGGTGATGTAGAAAAAAGAACAATTTGGGCAAAAGTACTTCAGTGTCGTGGAGAAATGGGCTATCCATATATATTTTTCACAGACAATGCGAATAAAGGTGCTGCTGACGTATATAAAGATAAAAACTTGCCTATTTACGCAAGTAATCTTTGTACCGAAATAATGCTTCCTTCTTCTGATAATTGGTCTTTTGTTTGCTGTTTATCTAGCTTAAATGTATTGCATTATGATAAGTGGAAAAACACGGATGCGGTGGAAACAATGGTATGTTTTCTAGACGCCATAATAACGGAATTTTTGCAAAAGCTTGAAGTGTACAGAGATTCTAATAACAAAGAAGACCAACAAACATTTTTATTTATGGAGCGTGCTTATAATTTCGCAAAAGAAAATAGAGCATTAGGTTTGGGTTCTTTGGGTTGGCATTCTTTATTACAGTCAAAAATGTTGTCTTTCAATAGCCAAGAGGCATTTGACTTAAATAGTGAGATATCAAAAACAATTAAAGAGCAATCCTATGCAGCATCAGAAAAGTTAGCGCAAAAATTTGGAGAGCCAGAATTGTTAAAAGGCTACGGAAGAAGAAATGCTACCTTAAACGCAATTGCACCAACAACCTCATCTGCATTTATTTTGGGCCAGGTTTCTCAAGGAATAGAGCCTATATGGTCTAATATATATGTGAAAGACATTGCAAAAATGAAGACCACTATTAAAAACAGATTTTTAGTTGATCTTTTACAAGACAAAGGAATGGATAATGCTGAAGTTTGGCGTGATATTCGAAGCAAGGACGGATCAGTTCAGCACCTTGATTTTCTTTCAGAACATGAAAAAGAGGTATTTAAAACCTACTCTGAAATAGATCAAATGGATATTATTTATCAGGCAGCAAACAGGCAAAATAATTTAGATCAAGGGCAATCAATTAATATTATTGTTCATCCCGACATGCCTGTTAAAGAAATAAATAAAATTCATGTAACGGCATGGAAATTAGGCGTTAAATCTCTATACTACCAACATAGCATGAATGCAGCTCAGAAATTCAAACAAAATAAAGATTGCAAAAGCTGTGAAGGTTAATGCTGAATATAATTTTTAGCCTCTAGATTTAATGTCTGTTGTTTTAAAATAAAAAAAACAGAAAGGCGGCGTAAAGGTCAAAAAAAGAGAGTTTGTCATGCCTATTTAAGGCTATTGAGTTGATTCTTAGATAGTACACTTGTTTTACCTCAACATAAGAGAAAGGAACACTTAAAAAATGTGGATATTTCATTATTTTTTTGTTGATAAATTTTTATTCTTTTATTTAATAAGGGATTCCAATTGTTTTTAGTTTGAGTTAACATTTTTTTCAGAATTAACAGTTGTTTTTTGCGATAATTATCACAAATTTTGTAGTGAGAATGAATTAGGGAAAAAAGTTCTATAAGGATTCCCTAAAATCTCAATAAAAAACATTTAATGGTCTGGTTTTCAGGTTCTTTGATTGCAATTTACTCGAATTGTTTGTCAGGTTTTTTATGCACTGTTTGAAACAGTATTTATTAGGACATTTTAAATTAAAATATAATGAATAAGCTAGAGCCAATTTTAGAAGAAAACAAGAGTCGCTTTGTTCTTTTTCCAATTCAACATAATGATATTTGGAGCTTTTATAAAAAAGCAGAAGCAAGTTTTTGGACCGCAGAAGAAATAGATTTAGCACCGGACTTATTTGATTGGGAAAACAAGTTAAATGATAACGAAAGACATTTTGTAAAACATGTTTTGGCTTTTTTTGCTGCATCAGATGGGATAGTGAATGAAAATTTAGCTGAAAATTTTTTAGCAGAAGTGCAATACACCGAAGCAAAGTTTTTTTACGGAAATCAAATTGCAATGGAGAATATTCATTCGGAAACCTATTCTCTGCTTATTGATACTTATATAAAAGAAACCGCCGAAAAAAACCATCTCTTTAATGCAATAGACACGCTGGACTGTGTTAAGAAAAAAGCGGAGTGGGCGCTGAGGTGGATCGATAAAGGTTCATTCGCAGAGCGTCTTATTGCTTTTGCGGCAGTAGAGGGGATATTTTTTTCTGGTTCTTTTTGTTCTATTTTTTGGTTAAAAAAGAGGGGGTTAATGCCTGGATTATCCTTTTCAAATGAACTTATTTCTAGAGATGAGGGATTGCACTGTGATTTTGCTTGTTTGCTTTATACCAAACATTTAATAAATAGACTACCTAAACAAGAAGTGGAAAAAATAATTTTAGATGCCGTTGAAATAGAAAAGGAATTTGTCACAGATGCATTGCCAGTTAGGTTGATTGGCATGAATAGTGATTTGATGGGGCAATATATTGAATTTGTTGCAGATCGACTATTGATGGAATTAGGCAATGATAAAGTCTTTAACACAAGTAATCCGTTTGATTTTATGGATATGATTTCCATTCAAGGCAAAACTAATTTCTTTGAAAAAAGAGTCGGGGAATATCAAAAAGCAGGAGTTTTATCAGGAAAAGACAGCCAAACATTTTCCTTGGATGAGGATTTTTAAATATTAATTTTTTAAGAGAATAAAGATACATGTACGTAGTAAAAAGAGATGGAAGAAAAGAGACTGTTAAATTTGATAAAATAACAGCTCGAATAGGAAAACTTTGTTATGGATTGGACCCGTTGGTTTCTCCAGAAGCAGTAGCAATGAAAGTTATTGAAGGAATTTATGATGGGGTAACCACCACTGATCTTGACAATTTAGCGTCTGAAGTTGCCGCTGCAAAAACCATTGATCACCCAGATTATGCATTGCTAGCATCAAGAATAGCAGTGTCAAACCTTCACAAGGACACCAAGAAGGTTTTTTCAGAAGTAATTAAGGATATGTTCAATTATATTGACCCTAAAACAGGAGAGAAAGCTTCACTGGTTTCACAAGAAGTATACGATATTGTAATCGAAAATAAACAGCGTTTAGATTCGAGTATTATTTATGATAGAGATTTCCGGTATGATTATTTTGGATTCAAAACGCTTACTCGTTCTTATTTAATGAAATTAAAGGGTCAGATAGCTGAGCGCCCTCAACATATGCTTATGCGTGTTTCAGTTGGCATTCATAAAAGAGATATAGAGTCGGCAATTAAAACTTACAACTTAATGTCTCAAGGATGGTTTACACATGCAACACCGACCTTGTTTAATTCGGGAACACCAAAACCTCAAATGTCCTCATGTTTTCTTTTAACAATGAAAGAAGATAGTATCACTGGCATTTATGACACCTTAAAATCTTGTGCACAAATATCTCAATCCGCAGGTGGAATTGGGTTGTCAATTCATGATATACGAGCAAAAGGATCGTATATTAAGGGAACAAACGGAGCATCCAATGGAGTTGTTCCAATGTTACGTGTTTTTAACGACACAGCAAGATATGTAGATCAAGGAGGAGGAAAAAGAAAGGGGTCTTTTGCAATGTATGTGGAGCCATGGCATGCAGATATTTTTGATTTTCTTGATTTAAAGAAAAATCATGGAAAAGAAGAACAAAGAGCAAGGGATTTGTTTTATGCCTTATGGATTCCGGACCTCTTTATGAAGCGTGTAAGAGAAAATGGAGATTGGACACTAATGTGTCCTCATGAATGCCCAGGGCTTTCGGATAGCCATAGCGAGGAGTTTGAAGCGCGCTATTTAAAATATGAGAAAGAGGGAAAGGGGAGAAAAACGATGAAAGCACAGGACTTGTGGTTTAAAATATTAGAATCTCAAATTGAAACAGGAACTCCATACATGCTTTATAAGGATTCTGCAAATGCGAAATCTAACCAACAAAATTTAGGGACAATAAAATCTTCAAACTTATGTACTGAAATAATTGAGTATACTGCTCCAGATGAAGTAGCTGTTTGTAACCTTGCTTCTTTAGCATTGCCAAAATATGTAACTAGCGAAAAAACATTTGATCATGATAAATTATTTGAAGTTACTTACCAGGCTACAGTTAATTTAAATCGAATTATAGATGAAAATTACTACCCAGTAGAAGAGGCAAGAAACTCAAACATGCGTCACAGACCAATAGGTCTTGGTGTTCAAGGTCTTGCAGATGCATTTATTTTAATGGGCTTCCCTTTTGAATCACCAGAAGCCAAAACACTAAATAGTGAAATTTTTGAGACCATTTATTACGCCTCGATGACTGCATCAAAAGATTTATCTAAAGAAGATGGCCCTTATGAAACATATGAAGGTTCGCCAGTTTCAAAAGGAGTTTTTCAGTATGATATGTGGGGAGTGAATCCAAGTAATCGATGGGAATGGGGTCTTTTGAAAAAAGAGGTAAAACAGTACGGTGTTAGAAATTCATTGTTGCTAGCGCCAATGCCAACCGCTTCTACAGCTCAGATTTTGGGAAATAATGAATGTTTTGAACCTTATACATCAAATGTTTACACGAGGAGAGTTTTATCTGGCGAGTTTATTATTGTCAATAAACACTTGCTTAAAGACCTTGTTAAATTAGGACTTTGGAACGATGAAATGCGTCAACGCATTATGGCTGAAAATGGTTCAGTTCAAAATATTGAAAATATTCCTCAAAAGGTAAAAGATTTATATAAGACAGCCTGGGAAATTTCTCAAAAATCGATTATAGACATGGCTGCTGATAGAGGGGCATTTATTTGTCAATCTCAATCCTTAAATATTTTTATGGAGAACGCTAACTTTGGTAAATTAACCTCTATGCATTTCTATGGATGGGAAAAAGGCCTTAAAACAGGAATGTATTATTTAAGAACCAAAGCTGCAACGGATGCTATTAAGTTTACTGTTGACAAAAATGCAGTAAAATCTTCCATGTCAAAAGAAGAAAAAACAGTAGAACAACAGCAGGCCGAAGTTTCTTGTTCATTAGATGATCCGGACAACTGTGAAATGTGTTCTGGTTGATGTGTTGTTATTTGCAATAATAAAAAAGCTTCCTAAAGGGGGCTTTTTTTGTATACAATAATTTTTTTAAATTTGAGGTCTAACCAAAAAAGCTTAACTTAAAAAAAATTAAAAACTATGAAAAGAAAATTACTTATCTCAGCAATTTTATCGGTTGTTTTTTCTTTTGGATTAATGGCGCAGTCTTTTGTTATTAAAGATGCTGTTTCATTGCCTGAAATAAAAGATATTCCGACAAAAACCTTCCCTCAATTGGACATGCAGCAAATTAATCAAGAGGACGTTCAAAGAGACAGACAAGGGTTTTTGTATAGAATAGGAGTGACCCAGTATGCCGATATAACCCTTAAAAACTCAGGTGTTTGGAAAACAAATTCGGATGGTTCAAGAGAATGGACACTCCATGTTGTTTCTCCAGGAGCGGAAGCAATTAGTTTTCTTTTTGATGAATTTGTTCTTTATGGTGCTACAACCCTAGATATCTCTGATTTAAATGGAAAAAAACTTCATAAAACGCTCACCTCCAAGGATGTAGAAAGCCATCACATGTTCAATGCAAACCTTTGTTTTGGAGACGACATGATTTTAGTTTTAAGAGAGCCAGCATATGCTACTCCATCAAAGTTTTATATCGATAGGATTATTCACAATTACCGATCTACTGGAAATCCAGCTGCCCAAAAAATTAATGAGTCTGATGCATGTCAAGTAAATGTTAACTGTTCTCCTGTTGGAGATGCTTGGCAGGATGAAAAAAGAGGGGTTGCAAGAATCTACTGCGTAACTGGAAACATGGGAGGATGGTGTACAGGGTCTTTAGTAAATAATACCGCACAAGACTGTAAACCATTGTTTTTAACGGCTCTTCATTGTGGAGAGAACTCTTCTGCCTCAAACATGAATCAGTGGAAATTTTACTTTGGCTATGAAGCGCCAAACTGTACCAATCCAAATACCGCAGGAACACTTGATGATCATTATATTAGTGGTTGTGTCAGACTTTCGGATTCCAATGATGGAGGAGGGAGTTCAGGATCTGATTTTTTATTGGTTCAATTGGGGAGCTTAAACAATGAATCCCAAACTGTAAGCAATTTAAAATCGGCTAACTTTAATGCTTATTGGAATGGTTGGGATGCAAACAATACGACTTCAAATAGTGGTTGCAGCATGCATCATCCATCTGGTGATATCAAAAAAATATCCACATATACAGCTAATCTAAATACTTCTGGGTGGAATGGAAATGGCGTTTCTTCTCACTGGAGAGTTTTCTGGACATCAAATTCTAATGGACATGGAGTTACAGAAGGGGGATCTTCAGGTTCTCCTATTTTTAGGTCCAATGGAAGAATTATGGGTACTTTAACTGGAGGAGGTTCATACTGTAACCAAACCAATGCTCCAGATTACTATGGAAAGGTTTCTTATCACTGGACAAGTAATGGAAATGCGGCAAACGAAAAATTAAAAACGAATTTAGATCCAATTAATTCAGGAGCGTTAGTTCTTGATGGTTCGGGTGACCCTTGTTCTAATCCAACTCCACCAGTAGCTAATTTTTCTGCAAACCCTTTAAGTGTTTCTCCAGGTGGAACAGTTCAGTTTACTGATCAGTCCTCAGGAGTGCCTACCAGTCATGCTTGGACAATTTCTGGAAGTGGTTGGTCATATGCAGGAGGAACAAGTGCTTCTTCCCAAAACCCATCTGTTACCTTTAATACGGTTGGTCAATACACTATAACTTTGGCAGTAACCAACTCTTTAGGAAATGATAGCGAAGTAAAAACCAATTATATTACAGTGGCTCAGTCAACTGGTCCATGTGCAGCGACATCCTCCCAATGTGACGAGTATATTTCACAAGTGGAGTTAAATACGATTGACAACTCAACGAACTGTTCCAATGGTGGCTTTGGAGATTATACCTCTATCTCAACTTCCCTTGCAAAAGGGAGCCAGTACCAAGTAACCATTACTCCTGCCATTTTAAATAACACGCAAGCGATAGTATATACAGATGATGAAATAGCGGTTTGGATCGATTTTAATAACGATTTTGATTTTGATGATGCCGGAGAGCAAGTAGGTTATGTTTTAGTAGATAATTCTTGGACAACAGGAACTTCTAACGTATTTAGCTTTACGGTTCCAGCTTCTGCTTCTACTGGAAATGTTTCTATGAGAACAAGGATTTCGTATCAACCAGATGGAGCAATTGATCCTTGTGGTACTTCAACGTATGGAGAAGTAGAAGATTATACCATAAACATTACTGGATCTGGATCAAGTTCTCTTGAAGAGTCAAAGCCTTTGTCAAGTGTTCGAGTTTATCCAAACCCGGTTCAAAAAAATGTTCTTGTTGATTTAAATGGGATTTCTGAAACGATCAAATCCATAAAAGTAATGGACCTAACTGGTCGATCAGTAAAAGAATTAAGTGGCGTGAAAAATGGAATTGTGGAGATTGATTTTTCATCTTATGCTTCCGGAGTATATTCAATTTTACTTCAAGGCGAACAATCGACAATTACAAAAAGAGTAATTAAGAAATAATTAATTTGTTTTTTTAAATAAAAAAAATATTAATTTAGTCGTCTAATGTGGATTGGAGAGGTGTCCGAGTGGCTTAAGGAGCACGCCTGGAAAGTGTGTATACGCCGAAAGCGTATCGAGGGTTCGAATCCCTCTCTCTCCGCAAGAGATAAAAATTTGAAAATAAAGATAAATTAAAGTACCTGTTATGAATAAAACTATTAAATCCTTTTTGCTTTCATCAAGTCTATTTGTTGTAATGCTTTTTAGTGTGTCATTGCTTAATGCACAAACACCAGATGCAGAGCCAACTAAAACCGAGCAAACACCACCTGCTAAAAAAACGAAAAAAGACAAAAAAGACAAAAAAGCAAAAAAAGAATTGACTGGTGTTCAAAAATTAAAACAAAAATATATTGAAGGAGATCCACTTTGGATGACTCCAGTACTTATTTGTTTAGTAATTGGTATCGCTCTTTCTGTGGAAAGAATTGTTTACTTGAATTTATCCACAGTAAACACGAAGAAATTTGTTCAAAGCGTAGAGGAAGCCCTTAACGAGGGAGGTGTTGAAGCAGCGAAAGATCTTTGTAGAAACACAAGGGGCCCTATTGCTTCCATCTATTACCAAGGTCTTGATAGATCTGGTGAAGGAATAGAGATGGTTGAAAAATCCGTGGTTTCTTATGGAGGAGTTCAAATGGGACTTCTAGAAAAAGGATTAACTTGGTTGCAGTTATTTATTGCACTAGCTCCAATGCTTGGTTTCCTTGGAACGGTAATCGGAATGATTCAAGCATTTGATAAAATTGTAGAAGACGGTCAGGTTTCGCCTACAACAGTTGCCGATGGGATTAAAGTATCTCTTTTAACGACCGTATTTGGTTTAATTGCAGCAATTTTACTTCAAATTTTTTACAATTATATCACCTCTAAAGTAGACAGCTTGGTTAATGAAATGGAAGACGCGTCTATTTCATTGGTGGACATGGTCTTAAAAAGTGGAGTTGTTAAATCATAATAAACCTATTAGCTATGATAAGTAATAAAAATATTCCTTTATTTTTAAATATATTAAAGGCAACCTTAGCTGGATTAGGAGTTTTGTTTTGCATTTTGGTTATTGGAGGGCCTAATGTAAATGAGAAAATAGAAGTGGTTGAAGCTTTTAGAGACAGCACCAAAATGGACTTGGCTATTTACTACATGATTGGTTTAATTTCCGCTGGAGTTGTTTTAATATTGTTGTTTTTTTTAATTCAATTGATTACACAATCCAAAAAAACCGTGATGTCAATCATCGGTATTTTGGCTGCACTAGTGATTTATCTCATTTTTTATGCCGCGGGAACCTCCGATACTTCTGCTTCTTTGTTGCTAAAAAACCCTGTTTCTGATGGGGTGGTTGTTACCACAACTGCTGGTCTTTACACCGTTGGTGTTGCACTTTTTGCTGGTATTGTTGCGATAGTTGTTTTTCCAATAATTAATTTCTTTAAAAAGTAAAAGATGGCGCAAAGAGATGTTCCAGAGGTAAATGCAGGCTCCATGGCCGATATTGCTTTTTTGCTTCTTATTTTCTTCTTGGTAACCACTACAATGGATAAGGATACGGCGTATATACGTCAGATACCTAAAGAAGTGGAATTGCCGCCAGATTTATTACCAGAAGTTGCTCCAAGAAACATGTTTCGAATTAAAACGAACAAAAACGACGAGTTAACGATTGCTTCAAGAAAAGTTAAGTCTGAAAATTTTGAACTTTTAGATGATCCAGATAAAATATCTGACTCTCTAGTTGTTTGGTATAGTGCAAATAGAAATACGCCTTTTAATGCAAAATTTTTGGATCCTGGACAAACAATTCCACAAGAGATTCAGCGTTTAGTCCAAACGACAGAATATCCCTTATATACACTTTGGACAAAAAAGTACTTAAGCAAGAAGTGGGATGATGCAGAAATCGAAATCGAAAAAGCAGAAAATGTAAATGACCAAATCAAATCAAAGTATTTTCAGGCAAAACAAAAGGAATACGACAAAAGAAAAAAATACATTGATTTTTATGAAAAGCCACTGCTTCTTATAGAATCACAAGCACACGTCAAAATTGAGGTTTCTTCCAAAACACCATATAGTACCTTTGTTAAAATTCATTCAGAAATAGAGGAAGCTTTATCTGTATTAAGAAATAAAGAATGTAAAAACCTTGGTTATTCCGAGTCTTATGATGAGCTGAAAAGAAAGGTTCTTATTGAAAATCCTCCAAAAGAAAGTGATCTAGATAAGATAGCATTGCTTGAATATTTGTTTCCTTCTAACATCGTTGAAGTAAAACCAAAAAAATAAAAGTAAATGTCAAAATTTAAAAAAGACGGTAGATCAGGCGCACCAGGAGTAAACACTTCGTCTCTTCCAGATATAGTTTTTATGCTTTTGTTTTTTTTCATGGTTGCTACAACAAGTAAAGAAAATGATCCTACGGTAGAAATTAGAAAAACAGAAGGAGTAAAAACAACCGATTTAACGCCATACAAACAGCGTTCAGAAGTGGATTTTATCTATTTGGGTAGACCCATAAATAAAGCTAGACAAGGAGAAGGAGATGACGAATGGTTTTTATCTTTGGATAATGTGGTTACCCCTTCAAAAGATGGGCTATATAATGCCAATCATGTTGGCCAGTGGAAACTCGCTAAATTTGATCAGAAGCCAGCCCGAACAAGAGAAGCAAATTCTAAAGTTGCAACTATTCTAACTTGTATAAAAGCAGATAAAGAAGCTCCAACAATTAAGATTTTTGAAATAAGAGATGCGTTAAAGGACGTGGAAGCATTTTCAGTTGCCTACGCCGTTACGGATAATAGCACCAATTAAAAATCTTAAAGGGGTTTTTCCTTTTCATTTTGCATGAAAAATAACCAGAGCAAATCTGAATATACAGTAACTGCTGCATTGCCATATGCAAATGGACCAATTCATTTAGGACACGTTTCGGGTGTTTATCTTCCTGCAGATATATTTGTTCGATACTTAAGAATGCAACAAAGAGATGTTCTGTTTTTATGTGGAAGTGATGAACATGGGGCAGCAATTACACTAAGAGCAAAAAAAGAAGGGGTTTCTCCAAAACAAATCGTGGATAAATACCACCATGTAATTAAAAATTCTTTTAACGAATTAGGTATTTCTTTTGATGTTTTTCATCGAACTTCAGAACAATTGCATCATGATACTGCTCAAGAATTTTTTAAAAAACTTTGGGAAGATGAAAAGTTTGTCGAAAAAAAGTCAGAACAATATTTTGATCAAAAAAACCAACAATTTCTTGCCGATAGGTACATTACAGGGACTTGTCCAAAATGCCAATACAACGAAGCTTATGGCGATCAATGTGAAAGTTGTGGTGCAGATTTAAGTCCGATGGATTTGATTTCCCCTAAATCCACGCTTAGTGGAGAAGTTCCAATTATTAAAGAAACGAAACATTGGTATTTGCCAATGAATAGGCATGAAGATTGGTTAAAAAAATGGGTTAAAGATGGTGTTTTAGATGGAAAATCTGTGCACGATCCTAAAGAATGGAGAAATCAAGTAGTTGGTCAGTGTTTATCATGGATTGATGGTGGCCTTAAGCCAAGAGCAATGACTAGAGATTTAGATTGGGGAGTTAAGGTCCCAATTAAGGGAAATGAGGGGAAAGTTCTTTACGTTTGGCTTGATGCTCCTATTGGGTATATTTCTGCTACAAAACAATGGGCAATTGAAAATAAAAAAGATTGGAAAAAGTACTGGTGTAAAGAAGAAGCTGGAGATAGAAAGTTGGTCCATTTTATAGGAAAGGATAACATTGTTTTTCATGCAATTATTTTCCCAATACTCTTAAAAGATCATGGAGGTTTTATTTTGCCTCATAATGTGCCTTCTTCCGAATTTTTAAATCTTGAAGGGAGAAAATTTTCGACTTCAAAAAATTGGGCAGTTTGGTTGCATGAGTATATGGAGAGGTATCCGGATAAAGGAGATGAACTACGTTATGTGTTGACTTCTATTGCTCCAGAATCAAAAGATGCTGAGTTTACATGGAAGGAATATCAAGCTAGAATTAATAATGAGTTGGTTGCAATATTTGGAAATTTTGTAAATAGAACGATTGTCTTGGTTAATAAATATTATGATGGAGTAGCTCCTTATAGATCAGCATTAACCGAAAAAGATTTGGATTTATTGAAATTATTAGAAGAGTCTAAATTAAAAATCGCAAGCAATATAGAGGCGTATAAAATACGTGAAGCGCAATCTGAAGTCATGAATATTGCGAGATTGGGTAATAAATATTTGGCAGAACAAGAGCCCTGGAAACAAATTAAAGTAGATCCAAAGAGAGTGGAAACAATTATGTCTTTGTCTCTTCATGTTTGCGCTGTTTTATCCATTGCTTTTCATCCTTTTTTACCAAAAAAAGCCTATCAACTTCAGGAGATTCTTGGAATTAATGAGGATTTTTGGTTTACTCAAGACGCAGAAACGTTAATTCCTGGAGGCCAAGCCATAAAAAAACCAGAAATGTTGTTTCAAAAAATCGAAGACGAATTGATTGATAAAGAAATTGAAAGGTTACACGTTTCTGAGAAGTAATTAAGGATAGTCAGCGTTTATTCCGTTCACGTAATTTTCAATAGCTTTAATTTCTTTTGCTGTGCTTGCTCCTTTAAAACCAGAGATGTCTTTATAAGAAATTAATTGCTTGTATTTTTTATGATATAGATTAGATATAGGCATATAAGACCAATGCCATTTTTCTTCTTGGTACCCAGTTCGATTGTCTTTTTCTTTATTGCTGTACACTTGGTGAAAGCCATATTTATGTGCATTTTTTAACAACCATTCATATTCTTTTAAGCCTTTCCCTTTTTCATAATATTTATTTCCATTAACATGGTATAAGTCTATTTCTGTTCCCCAGTGATGTCTTGAGGTTCCGGGCATTGCTGTGTAGAGCAATAGTTTTAAACTTCTTTCTTTAGGGTTTTTTATCTTCTTTGCAGAAGAACCATCTCTCAACCTCTTTTTTCCATCCCATTTATTTTCCCAAATGTATTTTTGAACATTAAAATTTCGAGCACCGGAGTTTATTTTAAGAAAAACACTGTCTTTTTCTGCAGCACTTTTCATTTTTAGAAACATGTCACATGTTTCTTTTTGAAGGTGGATATTTCTAGTTGTGGCATGTTTAGGGACCAACTTAAAACAGGTGTCTTTTTCATAAGCACATTGTCCCGTTAAATGATTGATTAATAAACTGTCAATTAAAATTTTTGGTAAGTTTTCCTTTGCTTCTTTCTTTTTTTTCTTTCCCTTAACAAGGTTCTTTTTTAAGGGGGGCTTTTTTGTCGAATTTTCAACTGTATTAGAGTCATTACACGACTGAAAAAAAAAGAATAATCCAGAAAAAATGAAAAATAGAATAGTTGTTTTCATTTTGGTCTTATTGACATGAATGACTTATTCCAGTGACATATTTTTTAATTGCTTCGATGTCTTTTGCATATTTAGATCCTTTAAAACCGATGATTTGTTTATACTGGATTAATTCAACATATTTTTTTGTGTATTCCGCAGCAATAGGTAAATAAGACCAATGCCATTTTTCCATTTCATATCCTGTTCTTTCTTCAGAAGTTTTGTCTGAATAAACCTGACAAAAACCAAATTTTGAAGCATTTTTGACTAACCAATTGTATTCTTTTAGCCCTTTTCCAGATTTAAAATAACTGTTATTAAGGTTGTTGATATCGATGTCTGTTCCCCAGTGATGTCTTGAGGTAGAGGGCATGGAGCTATATAGAAGTATTTTTAATGCTCGCTTTTTTGGGTCCTTTAAATCCGAAGCAAATGTTCCATCAGAAAGTCTGGTTTTACCGGTCCATTTTCGTTCCCAAATTCCTTTTTGGGCATAAAAGTTTCTAGTTCCAGACCTTATTTTTAAAGAGACACCTTCTTCTTTTGCCGCGTTATGCATTTTTATAAAGCTTTCATAGGTTACCTTTTGAAGATAAATCTCTTTGTTGCAGAAAGCCTTATCAACCAAGACAAAATCAGAGTCTTGTTTTGGGTTGAATTTTCCCAGAAGCCGATTTTCTAAAACAGAATCAGAAATTGTTTTTGTGATTTCTTTTAATGTGTCATTTTTGGAATAAACATTTCCACATGTTTTTGGGATTAAAATATTGGATTTTTTACTTTTTAATACATATGCAAAAACTAAAAAAGCGCATAAGACAAAACAAATTAACAAGATGTTTTTTCGGGTCAATTTCATGACACAAAATTATAAAAAACAAAAGGGCAATATGATTAAACCCAAAAAATTATAAACAATATTTGTTTTCTTCGATTAGTTTGACTGCGATTTTTTGCCTAGCGGCTTTTGAATTGAAAGGTTGCGTTTTTGTAAACCTTTTGAGCCCCATTAGCATCATTCTTGCCTCGTCTCCTTCGGCAAATGAATTAATAGCATCTTTAGCAGCTTTGTTTAATTTATCAGCAGCATCATAGAAAAAAGTTTTTGTGATTGCTATTTGAAGCGCTGCATTTTCTTCTCCTTTGCTTTCAATTAATTTTTCGACACGAAGCAAGGTAGACTCTGCCAAATAGGTCCACATTGCAAGATCGGCAATATTCATCAACACTTCTTGTTCTTTGGCAAGGGTTTGCATTAATTTTTGAACAGCAGATCCGGCTACCATTAAAATGGTCTTTTTAAATCCAGAAAGATACTGTCTTTCCATGGCAAGAGGTCCTTCTGGGATGTCTCCAATAGAAGGGATGCTCATTAATTCACCAGAAACTTTCATGGCCGGCCCCATTAAATCAAGCTCTCCTTTCATTGCTCTTCGAAGAATCATGTCTACAGAAAGCATTCTGTTGATTTCGTTAGTCCCTTCAAAAATTCGGTTTATTCTTGCATCTCTATACCCTCTTTCCACAATGGATTCAGCGGAGTATCCCATGCCGCCATATATTTGAACTGCTTCATCTACAACAAAATCAAGGCATTCCGAACCAGCAACTTTTAAAATAGCGCATTCCGCAGCAAATTCTTCAATTCCTTTAAGTGTCGCTTTTTCTTTCTCCATCCCTCCATCAACTAATGCTTTAATAGCATCATCAATGTTTTGTCCAGCTCGATATGTAGCAGATTCAAGGGCATATGATTGAATAGCTTGTTCTGCTATTTTGTGCCTGATGGCACCGTATTTTGAAATTGGTCGACCAAATTGTTCTCTTTCATTAGCGTATTTGATGGATACATCAATAGATCCTTTAGCTCCGCCCAAAACTCCAGCAGCTAACTTAATTCTCCCAATGTTAAGGATGTTTAAGGCAATTTTAAATCCATTTTCTCGGTCGGATAACATGTTTTCTGCAGGAACGGTTACATTGTTAAAAAACACTTGTCTGGTGGAAGAACCTTTTATGCCCATTTTCTTTTCTTCTGGGTTCATCGTAATGCCTTCGCTATCCGCCTCTACCATAAATGCGGTTAAATTTTTATCGTCATCAATTTTTGCGAAAACGGTATATAGGTTAGCAAATCCAGCATTGGTTATCCACATTTTTTGTCCATTAATAATGTAGCTTTTTCCGTCTTCGGTTAGTTTTGCTTTTGTTTTGCCCGAATTTGCATCCGATCCTGAGGATGGCTCTGTAAGACAATATGCGGCTTTCCATTCTCCACTAGCTAGCTTAGGAATATATTTGGCTTTTTGATCTTCATTTCCATAATAAAGTAATGGGAGGGTTCCAATTCCAGTGTGAGCACCGTAGGCAACAGAAAAAGAAAATCCTCTTCCAAGGTATTCGGTTGCAAGTAAAGAGGTTTTAAAATCAACCCCAAGCCCTCCTAAGTTTTCAGGAACAGACATACCTAGCAGTCCTAACTCTCCTGCTTTTTCCATTATTTTAGGCATTAAGCCCTCTTCCATAGAATCAATTCTATCGAGATTTGGAATTACTTCTTGTAAGATAAAGTCATCACACATTTGAGCTATCATATGTTGCTCTTCACTCCATTCTTCTGGGGTGAAAATGTCATTTGAATTAACATCTCTAATGATGAATTCCCCACCTTTAATTGCTTTATTGTCCATTTGCTTGATTTTTCTGAAGGATAAAAATAAGATAAAATATTATGCGTGCATAATAAAACCCGGATTTTTTTATTTTTTAATGAAGAAAGTAGTTATTCTTTTTACGCCATTGCTTTCAAGTTTTAGGTGATAGGCGCCACTTTTTAAGTCAAGTGGGATAAACATATCGTTGTTTATTTTCCCAACAAGAAGAATCTTCCCTTCGGTGTTGATTATAGAATAATTGGTGTTTGTTTTAATGTTCTTAACATTTATTCCATTGGTTGCTGGGTTAGGAAAAACAGAGATGTTGTTTAAAGAAATAGTTTCATTTTCTGCATTGTTTCCATTGCTTGAATACGTAGCATCCCATCCTTTTGATGTCGTGGCACAGTCTGATCGAAATTCAAAAAACAGGCTCCCAGTGCTTGAGGTAATGTTTCCTGGAGAATTGCCACCGGTATAAGTTCCAATAAGTGGAGAAGAGTCACTGTCTCCATCATAAATGTATAAATAATCATAATCTTGTTCTAAACTAAAAAAGCTAAAATCAAGATTAATGCTTGTGGCATTTGCTGGTTCAATTAACCAGTATATTCTTTCGTCATCACTATAGTTGGCATTTGGGCCACCGGTATCATAAAAGCTTCCATTAACCGAATTGTTGATGTTTATGGAGGTGGTGTCGTTTAATAAACGGTAGAATCGTTCCCAATCCCAATTGATTCCTGGGTCAGTATGTGTTTGTCCTTGATAATGTTGATGGCCTTTTATTTTTGTGCAATTACCCAAAGTTTGAAGAGTAGAGGAAGAGGCTCCATAATACGTTCGGTGTGCAGGTATTCCGTAGCCACTGTTGATGATGTCTTTGCATAGGTTTGAAGAACTTGTATACATTTCATTAGTATACCAGGATGGATCGTTAACCCAGCCTTCGTGTTCGATTCCAATGGTGTAAGAGTTTTGTGAGCCAACATGCCATGCTTTATCGTTTTCATGAACAAGTTGCGTTATCTGCCCATCAGAACTTCTGATTATATAGTGAAAAGAAACATTGGAATTGCAATTTTGAGCCCACGAAATAGCTCCTGAATAGGATCCTTGAGTAGTATGAATGGTTATGGCAGAAATAGAAGTTCCATTTCTTGAACTAAAGTTGCAGGTTGGAGATGGGTTCCAAATAGCAGCGCTATAATCATTGCTTTTAATCGCTTTGTATTCGTTTTTATTTTCGTCAGAAATGGTTTTTTCATTAATGGTTATTTTTTTTGATTTTAAAAGCTCATGGTTTTCATTAAAAACAACTCTAAGGTTAAAATTAAATGGAATTAACTTGTATTTTGAACAGAATTCAGTGGAATTTAAAAGCGTTAAGATTTCAAATATCTGTGCGTCAATAGCAAATTTATTAACCATTCCTGTTTCTGGTATTTCGCTTAGTTGTTTTAAAACAGCGTATATTTTTAATGGATTATTTCGTTCATCTACAGAGTCGCAAATAGATTGCATAAGGCTGTTGTAGGCTATGGCATAGGATAATATTTGTTTATCAATTGACTGTTTTTGTTCGAAAATAGAGATTCCGCTTAAGTAAGCAACAATTTTCCCGTTTTCCCAAAAATAGTTTTTCCCGTTTTCGTGAAGGCCCATTATTCCATATGGAGTTGGCGTTCCCATACAGGAATTTGGAGATGTTTTGTCGATTTCCATCATTCTTGTTCTGGTGTATGAAACGGTTTCTAGTATACCGTCCGTTACATAGGGGTTTTCAAGGTATGCTTTTGAAAAGGAAGTGGATTGAGAGAAAGTGGTGCTGGAAATAAAAATTAAAAGAAAAAGAAGCTTGTTTTTCATGGTAAATTGGTTTTAAGGTTTTGGTTCCCATAAAATTACACTTCAAGTTTCATTATGCATGCATAGCAAAACACAAAAAAGCTTAATTTAAAATAAATTAACATTTGTCTTTATTGTTAATATCGAAAAACTTATTTGTATCTTTATTTATAACTAAAACGAACATTTATTATCTTCTGTTGTTATAGTAGTATTAAATTGAACAAATCTTATGGGGTATAAGATAAAAGATCTTGAAAAATTATCGGGAATAAAAGCCCATACTATACGTATTTGGGAAAAGCGCTACAACATGTTTACTCCTGCAAGAACTGAATCTAAAGTAAGGTCGTATTCAGATGCAGAATTGGTTCATTTATTAAATGTCTGTATTTTATATAATAATGGATATAAGATATCCCATATTGCCTTGATGGATAAAGACGCAATGAATAATGCTGTTGCCAAAGAGATGGTTGGTACTCCAACGGATAGTAGCTCTGAAAAACTGCTAAAGGCTCTAGTGGATTTAGACGAAGAGTTATTTTCAGATACATTAAATGCGTTGATAGATAAACAAGGAATGATCGTTACTTTTTCTGATTATTTAATTCCTTTTTTGAAGCGAATTGGCGTGATGTGGCTGGTTGGAACTGTTCGTCCTTGTCAAGAGCACTTCATATCTAGCATTATTCGACAAAAATTAATCGCAAGTTTTGATAAACTTCCTGTTCCTTCCATGAACAAAAAAGCCGTTTTATTGTTTTTGCCCGAAAATGAATGGCATGAGCTCGGCTTGTTATTTTATAATTATACGCTTCGAGAAAATGGACAAAGAACCGTTTATTTGGGGCAAAGCATGCCATACAAAGCATTGGTCAAATGTATTACGGATTTAAAACCAAAAGCAGTAGTAACTTCTTGGTTAGCTATATCTGATTCAAAAAGAATCTCACACTATTTTAAGAAACTTAAAAAAGACATAGGTCAAATTCCAATATATGTTGGTGGTAGCCAGATTGCCTCTAATAAAGAAGCCTTGTCAGATTGTATTGAAATCAAAGACTTGTCTGATTTAACAAATATTTAATTCATTTTTTTTATTTAAACAAGCTCTTCCTAAAAAAATATAACTATATTTGATTAAATTATAATCACAAAAAAGATTAAATAATGAGCAACATTCATTTTTTAAAAATTGGCGACACGGCCCCTGACTTTTCTGGATTAGATCAAAATGGATCTACAGTTCGTTTATCTGATTTTTCAGGGAAAACTTTAGTGCTTTATTTTTACCCAAAAGACAACACACCAGGTTGTACAGTACAGGCATGTAACCTTAGAGATAATTTTTCGGAATTAGTAAAACAAAATATTTCCGTGCTTGGAGTTAGTGCAGATTCCATGCAAAAGCATCAAAAGTTTATTGACAAATACGCCCTCCCATTTCCATTAATTGCCGACGAAAATCACGAGCTATTAAAGAACTATGGAGTTTGGGGGCTTAAAAAATTTATGGGCAGAGAATACGATGGAATTCATCGAACCACATTTATTATCAATAAAGAAGGAATTATTGATGAAATTATAAAAAAGCCAAAAACAAAATTTCATGCCCAAGAAATATTAGATTTTTTAAATAAATAGCTAACCGTAAATAGTTTACGACTTAGTGGTTTAAGTTTGCTCTATAAATAATATAAAACCCAAACGAAATGAAAAAACAAGAAGTAAAAGCAGAAAAATTAAAAGCATTGCAACTGACCCTGGATAAAATGGAAAAAACATATGGAAAAGGGTCCATTATGAAACTTGGAGATAACCCTGTAGATAAAGTGGAATCCATTCCTTCTGGATCTCTAACCTTGGATTTGGCTCTGGGTATAAATGGATATCCCAAAGGAAGAGTAGTTGAAATTTATGGTCCAGAATCTTCAGGAAAAACCACACTTGCTATTCATGCTATTGCTGAAGCTCAAAAAAAGGGAGGTATTGCTGCATTCATTGATGCAGAACATGCTTTTGATCAGTTTTATGCCAAAAATTTAGGAGTAGACATTGCGAATCTTTTAATATCACAACCCGATAATGGAGAACAAGCTCTAGAAATAGCTGATAATTTAATTCGTTCAGGAGCAATTGATATAATTGTAATTGATTCTGTTGCTGCCCTAACCCCAAGAGCAGAAATTGAAGGAGAAATGGGAGACTCTCAAATGGGGCTTCAGGCAAGATTGATGTCTAAAGCATTAAGAAAGTTAACGGGCTCTATTAATAAGGCCGGATGTTGTTGTATCTTTATTAATCAATTGCGTGATAAAATTGGCATCATGTTTGGCAACCCCGAAACAACAACCGGTGGAAATGCCCTAAAATTTTATTCTTCTGTTCGTGTAGATATAAGACGCTCCTCTCAAATTAAGGAGGGCGACAAAATTCTTGGAAATAGAGTAAAAGTAAAAGTGGTCAAAAACAAAATGGCCCCTCCATTTAAACGAGCAGAATTTGACATCATGTATGGCAAAGGAATTTCAAAAGTTGGAGAAACAATAGATCTTGGAGTAGAGCTTAATATTCTTAAAAAAAGTGGGTCATGGTTCTCTTATGGCGAAACAAGACTTGGTCAAGGAAGAGACTCGATCAAAAGATTGCTTTTGGATAATCCAGAATTGTGTGAAGAACTAGAAGAAAAAATTAAAAATGCTCTTGAAACACCAGATACGACCAAAAAGGTGTTACAAGACTAGAAAACAATCTCTTCGTTTGGAGCGGTGTTCTTGAAAATAGGGCATCGCTTTTTTTTACCATTCCGCCGGAGGTCCATCCGGAATAATTGGATTGTCCGAAGACACTTTTTTCATAAATCTATTGGCGCTAACTGCATTGCCAAATCCACAAGAAACATCGCTTCCGTTTTGTTTAATGTTAACCCCCATCTTATTAAAAATAAAAGTCAAGGTGCATTCTCCCCCATATTCCTCTGTATGATAGAAGATGGTTTTTTTGTCAAAAATCAATTTTCCTTTGGCAAATCCCGAATTATAACTTGGGGCTCCTCTACTCACCGATAATGCAAAAAGATAGGACTTGTCTTTTTGTTTTTGAATCAATAAAAAATCGCCAGTCTCGACTTCTTTTCCATCCCTTTTTGGTTCTGTAAAGTTTTTATAGCTTCCTTCGATGCTTTTATGGATACCACAAGAACTTAGAAAGCTGAAAAGAAAACAATACATAAAAAAAGTTAGAAGCTTATTTTTTTCTTTCATTATCATATAAATTATGGATTATGCTAAGGTATAGAATATATTTGCATTATGATAGATGATACCATATGTGCTTTAGTAACTCCAAATGGAGTTGGAGCGATTGGAGTAATAAGGGTTTCTGGACCAAACGCTATTGCTATTGTATCGGATTTTTTTTCCAAAAACATCAAGGCTGCAAAATCCCATACGCTTCATTTTGGAACATTTTCAAACAAACAAGCAGAACTTATTGATGAAGTCCTTCTTTCTATATTTCATGAAGGAAAAAGTTATACTGGCGAACAAAGCGTAGAAATAAGTTGTCATGGATCTGCTTATGTTCTTAGTAAAGTAATGGAGTGCTTGATACAAAATGGTTGTCGAACCGCCGAACCAGGCGAATTTACCAAGCGTGCCTTTTTAAATGGAAAGCTAGATTTATCCCAAGCAGAAGCGGTAGCAGACCTTATTTCTTCTGAATCCAAAGGAATGCACAAAGTGGCCCTTCATCAATTAAAAGGACATTTTTCTAATGAGCTCAAACAATTAAGAGAACAACTTATTGATTTTGCATCACTGATTGAACTCGAGCTTGATTTTGGGGAAGAGGATGTGGAGTTTGCCGATCGAGATAAACTAACTTCTTTATTAAAAAAAGTGTTGGATCATGTTCAAAAGCTTGCTGATACTTTTGCTCTTGGAAATGCCATGAAAAAAGGAGTTCCTGTGGCAATTGTTGGCGCACCAAACACCGGAAAAAGCACCTTGTTAAATTCTCTAATTGGAGAAGATCGTGCAATTGTTAGCGATATAGCAGGAACTACTAGAGATGTTATTGAAGAAACCTTTAATATAGATGGGATTTTGTTTCGATTTATTGATACCGCTGGAATTAGAGAAACTACAGAGAAGATTGAATCTATTGGAATAGAAAGAGCAAAGAAAAAAATAGCAGAAGCAAGCATTGTTTTGTGCTTATCCGATTCAGAAGTATCCATGCCTGAGCTTCATTCTTGGGCAAATAATATTCGAGCGCAATTTCCTGAAAAACACATTTTATGTATTCAAAACAAATGCGATCTTTTACCTAATCAACAGTCCAATGACAAGGAATTAAGAATTAGTGCAAAAACCGGAACAGGACTTGAAGAATTAAAAAAACAACTGGTAAATGCGATTACCAAGGGCAATAATTGGTCTAATCAAACCATTATTACAAGTGCACGACACCACGAAGCACTGCTCAAAACCTCCGAAGCATTAGAAAAGGTGCTTTTTGGATTGAGTGCTGAAATAAGTGCGGATCTAGTCGCATTGGATATTCGAAATGCCATGTATCATTTAGGAAG
>JAQWKT010000035.1 GCA_029247685.1 Crocinitomicaceae bacterium | reverse complement strand
CGTTTTAATTTCTTTAATCAATTTTATAATATCTAATATATGAGTATGAATTACTATTGGGACTATTGTGGCTGGTAATAAAATAAAAGGAAAGAATAAAATTGCTCTATTTGGTTGATTAAAACCAAATTGTTGAAAGGGTAATTCTGCAGATAAAATTGCATTAAATAGTATGAATAATATTAGTGATAAAGCAGCAAAATTCCAGAATAATAGAATTTTTTTAGATATTTTATTTTTCCAAAAAAGTATACCAATAACTGGAGCAGAAACACCTGCAATTATATCAAAATTTCTTCCTTCAAAAGTCATTAATTCAGGGATCATACCATATAGAAATAACTGAAGAAGGATAATTTCTATTGGTAATCTAATACAATGTAAAAATGTACTTAATTTATTGTTTCTAACATTTAAAATGAAGTTTCTTTGTTTTGGTAAAAGACTAAAAGTCAAAACGATTAGAATTGGAATTATAACTAAACCAAATCTTGGTGGAAATGCATCAGTATTTGTGTAAAAACCTGAAAGAGAAATTAAGGATTGAACAATAGTCCATGAAATTATTAAGATTGTTAAAAGTTTAGGTTTCCCATTTGAAATATGGAAAACCCCGATGGTGAAAATTAAGATAATAATAAAGATTATGTTTATCCAATTATCTAAACCTTCTATCATTCTATTCCATTTTTATGCACCACACCGTAGGGCTAAAGATGCATCTTTATTTTTCTATTGTGAAGGTCTGTTTTAAGCTGGTGATGTTCAAATAGCACCTTGTAGGGTTTGCTTTCATTTATTGCCATTAATCCACTATAATTACCAAATAATTATTCTTTTTGCCTTTTCCTAAAAGAATGTATTTGTTGTTGATTAGTGAACTCGAATCAAGAATTATTTCTTCATTAATTTTAGCTTTATTTACACTAATAGAATTGCCCTTAATGTCTCTTCTAGCCTCGCCATTTGAAGATAAAAATCCAGAACGTGTGCCAAGCAAATCTACAATGCCAACCCCACTTTCAATATCTCTTCTGTTCATTTCATAGTTAGGAACCCCTTCAAAAACACTTAAAAAAGTATCTTCATCCAACTGCATTAAATCATCGGTTGTAGATTTACCAAATAAAATCTTGCTAGCAGCAACAGCAGTATCAAAGTCTTTTTTTCCATGCACTCTTATGGTAATGTCTTCTGCTATTTTCTTTTGAAGGATTCTAATGTGAGGAGCCTCCTCATGGCTAGCAATCAAAGCATCAATTTCTTTCTTGTCTAGAAGGGTAAAAATTTTAATGTAATTTTTAGAGTCTTCATCGCTTGCATTTAACCAATATTGATAAAACTTATAGGGTGAAGTTCTTCTTTTATCCAACCAAACATTTCCATCTTCGGTTTTTCCAAATTTGGTTCCGTCTGCTTTTTTAATTAATGGAGTGGTTACCGCAAATGCATTCCCACTAATTTTTCTTCGAATCAATTCGGTTCCAGTTACAATATTTCCCCACTGATCAGATCCCCCAAGTTGTATGGTGCAATTGTGTTTGTTGTACAAATGTAAAAAGTCGTAGCCCTGCAAAAGCTGATAGGAAAACTCCGTAAAAGACATTCCGGTTTCCAGTCTTGATTTAACCGAATCTTTTGCCATCATATAGTTGATGGATAGGTGCTTGCCAACCTCTCTAATAAAGTCTAAAAAACCAAAAGATTCAAACCAGCTTAGGTTGTTAAGTACCTCGGCAGAATTTTCTGTATCATCAAAGCTTAAAAATTTCTCTAGTTGTTTTTGAATTCCATTTATATTGGCTTCAATCTCCTCTTTTCCAAGAAGATTTCGTTCGTTGGATTTTCCTGAAGGATCCCCAACCATTCCAGTTGCTCCACCAATAAGCGCAATGGGTTTATGCCCAGCTTTTTGAAAATGAACCAAAATCATAATTTGCACAAGACTTCCAATATGAAGAGAGTCTGCCGTAGGATCAAAACCGATATATCCCACCCGATTTTTTTTGTTTAATTCCTCTTCAACTCCGGGCATCATATCATGGATCATTCCTCTCCATCTGAGTTCTTCTACAAAGTTCATTCTACTCGTTTTTTACAAAGGTATATTTTTCAACTAAAGTGGCTTTGTTTTGATTAACAAAATGAACAGTATTTAGAGTTCTCATCATGTTCAATTGAAATATTTGGATCGTAAAGTGTTTGTATCATTTCCTCTAAAAAGGAAGGAAATAAAGAAACAATTTCTTCCAAATCTAATTTACTGCTTTTTAAATTACTTACTCCTTTTTCCTGATTAATAACGGAATATATGCCAGCAATATCAGGAAGTTTTCCGTATTTATTTTGGTATAACACGCAGTACATAATTAATTGCGTGGCATGTTTGCAATTTGAAAAGCTGCTAATGACACTTTGGTCATTTTTTTTAGAAAAAGAAACTTCTTTGGCTTCAATCTTTCCGGATTTATAATCAATCACTCGAACCTTTCCATTTAGCGAGTCTATCCGATCAATTATTCCATTTAAATGCAAAGGTTTTTTTTCTCCATTAATGTTTATTTCTAAACTTGCTTCTAGTTTTGCTTCAAGTTGATGAATACATATTTTATTTTGATGATCGACCAAAATCTTTTTTTCCGATTTTAAAATGCGTTTTGTCAATTCCAAAGCCATGTCATAACTAAATCTATTTTTTCCAGAAGCAAAAATTTGGATATTGTCTCCAAAATGCGTTTTAAACGATTTGTGCATTAGCTCCTCGTATTGATTTAGCATTTCGTCCATGTCTTCTTCCTGTAATGCATAGGCTTCTTTTTTCTTTTGTTGTCCATCTTTTGCATACATTGCATGTGGGGTATATAACTTTTCAAGCACATCATGTATAAAACTTCCAAAAGTGCTGTTTTCTACCTCCTCACTCATTTGTCGTTCTTCTTTAAACTCCAGTATATATTTGTTGTAAAAGTCTTTTGGACAACTTAAAAAAGTATTAATCGCAGATGCCGATAGGGAACGTTTAAAAAATGCATCAAGACGGGTGTAATAATTGGCATCTTTTAAGATTTGATTTTCTTTTCGGTTTATGGTTATAGGAGGGATTTTATAGTTCTTTTTGCTAAGCGTAATGGAGGGGTTTAAAGGAAGTAATTCGAGTTCTAACTGCAAGAGATATCTGCTTGCTTCTGCTTTCCCTATTCCTTCAGAAACGCTTGCAAAAGTGCAATAAAGGTTTTTGGCTTCGTGAAGAAGCCTGTAAAAATGATAAGCAAAAAGGCCTTGTTTTTGCCTCGGAAGTGGCAAGCCAAGATACCGCCTTAAATCCATTGGAAAATAAGATTCCAAAGGGTTGGTGTTTGGAAGTACCCCTTCGTTCATGCCCACCACAATAATAGTGTCAAAATCAATCATTCTGGTTTCAAGAAGCCCCATGACTTGAAGTCCTTCCATGGGGTTTCCATGATACGATATTTTCTTTTGAAAAGCATGTGTTTTAAAAAGCGATCGAAAGGCATTAAAACCCATTTTTGGAAAATCTTTTGCGCTAATATTTTGAAGTTCAATTAGCGCTTCATCAAACGAGTGGATGGTTGCTTTTTCAAAAACATGTTGTTCTTTAAAAAACCCAAAACATTTTTCATTGGCAACTCGTATTTGTGAAATTCCATTTAGCCAATCGTCTTCCCAGTCATTGTTTATAATAGTAGAAATCTCATACAAATGTGGGCAAAATTTCAAGGAATTAAGATCTCTAATTATTTGATTTTTTTCACTTGCAACTTCTTCTTCTTTTATAAGAATGTTTCGATCCTTTTCATTTAATGTTGCTTGAATAAACGGATGATTGCAAAATCGTTGAAAATCTTTAAAGTAGAGTCCTTTTTTCGAAAATCTTTTTTTGTTTTCTTGAATGCTAAAAAGGAGTTCGACCCATGATTTAACCGGGGTGCTTTTTAATGGCAAACCAAGAGTAATGTTGGCTTTTTTTACTTTTTTGGGAATGTTTTGAATAACCGGAATGATTAAGCTTTCATCTGCCAATAGCAATACTGTTTTGTTGAGCTCTTCTGGGGATAAATTACTTAAGATAGTAGATGCGACTTTAACTTGGCCTGTAACTTGGGGGCATTCTATGATTTCGATGTTAAGCGCTTTTTTTTGTAATTGATTTTTTACAAATGGAATCGTGGAGGACTGTAGGGACTTTAAAAGTTGACGTAAAAAATTTCCAGCTTCGTGATTTTTGTCGTTTAAATAATATTGGTCAGCATCGATTAGAACATGTCCTTTTGGGTGTCTGTGCGCGTATTTTAGGATCTCTTTTTCAGAAGTGGATAAGGCATTAAACCCTGCAAATAAGAGGTCTTTTTTTGAGGCATTAAAAATAGGGTCAATGTTTTCAGAGGCAAAGCGATATGCCTTTCCGGAGTAATTAATGTTTTTGAAAGAAAGAATTTCTTGAAACTTTAAGTAATAATTGGGAAGAGACTTCCAAAACGAAAGAAATTTTTTCTGTGTTTTAGATAATTCTTCTTCTTCTACTCCCCAACTACTCAAAAAACCATCTTCCAAGCGATGTATTTCAGATAGATTCCTAAAGACATCTTTATAGTTTAAAAGATATCGGTCGATTTCATCAAAATCTTTAAGAAGAAGGTCTCCCCATTTTTGAAATTCATCAAAAGATAATTTTTCAATGTTTTTTTCGATTTCTAGATGCACTTTGTATAATTGAAAAAGAAGGCTTGTTTTATCAATAACATGAAAGGTGCATTGCTCTTTAATCCACTCATCGATAGTAAGCATTTGAGGCGCAAAGATTGGTTTTCCATATTTTTCAAACAAGGAAGAAGCAATATATTTTTGTGCTCTTTTGGATGGAAGAACGATGCATAATTGATCTAAATCAATTTGATTTTCATAAATATAGTTCGCAATTTGATCGGTGAATTTCATCGTAAAATGAAATTAATAAAATTCAATGATTTACAATCCGATACAATACATTAAAAGTTGTAAATTTGCAAACAACAAAAAAATTAGCACATGACAACATTAGTAGGAAAAAAAGCGCCATCATTTGAGGCGTCAGCTGTGATAAACGGCGGAGAAATTGTACAAAACTTTTCATTGGAGCAGTATCGCGGAAAAAACGAAGTGATTTTATTCTTTTATCCAAAAGATTTTACTTTTGTTTGCCCTTCAGAATTGCATGCCTTTCAAGATGCAGTGGCAGATTTTGAATCAAGAGGTGTGAAGGTGGTAGCATGTTCCACCGATACCGAAGAGTCTCATTGGGGATGGCTTCAGGTACCTAAAAATAAAGGCGGTATTCAAGGAGTTACTTACCCAATAGTAGCCGATACTTCTAAAACCATTGCAGATGCTTATGGAGTTTTAATGGGGGAATACGATTACGATGCCGAAGGAAATCTTGTAGCAACTGGAGCGATGATTTCTTATAGAGGGTTATTTTTAATTGACAAAGAAGGATTGGTTAGACACATGCTTGTTAACGATCTTCCTCTTGGTAGAAACGTAGATGAAGCAATTCGAATTGTAGATGCACTTCAGTTTAACGAAGAGCACGGAGAAGTTTGCCCAGCAAACTGGCAAAAAGGAAAAGATGGAATGACTGCTTCTTTTGATGGAGTGGCAGATTACCTTTCCAATCATTAAGTTATTTTTCATTCAAATAAAAAAGGGGGCGATTAGCCCCCTTTTTTTGTTAATAGTGTTTTAATTATTTTGCAGCGTTATACTTTTCTGTAACCGCATTCCAGTTAATCACATTAAAAAATGCATTAATGTAGTCTGGTCTTCTGTTTTGATAGTTAAGGTAGTATGCATGCTCCCAAACATCTAATCCCAATATTGGAGTTCCACCGCATCCTTCATCCATCAATGGATTATCTTGATTAGCTGTAGAACAAACTTCTAGTTTGCCATCTTTTACACAAAGCCAAGCCCAACCTGATCCAAATCTAGTTGCTGCTGCTGCTGCAAAAGCAGATTTAAAATCTTCAAAAGAGCCAAAAGCACTGTCAATTGCACTTGCTAGGTCTCCCGATGGAGTCCCCCCACCGTTTGGGCTCATCACTTCCCAAAAAAGACAGTGATTGAAGTAGCCTCCACCATTATTTCTAACCGCATTGTTATTCATGTGGTTTTTAAATAGATCCGTAAGGGATTTTCCCTCCATTTCGGTTCCTTCTATTGCTGCATTAAGTTTGCTTGTGTATCCTGCATGATGTTTGGAATGATGGATTTCCATGGTTCTAGCATCGATATTAGGTTCTAGTGCATCATATGCGTATGATAAATCTGGTAATGTATAAGACATAATTGTATTTTTTAGAATGTAAATTTAATAATTTCTAAGGTGTATTTCAAAATGTAGCCATAATAATTGCCCAAATAATACTACTGCAAAAACGAGATGACAAACCTGCACCAACCCCGGCATATCAATATGTGCCAACAAAACCCCTGTAATCAAACCCAAGCAAAGCACAAAAAAGCAATTTCGTATAGATTTAAGTCGGTATTTTTTTTCGTTTATATAAAATAGTACCCCCATCCCAATTAAAACTAGCCATGAAAAACTTCGATGTATATAAAATGGAATTCCAAGCATATGAGTCCAATGCTCTCTTCCATATCCTTCTTTGGTTAAAACATCAATAGATTCTCTTACTTGTGTTCCAAGAAACATTTGGTAGAATGTAATTAATAAAATAAGAAAAAGACTTATTTTAATGCCTTTTGGCAAATCCATTACAGCGCTTGAGCTTTTAGAAATAGCAAATAGTATTTTTAGTTGAATTCCGATAATTAATAAAGCAAGAAATAGGTGAACCGTTATGGTCCATGGAACCAAGTTGGTTGCAACGACAATGGAGCCAAACCACCCTTGAATTCCCATTAAAACTAAATTGAATAATTGTATGCCGATTAGTTTTTTTGTTCGATACTTAAGAAGCATCCAAACAAAACCAAAAAGCATAAGATTTCCTGCTAGAAAACCAACAAGTCTATTTACATATTCAATCCAAGTTTTTTTTCCATTAAAATCTTCTTCCACATAAAGACTTGGATCATTCTTCACATTATCGGCAGTGTCATCCAGTCCTATGTTGCTTAAAAATTTGCAAAAACGGATGGTTTTTTTAGCTCTTTTTTGAGAATAAATTTCTTTATAATTTTCTGGGATTTGATTTTCATTTGTAGGAGGAATCCATTCTCCAAAACATTTTGGCCAGTCAGGACAACCCATCCCACTTCCAGTAATTCGAACAAAACTTCCAGCGATAACCACCAAATAAATGCAAATGATTATTAACCAGTTTAAACGAATGAAATTCTTCGAAAAATTCAAGTTACGTTTTTATTAATGAAACATAGGTGTCATTTGATTGTTCAATGTCGATGCAATGTTTTGTTTTTTCTTTTTGGACAAAGTTTATTTCTGAAGCAAGAACTTCATTGCTTATGTATTTTCTGTGAGTGTTTATAGCGGATTCTATGGGTTGAGTGCTCGATATATTCAAAGATATTTTATCCGTTACATCCAGATTGTTGTCTTTTCTTAAATTTTGAATTTTGTTTATTAATTCTCTTGAAATCCCTTCGGACTTAAGCTCGTCGGTAATTGTTACATCAAGAGCTACGGTTAGTTTGCCTTCACTAGCAACGACCCATCCTGGAATGTCTTTGGCATTAATCTCAAAATCTTCGATGGATAGATTTATAATTTCATTTTCAATTTCGCCTTCCCAGCCAGATTTTTCTTGAATTTCGGCAATGTCTTCTTGATTAAAACCGTCAATAAGCTTGCTTATTGCTTTCATTTGTTTTCCATATTTTGGCCCGATGGATTTGAAGTTTGGTTTTATTTGTTTTACAATCATTTTTCCATCGTCTTCAATCAGATCAATTTCTTTAATGTTTACCTCAGAGAGAACGAGGTTTTTAATTTTCTTTATGTCTTCTGAAAACGATTTGTTTAAGGAAGGGATAAGAATTTTTTGTAAAGGCTGTCTGACTTTTATAACTTCTTTTTTACGTAATCCAAGAGATAAAGAGCAAATTTGTTGCGCAAGTTCCATTCTTTTCTCTAGAGCAGTATCCACATTTTTGGAATGGAAAGTTGGGTAATTACTTAAATGAACAGAATCATTTTCCATCAAGGTAAGATCCCTGTGAAGTTGATCCATGTAGAAAGGTGAAATTGGAGATCCAATTGAAGCAATTGTTTTAAGGCAAAAATAAAGCGTTTGATAGGCACTTAATTTGTCTTTGCTATCCTCGCTTTTCCAGAATCTTCTTCGGCAAAGTCGAACATACCAGTTGGAAAGTTGATCGGTAACAAATTCTTGAATTAATCTTCCCGCAGATGTTGGTTCATAAGATTCATAGAGAGAGTCTACATTTTTTATTAGGTTATTAAGTTTAGAAATAACCCATCGATCGATCTCAGGTCTTTCATTTAAAGGAATTTGTTTTTCTGAGTGGTTGTATTCATCAATATTGGCATATAAAACAAAGAAAGAATAGGTGTTGTGAAGTGTTCCAAAAAGTTTTCGTTGCACTTCAACAATTCCATCCTCATCAAACTTTAAGTTATCCCATGGCTGTGCATTTGTGATCATATACCACCTGGTTGCATCTGCTCCGTATTTGGAAAGTGTTTTAAATGGATCGGTTGCATTGCCAAGTCGCTTAGACATCTTCTGTCCATTTTTGTCTAATACTAATCCATTAGACATTACATTTTTATAAGCAACAGAATCAAAAATAATAGAGCTTATAGCATGCAAGGTATAAAACCATCCTCTAGTTTGATCTACCCCTTCTGCAATAAAATCTGCTGGAAAATTTTTGTTAGAGTCGATTTTTTCTTTGTTTTCAAATGGATAATGAAGTTGTGCATATGGCATGGAGCCAGAGTCGAACCAAACGTCAATTAAATCGGCTTCTCTTGTCATTTTTTTACCACTCTCAGAAATTAAAACAAGATCGTCTACAAAGTGTTTGTGAAGATCTATTTTCTGGTAATTTTCTTTGGACATGTCGCCCACGATAAAATCAGAAAGAGGATTTTCTTTCATTAATCCAGCAATGACAGATTTTTCACATTCTTTTTTAAGTTGTTCTATAGAGGAAATACAAATAGATTCTTCTCCATCTTCAGTGCTCCAGATTGGAATAGGAATCCCCCAATATCTAGATCGAGACAAATTCCAATCATTAGCATTTTCAAGCCACTTTCCAAATCTTCCAGAACCAGTAGAGGCTGGTTTCCATTGTATCGTGTTATTAAGTTGTATTAAGGTTTCTTTTTTTTCAGTTACCCGAACAAACCAAGAGTCAAGAGGGTAATACAAAACAGGTTTATCCGTTCTCCAACAATGTGGGTAAGAGTGAACGTATTTCTCAACAAGAAATGCTTTGTTTTCTTCCTTTAACTTAATTGCTATTAAAACATCTACCGATTTTTCAGGCGCTTCCTTTTCGTTATAGTATTCGTTTTTGACATACATCCCGGCAAAATCAGAAATTTCTGCTCTAAATTTCCCTTGAAGATTTACTAATGGGACAAGGTTTCCATTTTTGTCTTTTACCAGCATTCCTGGGACCCCAGACTCATTTGCAACTTTGTAATCGTCTGCACCAAAAGTTGGAGCAGCATGCACAATTCCAGTTCCATCTTCCGTGGTTACAAAATCCCCTTTAATTACTTGAAATGCATTTTCTGCATTTTCCGCAGGCAAACAATAGGGCAGAAGTTGCTCGTATTTTAGTCCAATTAAATCGCTTCCATTTAATTCTGAAGCAACATAAAAAGTGATGTTTTTATCTTTTTTATTCCAGGTGTTTAATTCTTGAGTAGAATTAACTTGAATAAATCCTTTTCCGAAATAAGCCGAAAGACGCTTGCTTGCCAAAATCACGTTTGTTTTTTTAGCAGTGTATCGATTAAAGGTTTGAACAATAGAATATTTTATTTTTGGTCCAACAACTAAAGCGGTGTTGGATGGCAATGTCCAAGGAGTGGTTGTCCAAGCCAAAAAATGTGTGTCAAGAAGCTCTTCTTTTGAGAGAAAAGTTGATAAGGCATTTGATTCTTGATTTTGCTTTAATTTAAATTGTGCAACAACAGTAGTGTCTGTAACATCTTTGTAGCATCCAGGTTGATTTAATTCGTGAGAAGAAAGCCCTGTCCCGGCTTTTGGAGAATATGGTTGGATCGTATATCCTTTATACAGATAGTTTTTTTTGTGCAATTGCCCCAACAACCACCATACAGTTTCCATGTATTTTGATTCGTAGGTCACGTATGGGTTTTCCATGTCGACCCAATACCCCATATTTCTGGTTAGATCATTCCATATGTTGGTGTATTTCATTACTGCATTTCGACAGGCCTTGTTGTAGTCTTCTACCGATATTTTTTTACCAATATCTTCTTTGGTAATTCCTAGTTCTTTTTCTACACTTAATTCTACAGGCAATCCATGGGTATCCCATCCGGCTTTTCGATGCACCTGATATCCTTTTAAGGTTTTATAACGACAGAAAACATCTTTTATAGTTCTTGCCATTACATGGTGAATTCCTGGTAGTCCATTTGCAGATGGAGGTCCTTCATAAAAAACAAAATTAGGAGACCCTTCTCTATTTTCTATGGCATTTTTAAACGCATTTTCTTCATTCCATTTAACACCAATTTCCTCTGCTGTTTTTGCAAGGTTTAAAGATTTTCTTTCGGGGTATTTTTTTTGCATTTCTCCTAAATCATTTTCTAGGAGGCAAAATTACTATAAATCAAGAACTTCTTCCTTATTCTTTGGAACATTATTGGTGTATAGTCCACAAAGGACTTGATTTATATTCGTGTCTTTGTAAGTGAAATTTGTTTGAATAAACTTTTCGCTAGAGATGTAGTTTCCATTTAATAAGAGAGTAGACATTTCTCCAAAAATTTTTTTAATAATCCATTTTGGTGTTTTTGGTAGAAGGATTATTCGGTTTAATGCTTTTGCAAGTGACTTGCTAAACGTTTGATTATTATCGTTAGATGCTCCTAATAAATAGGTTCCTTTAAGATTTGATTTTAGGACATGTGAAAACGCAGCCTTTAGGTCGCTTATACTCATCCAATTAATAATTTGCTCTCCATCCCCAATAACACTTCCAAGTCCTAACCAAAAAGGAAGTTTCATTCTTTTTAACATCCCTTTGTTTTTTGCTAAAACAACCGGAAGCCTCAAAATAATTGTGGTAGTTTTTTTTGAAAATAATTGGTGCGCATTTTCCCATTCCTTAATTAAGGTAGAAAGAAAATCAGTAGATATAGGGTCCTTTTCATTGAAAACTTTTTTTTCATTCGTATTTCCAAAGCAGTTAACTCCAGAGACACCTATATAGGTAGATAGTTTTGAGAATTTAGGCATCATTGAATGCAAGAATATTGTGCTTTCCACTCTTGAATTTATTAATGTTTTTTTACGTTTAACGCTCCATTTTTTTTCAGCGATATTTGCTCCGCATAGATTAATTAACACGTCAATTTCCCCCAAAAAAGCAAGGTCTATTTTATTGTTTTTCGGATCCCAATAAATGTCGTTTTCTTTTTTTGGGTTTCTAGTTAGAATGAAGACCTTATTTCCACTTTTTAAAAAATGGTTTTTGAGTTCCGACCCTATAAATCCGGATCCGCCTGCAATAAGAATTTTTTTCACGTTTATTGATTCTGGTACTTGTTTTTATATTTTTTATATAAGTTAAACTGAAAGTTTTTCGTTGAAACCGTTTTACCATCAACAAAGATGGTACTAACATTGTTTGTTCTCATGTCTAAAGCATTCCCATCAGAAATAAAAAATGTGGCAGACTTTCCTTTTTCGATAGAGCCATATTTTTTGTCAATGCCTAATATTTTACAAGTGGACAAAGAAATGGCTTCTATTGCTTCTTCTTCTGTTAATCCATAAGAAGTTGTTGTTCCTGCTAAAAAAGGAATGTTTCGAGCATTCATAGCTTCCATATCGCCACTATTTTCTAAACAAAACAAAATCCCATGCTTTTTAAGCATGGAAGGGAGCCTAAAACAATAATCAACTGGGTCATCTGACATATCAGGAAGGTTATGGGTTCTTCTTATCATTACTGGTATTTTGGCGTCTTTTAGTCTTTTTCCTGCAATCGGAGCATCATATCCGCCAACAATTACAGGATGCTTAATTTTAAATTTTTCTACAAAAGAAATAACATCCAAAAGTTGTTGAATTTCGTTGGCATGAAAATAGACTCGCCGATCCCCATTAAAGCATTTTTTCATGGCTTCTAATCGAATGTCTGTGCTATCGATATTTTTTTTAGCGCTATAATTTAAAGCTAAACAAAAGAAAGATTCTAATTCTGAGAGTTCTTGTTTGTATTTTTTAGTTAAACCATTTTTAGAGGGCTCTTTTCTTTTCCAATTTACAATAGGCCAATTGACATGCACACCATCGTCTTTAAGTATGGTGGCATCCTGCCAGTTCCATCCATAAAGTTTCATTACTGAGGACGAGCCAGAAACTCGTCCACCTCTTGGCGTTGGTTGACAAATCAATACGCCATTTGTTAAGACAGTTGACATCACTTTAGATTCTACATTGTAAGCTATTTGCGAACGTATATGTGGATTAAAAAACCCAACTTCTCTATAATCTCTTGTGGCTCTCACTGCATCTATTTCTGTTAAACCTAAAGTCGTGTTTGGTGCAATAAAGGCTGGATAGATATGCTTTCCCTTTGCATCAATAATGGTGTCCCATTCTGTTTTGTTATAACTTGTAGTAAGATAATTTCCTACTTTAGAAATGATTCCATTCTTGATAGAGATAAATGCACTTGGTATTGTTTCTCCATTTCCAATATGTAGTATCCCATTTAAAATTAAGGCACTGCTTTGCGAAAAGGATCCGTTACTAAAAATTAAACTTGTAAAAAGGATGAAAAATCGTGTTGCCATTTTAATGTAAATTTTCTTTATTTAATTCTATTTCCCCGATGGTATTGCAATGAAAAGGGTGACTTTCTTCTTTAGTAAATGGAATTACTTCTATGTTTTTTTCGTTCATCATTAAGGTTAAGATACGAATACGTTCAAGTCTATTCCTTTCAATTAAAGAATCTTGTTCCTTTATGTCATAAAACAAAATCCCATCAATAATGGTTTTTTCAGCCTTTGCCTTTATGCTTAATGGATGATTACTCCAAAGAACCAAATCCGCATCCTTTCCTTCCTTTATGCTTCCCATTCTATTATCAAGGTGTAACATTTTAGCTGGATTTAAAGTGATCATTTTCCATGCATCTTCTTCGGTCATTCCGCCATATTTAATTGCCTTAGCAGCTTCTTGATTTAATCGTCTTCCCATTTCTGCGTCGTCAGAATTAATTGCAACCAAGACTCCCTGTTTGTGAAGTAATGAGGCGTTGTGAGGGATGGCATCATTGACTTCATATTTATATGCCCACCAATCTGAAAATGTAGAAGCAGCAGCTCCATGAGTTTTCATTTTGTCAGCAAGTTTATATCCTTCAAGGATGTGTGTAAAAGTGTTGATTTTTATTTGCATGGAATCTGCGACATGCATGAGCATATTTATTTCTGATTGGCTATAAGAATGACAAGTAATATTTCTTTTTCCCTCAAGAATTTCATTTAGGGTTATTAATTCTAAATCTTTACGAGGGGCAATGCCTTTTTTGTTAAGATTAAATTTGGCCCATTGTTCTTTGTAGTTTTTTGCACGATTAAATGCATCGTAATAAATTTGTTCAACCCCCATTCTAGTCTGTGGAAATCGACTTGTGTTTGCATCGCCCCAATTGGATTGTTTTACATTTTCTCCAAGTGCAAATTTTATAAATTTTGGTGCATTTGAGATTAACATTTCTTCAGGCAAATAGCCCCATTTTAATTTAATTAAAGCAGATTGACCACCTATTGGATTAGCAGAACCATGAAGCAATTGAGAGGTGGTAACCCCACCAGCAAGCTGTCTGTAAATATTAATGTCATTAGAATTAACTACATCGCCAATGCTAACTTCAGCAGAAATTGCTTGTCCACTTTCGTTAACTCCTTTAGAGATTGCTATGTGAGAATGTTCGTCAATTATTCCAGAGGTTAAGTGTTTTCCTTCTCCATTAATAACAATTGCATTTTCTTCAGGGATTTTTTTGTTCCCTTTGATAACGGATTTGATTTTTCCATTTTCAATTACGACCGATCCACTAATTTTCCCTTCCTTTTCATTGGTCCAGATGGTAACATTTTTAAAAATCATCTTTTTCGCCTTAGGAAGAGAGTCATGCCCATAAGCCATATTTGGAGACCAAAGATTTATATAGTGAGATGTTTTGGTAGAGTCTGAAACAGGTTTATTTTTGTTTTGCTTTTTTTCTTCTTTTGTGCGGTAAGCATTCCAAGTTAAAAGGCTTCCATTTGGAAGAAGGGCATCTCCTTCAAAAATACTTCCGTTGGTTTTTATTTTTCCATGCAGCAAGTATAGGCCTGAGTGAATAGAATCGTTTAAAAGAAAACGGATAGTTATATCCTCATTTTTTGTTTCAAAGGAGAGCTTCTCTCCAATGCTGTCATTGCTAAAGGATATTTTTTTATCCTTAATTTTTATTTTTAAACCAATTCCATTAATATTTATTTGATATTCGCCAAGAGCTTCAACAATAGGGGAGGTGTCCCATTTCTTTTCAAGTCCTTTGTTCCAAGAGGAAAGCAAGGTCGTTTCTTTTTGGAAAGGATTTTCTTTGTAAATGCATAGATTAGCATATTTACCTGGGGAAAGTGATCCCATTAATGAGGAAAGATTAAGTTGCCTTGCTGGTTCTATAGTTAGGGCTTTTAACATTTGCTCTTCACTTAAACCTCGTTGAATGGTTTTTCGTATGTTTTTCCAAAAGGACTTGGCTTTATCTATTCCATGAGCAGTGAAAGAAAAGGAAACGCCATAACTTTTTAAAATAGAAGCATTTGAAGGGGCTAGTTCCCATTGCTTAAGTTTTTTTAGAGGAATTTTTTTTGCAATATAAGGGTCCGATATTTCATATCCTTTTGGGTAATTAAGTGGGATGACAATGTCTGGATTTAGCGTCTTTAATTTATCAATTGCATTATACTCATCTCCTCCTCCAACATAAATAAATTTGGCTTTAGATAGTTTTTCAATTTTATAAGCACGAAGCAACTCTAGTACATTATCTACTTTAAAAAATTGAGGCAAATCAAGATTGTCTTTCCAGTGGTTAAAAGAAATATTGTTTTCTTTTTTGCTTTCAATAAAATGATAATAATCGAAATAAGCTTGTTTTAATAAGGCAATGCTACCCATTTGTGAGCTTGGGTATTTTTGTTTTGAACTTCCTTTTTTTAAAGAATAATAACTTGCAGTTTTGTTTTTTTCGATTTGAGATCTAGTATTTTTGTCTGATAAATTAATAAGTGTTCCAGTGCCTCGAGCAATTCCGTCAGCGATATGGGTTGAGATAGATCCATACCCCATTTTTTGATATTTTTCTATGTTTTTCTTATCTCTAGAATAATATAAGGATGCATCTATTTCTGGGTGAATAGCCTCATTCCAGTAATAAGCAGTGTTTTCTATTCTATGGCTATTTGTTTTTCTTTTTCCCAACAAACCAAGATCAGAGTAGGGGTCTATAAATGAATGCATAATAATCGCTTTCTTGCAATCAATTATTTTAGTTCCTTTAGGGAATTTTGTTTTTTTTCCAACTTTAAAAATCTTATCTCCTTTGATTAATATATAACCAGACTTTATTTTTTTATCTGGAGAAATGATTATTTCTGCATTGGTAAGTGCAACAAATTCATGCTTGGACTCCTGAACTCCATTGCTAGGTATTTCTTGTCCAAAAATCAGATACGGGAAGAGAAACCACCAAAAAATTATTTTTTTAAAACTCATTCTAAAAATTTGCTTGTGAAAATAAAAAAGAATGCCGAGACTAAATATTTTTCCTAAAACAATTTTAAAATTTTTATTTTCAAACTTTTCCATCTTTCTATTAACTATCTTTAATCCATAATTGAATAGATGTATTTAATATTTGATACTGAAACAACGGGATTGCCCAAAGATTTTAAAGCCCCAATTACCGATACGGATAATTGGCCTAGGGTAATTCAACTTGCTTGGCAACTTCATGACAATACAGGTAAATTAATAGAACACAAGGATTTTTTAATAAAACCGGATGGATTTAATATCCCTATAGCATCTGAAGATATTCATGGGATATCTACAGAACTTGCATCACAACAAGGAGAATCGATTTCAGATGTAATTGCTTCTTTTTCGGAAATATTAAGCAGAGCTCAATTTATTGTTGGTCAAAATGTAATTTTTGATATAAATGTTTTAGGCTCGGAGTATATTAGACTTAAAAAGGATTCCCCCTTGGTTTCTTTTCCTGTATTAGATACATGCACAGAAAAAACAGCTCAATTATGTAAACTCCCAGGTGGTAGAGGAGGGAAATTCAAAAAACCGACTTTATCCGAGTTGCATAATCACTTATTTGGCAAAAAATTTAATGAAGCACATAATGCAACGGCAGATGTTGAGGCCACTACTAGGTGTTTTTTAGAGTTGATAAGATTGGGTAATTTTTCTGCTCAAGAATTGCAAATGACATCCGATCAGCTGCAATCATTTATGAAGCTTAATTCAGAAATTGTTGAGGCTGTTGGATTATCGCACAAAAATTTAAAAGCAGCATCTGAAAAAATCAGAAAGAAAGCCTTAAAGAAAAGCCCAATAAAAACCAGGGTTATTGATAAAAAAATCGATCTAAAGAATATCGATTATAGCCATCTCCATGTGTTTTCGCAATTTTCTGTTCTTCAGTCGACCATTCATCTAGAAAAGCTAGTAAACAGAGTTGGAGAACTTCAAATGCCGGCGGTTGCACTTACAGATTCGGCAAACATGATGGCTGCATTTAGGTTTGAAAAAACAGTTTCAAACTATAACAAAAAAATAAAAGAGCACAACCAACAAGAGGGCAATGAACTTAAAAAAGAGATATTGCCAATATTGGGATGTACTTTTAATGTCTGCCAAGATAGATTGAATAAAAAAAGAAAAGACAATGGTTCTCAGGTTGTTTTTCTTGCTAAAAACAAAAAAGGATATCAAAATTTAATAAAGCTATCTTCGATAGCTTATACCGAAGGGTTTTATTATGTGCCACGAGTTGATAAATCAGTGATTCAAGACTACAAAAACGATTTAATTGTTTTATCTGGAAACTTACAAGGAGAAATTCCGCAGCTAATTCTGCAGGTAGGAGAAAATCAGGCAGAGGAGTCTTTATTGTGGTGGAAGAGTCAATTTGGAGACGACTTTTATATGGAAATCAATCGTCATGGACTTGAAGTAGAGAATAGAGTTAATGAGACACTTTTAAATTTTGCAGATAAACATGAAGTTAAACTAGTTGCTTCAAATACGGTTTATTACCTTAATAAAAAGGATTCTACTTCCCATGATGTTTTGCTTTGTGTTCGAGATAATCAATCGGTATCAAAACCAATAGGAAAAGGAAGAGACTTTCGTTATGGATTAGAAAATGATTCTTATTATTTAAAGTCTCCAGATGAGATGAAACAATTGTTTTCTGATATACCAGAGGCGATTTTTAATATCTCAGAAATTATTGAGAAATGTGAATATTATCCTCTTCAAAGAGAAGTGCTGCTTCCTAATTTTGATATACCAGATAAATTTAAAGACAAAAAAGACAATCAAGATGCAGGGAAAAGAGGAGAAAATAATTACCTCAAACATTTAACGTATGAGGGGGCGCAAAAAAGATATGGAAATTTAACCCCAGAAGTAAAAGATCGGATTGATTTTGAATTAAAAACAATTGAGAACACGGGCTATCCTGGATATTTTTTAATTGTTCAAGATTTTTGTTTTGCCGCTAGAAAAATGGGGGTTTCCGTTGGCCCGGGAAGAGGCTCTGCTGCTGGATCAGTGGTAGCCTATTGCAATTGGATTACCAATATTGATCCAATCAAGTATGACTTGCTTTTTGAGAGATTCCTTAATCCAGATAGAATCTCTATGCCAGATATTGATATTGATTTTGATGATGAAGGAAGAGCAAAGGTTATCGATTATGTAATTGAAAAATATGGAGCGAACCAAGTAGCTCAAATAATTACTTATGGAACCATGGCCGCTAAATCTTCTATAAAAGATGCTGCCAGAGTGATGGATTTACCCTTGCCAGATGCTGTTCGTTTAGCAAATCTTGTTCCATCCATCAGTTTAAATAAGATATTTAATTTATCAGAAAAAGAGTTGTCTGAAAAACTTCAAAATAAGGAAGAGTTAAACAATGCAAAAGAGTTACGAAAAATAAAAGATTCAAATAGTGGGATTTCTTCTGCAGTTTTACAAAAAGCACTTGATATAGAAGGTTCTGTTCGAAACACAGGGATTCATGCTTGTGGAGTAATAATTACTCCCGATGATATAACCAATTATGTTCCTGTCGCATTGGCAAAAGATTCGGAGATGTATTGTACCCAGTATGACAACTCTGTTGCGGAAGATGCGGGTCTATTGAAAATGGACTTTTTAGGTTTAAAAACGTTAACGCTTATTAAAGATGCCGTTAAATATGTGGAAGAAACGCATGGGATAAAACTCGATCCAGATGCATTTCCTTTGGACGATGAAAAAACCTATTCCTTATTTCAAAAAGGGGAAACGGTTGGTATTTTTCAATATGAATCTCAAGGCATGCAAAAATACATGCGTGATCTCAAGCCAACTGAGTTTGCTGATTTAATTGCTATGGCGGCATTATATAGACCTGGACCAATGGATTATATTCCATTGTTTGTTAGAAGAAAACATGGCGAAGAAGAAATTGTTTATGACTTAGAAGATTGTGAAGAATACCTTAAGGAAACCTATGGGATAACTGTTTACCAAGAGCAAGTAATGCTTCTTTCTCAAAAGATAGCAGGATTCACCAAAGGCCAAGCAGACACCCTTAGAAAAGCAATGGGTAAAAAAGACAGGGCTACACTAGATAAGATGAAGCCTCAATTTTTAAAGGGAGCAATTAAAAAAAATCACCCAGTAGATGTATTGGAGAAAATATGGAAAGATTGGGAAGCTTTTGCTTCTTATGCATTTAATAAGTCTCATGCTACTTGTTATGCATGGATTGCTTATCAGACAGCTTATCTAAAGGCTAATTATCCTTCCGAATATTTTGCATCTGTTTTGAGCAACAACATGAACGATATAAAAAAAGTTACCTTGTTTATGGAAGAGTCAAGAAGGATGGGACTTGCTGTTTTAGGGCCTGATGTAAATGAATCTAAATATACATTTGCGGTTAATAAAAAGGGTGAAATTCGTTTTGGACTTGGCGCTATTTTGGGATTAGGAAGTGCTCCGGTAGAAGCCATAGTTTCTGATCGAATTAAAAATGGAAATTACCATTCTGTTTTTGATCTTGCTAAACGAATTAACCTAAGAGTTTGTAATACGACCTCCTTTAAAAATCTGACTTATGCAGGTGCTTTTGATTCGTTTAAAAATTGTCATCGTTCGCAGTTTTTTGTCGAAGATATTCAAGGGAGAAGTTTTTTAGATAAAGTCCTTTCTTTTGGAGCTAGATTTCAACAAGAACAAAATTCTTCTCAAGTTTCTATGTTTGGCGATCAAACGGAGGTAAGCCTTCCGGAACCTGAATACCCGGAAGCGGAGCCTTGGAACAGCTTAACAAAGCTAACTAAAGAAAAAGAAGTTGTAGGAGTATTTATTTCAGGTCATCCATTAGATGATTTCAAATATGAAATAAAAGCTTTTTGTAATGCTAATGTTTCCATGCTAAGTAAGCCAAATGAAGTAGGTCGTAAAGAACTTATAGTTGCTGCAATTGTATCCAATGCAGAAGAAAGATTATCTAGAAGAGGAGATAAATATGGGGTTTTACATATGGAGGACTATAACGATACACATAAACTATTTTTGTTTGGAGAAACCTATTTGCGTTACCAACATTTTCTATCCACAGGAGCATTTATTTGTGTAAGGGGGGTGTTCCAAAAATCAAGGTATAATGACAGAATGGAGTTTAGGGTGAATTCGATAGAGTTACTTAACCAGCTTGCTGAAAAACGGATAAAAAATATCAAATTACATTTGTTTAATGCCGATTTAAATCAAATTTATATTCAAGAAATAAATAAAGTTTTAAAAGAAAATAATGGCGATTGTGAATTAAAAATAACCGTTCAAGATCTTAAGGAAAATATAGATATTAAACTTCATTCTAGAAGTATACGAGTTAAACCTTCTAAAAAGCTATTTAAATCATTAGAGAATTTAGATGTTAAATTCACCCTAAACTAGGGTTTTTAAGAATATGAAGAAGCTCTTTTAGTTCAGAAACTTGTTGTTTTTTATTGCTTTCCTTGTAAGAATAAATTAGGTTATTAACCATCCGTTTAATAATGTCTGAATTAGAACAAGGCTCAAAAAAATGGCGATCGTGTTTAAGGCTTAAGTCATCTAGAAATGATTTAATTTCTTCTAGATTTAAAATCTTCCCGTTTGAAAAAGGATTGATATAAAACAATGTTCCAAAATCATTTTCTTTATTGATAGCAGCATTAGTGCCTTCCATATCCATATATGCTAAGATGAAATGTTTTGGCAGGTTAACTCCATAAACAGGAACATCGAGTGATTGAGCCAAGACACTATAAATTAAACTTAAACTTAGCGGGTTTCCTTTTTTAGATTTGATTACCTGGTGTATATAGGAGTTTTCTGGCGAATGATAATTGTTTTTATCCCCAGAAAAATCATGGTGTTCAAAAAGAACTCGATTAATAATTTTTATTTTTTCAAAGGCGGTTTGATAATTATTCATCTCTAACCAAATGTCTCGTTTTAATTCTTCAAAGTAATTGTATATTTTATCAGAATTAATTTCTGATGAAATATATCTAGAAACAATGATAGCTCCTTTGAGTAAATCTTTTTCGGGGCATTTCATCCATTCTTTCAATTGGTTTTTTACATCAGAAAAATGAATGTCATTAATTAAGTTTTTAATTCTATTTTGATGAATATTCCCAAAAAGATCATCATTCCAGGAGCTTGCAAGATAAGGGATTGCTTCAATTCCATATTTGATTATTTCACTTCTTACTTGCCCGAATATAGATTCGTCTGGATCATCTACCAAATTAATGAGTGCTTTTATGGAGTTGTGTTGATTCACTAATGTCAAATTTATATTTAGATTTGATTCTAGAAAGAGCGTTTAAAAAACTTTATCAATAAATTTTTGTTAATTTCTCATGAAAATAATGAAGGGATAATGCAAAAAAAAGAAACTATTTTAGTTTAAACTCGTTTATTAAAGCATAACTGAACTAACAGCTTAAAGATTTAGTTATTAAGAGAGGCCTGAGAAGGTCTCTCTTTTTTATTTTATTAAATTGATTAGACGATTGAGAGCTGTTTTATTTTCTTTGTTGTTTATCGCATTATTGATTTTTTGCTTTTCTTTTTTTGTTAACCTCCAAGACAACGATATTTTGTCTTTCTTACTTTGTCTTAAATTAAAGGTTACAATATCCACAGGGAATTCAAAGCTAGTTTCACAAAGTTTTAGAAGTTGTTCTTGGTTATATATTTGAACTTTTTCAAAGTTATAAACCATGTTTAAAAATGGCACAAATATTTTTTCAACTAATGAAATTTGTTCAAATTTATCATCTTTTAAAAGCTTTCTTTTATCCCGGCATTCTATAATGACTACTCCAGAAGTATTTTCTTTAATCCAGTCTTTTAAAGAAAATAGATAATCGACGGTAAGCTTTCCTCCATGATTGTCTCTTATTCCAGCATCCATAAGTTGGATTTCAGGAATAGTTGGCATAGTTATCATTGGCATAATTATGGGAAAAGTTGCACTTGCTCTTAAGACAGATGAAAACCGAATTGAAGAAGGATCATTTTTTTGAAAGAAACTTAAGTAATCAATATTTTCATAGGTAGAACTCTTCTGAATTGTTTTAGATGAATTAAGAAAGTTCATTTTTTGTGATGCCATAATTAATCTTCTTCCATCGTTGACAATTGTAGGGGAAAAAATCATAACGGGAATATCTCCGTTTTTTTCAGGTTTGGTATAATACCCTAAGTTGTGTTCTAAAAGATTGTTTGTGTTTTGATGTAAGTGTGCCTCAAAAGCAGCGCCTCTTTCTTTTGTGTAATTTATATTGTTGTATTTGTATTTTTTATAACGCATTAATAAATCATTGGTGGATGCAGAAAAAGAGAGTTTATTTAACATGTCTTTAGATAAGTTTGAAGCATGTTTTATAAAATCTTCTGGTTTTATTTGGCCCATTTTTTTTCTTAGCATCAGCTCTCTATAAAGAGCAGCTCCAACCATTCCTCCTGAAGCACCAGTAATCATCTGCATATTTGAAGAGATTTTATTATTGGTTTCTTTATTGCATTTATCTAAGACTAAAAATGTCCATAAAGCACTTCTTGATCCACCTCCTGTAGTGTTAAGAATTACAAGTTTTGGTTTTTCTTCCTTTTGCTTACTTTTCCAATTGTTTAATAAGGTCAAATAACTTTCTTTACTCGAATTAAGAAGTGTACTCTCTGTGCAATTATTTTTTATCTCCTCAATATTATATGGAATCCGTTTATCGGAATCATAATTAAGACCAAACGCATAACTAGTGTACCGAAATAAATCATAATGAACACTTATGAAATTTACAACAAGAAGTCCTACAATAAGCACTGGCCAAATCCAAAAATTAAACCAAGAAGATAAAGCACTATACAACATATGAAGTATGGTTAACAAGGTAACGATACTCATCGCAGCAGGAACTTCAAAGACTTTATAATCAATAAAAAAACCTAGGCAAATAAATGCCACAATAGTAATTATTTCAAAGAAAAAAGCATTGATTCTATTTTTGGAAAACACTTGTTCTACCACTTCTCGATGAAGATGGCTAACAATTCTACTTTGATTTATTTTAAACCCTTTTCCAAAGTAATAATATCGTCTTTTTTTATCTTTTCTAAAATAGTCGTACCATTTGTCATTTTTATTGACAATAGATGCAATTGGATTATTGGAATTTTCTTCAAGTGGAATAATGCTTAAATTTTTAGAAATCGGAAAAAAATAAAGTAGAGAAAAAAGAATAAAGAGGGAAATTCCACTTAGCAAAGAAACGATATACTTGAAGACATCCCAAGAACTAGCAAGCTCTTCATTTATTTGAAAATCTGCCATCTTTATGCAATAAAAAATGATGAATATAATTGGTATAATAGAGTTGTTAATGCTAAACCGAAAAAATGGCCGGGCCACCGTGGCTAGAAAGGGATACCTTGGGCCAAGTTTAATATAACTATAGGTTAAAAATCCAATAGAAAACCCCCCAAAACTGAACCCTAAAATAATAAAAGCCCAAACACTAACCTCGCCAAGGTATTCAGGAGATAAGAATAAAAAAGGAACTCCAAAATTATTTCCAAATCCACCATTCACAATAGAAAAAAGGATATACCAATAAATTAAGGAAACAAGGTTGTATTTTAAGTTTGCAAAAAGTAATTCGATAGGATAAAAGCTTCTTATTCTTTCTCTAATGTTTTCTAAAGCTTTTAAAAGTTTCATAGTACTTAAATATAAAAATATTCAAAGGATATATGAAACAGAAATAGCCTTATAAGAATAATTTTATGAAAAATTATAATAATTGATTATCTAATTAAATGAAAAAAGGTGTGACCACTTATTTGTTCTCCATTTAATCCTTCTACAGTGTAACTGATAAAGTAAACGCCCTCTTCTGCAGGGGCTCCATTTATTTGTCCATCCCAAACATCCGTTAAATTCTTTAACTCAGCCATTTTATTGCCCCATCGATTCACAATAATGGCATTTATAGAAACCGCATTTTTTAAGTTTATTAAATAGGTGTCATTACTCCCATTATTGTCAGGAGAAAAAACATTTGGAACTTCTATCTCAAGTTCCTCATATGGAATAACTTCAATATCTTGATACCATTTTTCTTCACAAGGACCATTTGAAGCGGTTAGTTCAACATTGTATACCCCAACTTGGAGGTAAACGGAACTCTCTTGTGATGTACTAGTTGTTGTTAGTGTTTGCCCATTCCCAAAATCCCATACGTAGGAATTCGCATTTAAGGTATTGTTGTTAAAGATTACAGTTAATGGAGAATTACCAGAGATAGGACTCGCAATAACATCAATAACAGGAAATGGGGTTACATTTATCGTACAACTATCTAAATAGGGGCATCCATTAGAGTCGGAAATAATTACCGAAAAAATACTAGTAGATGGTGGACTAACATTTATGGATTGATTTGTTGCGTTGTTGTTCCATAAAAAAGTATATGGTGGAGTGCCTCCTGAAGCACTTGTAGTTATATCTGCGTTATCGCCTTCGCAAATATCTTGGTCAATGCTTATTGTTCCTGCTAATGCAGGGGGCTCATTTAATGTGGTGTCAATAATTAATGTGCAACCATTTGAATCGGTAACGATGATTTGGTATGCTCCAGCAGATAAAGAAACTAATTGCCCTGAATTTTGAGGCAAGGAGCCATTTATTGAGTAGGTGTAGGGGGCATTTCCATTGGATGCTGTTACTGTAATTGTCCCAGTGCTATCCCCAAAACAAGAAATGTCTTGAGTTTTCACAATGGTTTGAATAGGAATTGGTTGGTAAAGATTTGTATCTATTTGTGTTGTGCAACCTGATGAATCGGTAATCGTAATGTTGTGGTAACCAGCAGATAAGTTAGAGAAAATGCTAGAGTTTTGAGATGTATTTCCGTTAATGGTATAAGAAAAAGGAGCGTTTCCTCCGGCATGAATCAACTCTATATATCCACTAGCCCCCCCATGGCATAATACACTTGCTACAGAATCAAAAGAAGCAACAATTGCTTGTGGTTGATCTATTATTGTATCTAGGATGAAAACACATCCATTAGAGTCACTGATGGTGATTTGATAATTACCTGAATAAAGCGAGTCAAATTGATTAGATATTTGTGGGGTAGATTGATTTATGGAATAACTATATGGAGCAGTTCCCCCAGAAGAGCTTAAGCTAATGCTACCATCATTAAATCCAAAACAAGATACATTTAATAAGTTAGAAACACTTGTGCTTAAATTAGATAAGTCTATAATTGTTGCGTTGAAAACTTGAATACAGCCAACAGAATCTTGCACAAAAAAAGTATAACTTCCTGCGGCTAGATTTGAGAACAACCCACTATTTGAATAGTTGACACTGTCTATGGAATAAGTGTATGGAGCGGTTCCACCTGTACCAATAATTTCGAGACTTCCATTTGCTTGTCCACAAGTCGAATTGGTGTTGTTTATTTGTGTTACAGTAATGTTGTTAGATGGAGACGGAGTAATCGTTAAACTGTCACTTTCGTTAATTACTAATCCATCACACCTAGTGTAAGTAATATTGGAATAATAGGTAGTTGCAACTGAGGGACAAACATTAATAGAAGGGACCGTATCTATAATATTTGCTCCATCTGTCCATTCAAAAGTGTACATTGGTGCCCCATTTGGTTTAAATCGCCATCCTTCAGGATTGGTTACAGTCCAAGTTGGGGTCGTGTTACGGTTTGGGGCAGTAATTCCATTTGCCCCTGTAGGGTCTTGGATCCCAATAATGGCATTGCCCGAATTCCAACTCGCACAAAGTGGTTTGGATTCAACATAGACATCAATAAAATTAGAAGTTTCATATAACACCATCATGTGTCTACTTTTAACAGAAGTGCAGCTATATTGACAAATTTCATCAAATGAAACCACTAATTTTTGACATGGAGCAGTGCCAATTAAATACCAATTAATATTTCCACAAACGGATGGGTCGATGTCGTGATAGATGCCAAAAATATTTCCAAGACCAGTTAAAGCTGGAGATGGACAATTTGCATTAAATTGCCATGCACAAGGCCCTCCAGCGGAAGCGGTGTTGAAATTTATATTTCCATTAGAACCTATAATTAAAGAATTATAGGTGACTCCATAAAAACAAAATGGAAAAGGAAGTGTAATTACGTTACTATAAACATCATCTATATTAACTGACACCCCCATTCCACCAGCTTGATCATAGGCAATTGGAGGTACATGTGGTATAGACTCGACTATATAGCTATCAGTTTGTTTTAAATCAAGAAAAGAAGCATTAAGATTAGCACATGGTTGTGAACAGCTTAATGTTTGGTTAGGTCCAGCATCAATATTAGGACAAAAGATGCTTTGCGCGCAAGTTAAAAACGCAAAAAAGGTAAATGCTAGTAGTAGAAGTAAGTTTGGCAAATTGGTTGTTTACAACCAAAAGACGCTAGAAAATTAAAATGGTTGCTTAATTAACATCCATTCCTTTAATAACACGTTCTTTGCTTTTATTTCTTTGAATTCTTTTTCGAACAACTAAAAGGTGACAAGCTCTAGGGTTTCCTCTTAAAACATCAACAGTATACATGCCTTTTCCATACTTTACTTTAGCGCCTTTTGGACTTTTCCAATCTGCAGCAAAATAATATTTTTTTGACCTAGTTGTTTTTACGATAAACTTAAGTGTTTTTCCTTCTCCAGATTCAAAACGAACAAATAGTTCTCCTTTAGGTCCATGGTGATCAAATATACATTTAGTATATCCAGGAATAATAACAGTTTCTTTTTCATTGTTAGAACTTGAAACAAGTGCACCATCATCATCGGTAGTAACATCACTTTCAGATTTTATAGCTTGGTTTAAAATTATAGTGGAAGAAGTGAAAAATTGAATTTTTTTCATTTCAGCATCCGTATCTATACCAAACTCATCTCTCATTTGAGAGGTGTAGGGAACTTTAACTCCACAGCTAATCAATAATAAAGAAAGAGTAAAAAAGGATAATAGTTTTTTCATTTTAATATATTTTTGTGTAAATGTACAAAATAGCTTTTGCCCAACCATTTTTTATGAATTAAATTTTTTATATGCAGATAAAACAATTCACTTTTAATCCATTTCAGGAAAACACATTTATTATTTATGCAGAGAATAAAGAGGCAATAATAATTGATCCCGGTTTTTATGAAAAGAGAGAACAAGACATTTTTTTTGACTTTATAAATAAAAATGAACTTAATCCGATAGCCTTATTAAACACGCATGCTCATATAGATCATGTTTTAGGGAATAATGTCGTTGTTTCAGAATTTAACATTCCATATTACCTTCACTCGTTAGATGTACCGGTTCTCGAATCGGTTAAGAACTATGCGCACTTATATGGTTTTCAATCGTATTTGGAGTCGCCAAATCCAACGAATTATTTGGAAGAGGGAAAAAGTATTTTCTTGAATAATAAAGAAATTAAAGTTTTGTTTACACCTGGTCATTCTCCTGGTCATGTGGTGTTTTATCTGCCAGAGGATAACATCGTTATTAACGGAGATGTTTTGTTTAAAGGGAGTTTTGGAAGAGTTGATTTGCCAGGGGGAGATCTTGAAACATTAAAAAAGTCAATCCATGAAGTAATGTTTTCTTTGCCAGAAGAAACGTTGGTTTATTGCGGACATGGTCCAGAAACAACAATTGGAGAAGAAAAAAGATCAAACTATATTCTTAGTTTTTAAATAAATCTTTTTTGGTGCGTAGCAGTTTTAACGCTTTTTGAAGCTCTTCGTTTCTATCATTAAACACCTCATAGAACTCAGCATATCCCCATAGGTTTAGGGCAATATTTCCTTTAAGTCTAGTTTTGATTAGCTGTTCACTTATTTTGTAATCTTCTTTCTTAAAGATAATACTGGAATCTTCAGAAGATACGTAGTCTTTAAATTTTTTAATCAACTGGTCATCAACAATCATTTCTTTTTTGTATAAGCCAAAGCTAGAAAATTTGTCCTTCAGTTTTTTTCTATTTGCGTTTACATATTTTAAGGCAAACCCATTTAGATGACCCCCTCGATTGATTTTTTTGAAATATTCAGAGATGTCAGTTGTATCGATTGGCACAAAATAATCGGGAGTTATGCCACCTCCAGAATAAACGTCTCTTTTTTTAATTAAGGTGCTAAATCTTAACGAATCTGGAAGTTTAACCGAATCGGCATGCATTAATTCTCCATTTAAAAAACGTTGAGTAATGTCGTTTTTATAAGACTTAACATTGTCATATGGTTTTTGAATAAAACGTCCAGAAGGAGTGTAATATCTAGCAATGGTTAAGCGCATTTCAGAACCATCTAGTAATCGCATTGGGCGTTGAACAAGTCCTTTCCCAAAGGTTCTTCGTCCAACAATAATCCCTCGATCCCAATCTTGTACCGCACCTGAAACAATTTCACTTGCCGAAGCTGTGTATTCATTAACTAGGATTACTAAATCGCCTTTTTCCCATAATCCTTTTTTTCCGGCTCTTAAATTGCTTCGGGGTTGAGATCGTCCTTCAGAATATACAATTAGTTTGTCATCCGATAAAAATTCATCTGCAATATCTTGAGCAGCACTTAAAAGACCCCCTCCATTGTCTTGAAGGTCAAGAATCAGTTTTTTCATCCCTTCTTTTTTTAATTTAGAAATAGCATATTGCATTTCTCTTGTGGATGTCCTTGAAAAGGAATTCAATTTTATATACCCAGTTTTTTCATCAATCATGTATGAGGCATCCACCGAAAAAATAGGTATTTTATCTCTTTTTATATTAAACTTTATTAATGCATTACTGCCATCTCTTTTAATCGAAACAAGAACCTTTGAGTCCTTTTCACCGAGAAGACGGCTTCTAACCCCACTATTTTTAATCCCTATTCCTGCTACGGTTTCTTCATCTACTTTAATAATTTTATCTCCAGGCAATATCCCCAATTTTTCGGATGGCCCACCAGAAATTGTTCCGACAACCAAGATGGTATCTTTAACAATGTTAAATCGAATACCAATTCCAACAAAACTTCCATCAATCTGGGACCTTGCATCATTTGCATCTTTTTTTGGAATATATGTGGAATGTGGATCAAGCTCTTCCAAAAGAGCAACAATTGCCGTTTCGGTTAGTTTTCTGGTATTTACCGAGTCCACATAAAGTTGTTCAATTTTGTTAATAATTTGTTCAAATTTATAGGCGGTATGTATTTTGGAATTTTCATCTTGACAATGTATTTGAAATAAAAATCCAAATAAGAAAAAGATGCTTAAAAATTGTTTCATGTTCCTTGGTTAATGTGATTTATAAATAAAAGTTACGTTGTCTAATCAAAAATGATTCCGGAATTAATTTCGGATTAATTTCATTTCATCTACCAAATGCGATGCCCCAGAATAGATATCCATTACCCATAAAACATATCGAATGTCCACCACAATGTTTCGACAACGGTTAGGGTTAAACATAAAATCACTCATGGTGCTTTCCCATGAACGGTCAAAATTTAAGCCCATTAACCCGCCTTGAGCATCAATAACAGGGGAGCCTGAATTACCACCAGTGGTATGATTAGACCCTGTAAAGCATACCCATAAGCTTCCATCTTGGGCATAATCTCCATATTCTTTATTTTTATGTAATTCCAACATTCTTGGAAGAAGCGCAAAGTCTGGGTTTCCACTATTGTATTTTGCAATTATTCCATCAAGTGTGGTGTGTTCTGTATACTTCATTCCATCTGCTGGTCTAGACCCTTCTAGTTGTCCATAAGAAATTCTCATAGTGCTATTTGCATCTGGCCAATGATTTTTGTCTGGAAACATTTCATATTTACCTTTAACGTATGTTTTTAATAACTGGTCCATTTTAACTTTAAAAAGCTGGTATGAAGGATAAACCGTTTCTAAAAATATTTTATAATAGCTTTTGTAGTGAATATATCCTGGGTCTTTTTTGAGTTTTTTAGGACCTTTTTTTTGTAATTGACCGATAAAAGATAAAAATCGTTTTTTGGAAGTGAATATAGATTTAGAAAAAATTTCATTTGTGCTTGCATCAAAATCAATTTCAAGATTGCCTTCTGAATTTGTTACTTGTTTTACATATTCTTCAAATTGCTTGCGAAAAATCCCTTTATCGATGGAGCAATTATAATTTTTGAAGTGTGCATTTGCTGTCTGCTCAAGTTTTTTTATCTCTTCATTTTGTGAATCCTTATTTTTTTCTCCATTTTTTTTAGAATTTTCGATGTAACTGTCTAAAGAACGGATAAGTTTAAAAAATTCTGGTCCAACATAAAAGTATTCGATTGCCATTGAATAATTGAATTCGTTAATAACTTCTTTTTCCACAAGTGAGTTCATTTCTTTTACCACATTCTTATAGTTATTCCATTTTGGATTGCTGTTTGCTTTTTTTGTATAGGCACTTTCCTGTGCCTTTTTAACATCGACAGCATTCATCCTTTTTAAGCCATCAATTTGTCCAATCCATTTTTTCCAAGCATTGGATATTCTGGCTTGTTTAGAAGCATATTGAATTTTCACCAACTCTGAATTTTTCATTTCCGTATTAATAACGTCAAGTGACAAATCTCTCATTCTTATTCTTGAAGGTCTTTCCTTTTCTATAATAAATTTTAAATAAGAAGAAACAACATGTTGCTCTGTTCTGCCTGGAAATCCATAAACCATTGTAAAGTCTCCCTCTTTTCTGTTTTTAAATGAAATCGGTAAAAAGTGAAGGGGTTTGTAGGGAATGTTTTCTGTAGAATAATCCGCAGGTTTGTTGTCTTTGCTAGCATAAACTCTAAAAACCGAAAAATCTCCTGTGTGTCTTGGCCAAACCCAATTGTCTGTGTCTCCTCCAAATTTTCCAATCGAATTTGGTGGGGTTCCTACAAATCGCACATCTTTAAAGACCTCTTTTACAATCATGTAGTAATTATTTCCAAAGTTAAAGGCTTTAATTTTTGCTTCATAATGTGTTTCTTTGGTTGCAGTTTCTATTAGTCTTTTAATTACAGCTTTTCGAATAGAGTCTTTTTCTTTTGGAGAATAATCGCTGTTATTTAATACTTCTAACACCTGAAGGGTAACGTCTTCAATTCGAACGATTCTTGTTGCGGTTAATCCAGGATTTGGGAGTTCTTCAGATAGGTTCTTTGCCCAATATCCATTTTTTATATAATTGTTTTCAAGCGATGAATGAGATTGGATTTGTGAATAGCCACAGTGATGATTTGTTAATAAAAGTCCTTTTTCTGAAACAAGTTCAGAGGTACATCCTCCACCAAAGTGAAGAATAGCATCTTTCATGCTAGAATTATTAATATCGTAAATATCTTTTGCAGATAATTTCATTCCTTTAGCCTTCATGTCCGATTCAAAAGCAGCGATTAAGGACGGAATAATCATTCCTTCATCTGCTCTAACGATTGGGTTAAGGATTAGGATAAATAACAGGATGTTTAATGTAGATTTCATAAAGATTTAATAAAAATGTTCTAGTTCACGAATATACTTCTTTTTGCTTTTATAAAACTCAAAAGGAGATCCCGATAGGGCCCCGATTTTTTTCTATTGTAAAAGCAATGTCGGGATTTACTTCCCATAACATTTCGGGAGCATATACTTTTGCAATGCCCCTTCTGTTTGTTTTTACTTTAGTTCTTCTAATATCATATTTACCGGTTTTTGTGTTAAAAAAGTTAATAAAATAAGTTGTTTTTGGGAGTAAAAATCGAATTTTAAAAAAGCATTTATTTGCTTCAATATTTATGGGCATGCATGTCTTGTCATCGTCTTTTGGCATATAAAGGTATTTTTTAGAAAATGGTTTTTCTGCATGATGCATTTTTCTAAGAATGGAATCTTTTTCTATCATGTTTGGCCAATTTACAGACCTATTAGAGATCCAACCAAAGCCTTTTCTTCCATCAGAAGCAACTTGAGTATATGCTTCAAGAAGATCACTTTTTCGATATCTTCTCCCATTGCTTCGTTCTATTTTCCTTGTTGTTTCAGGCCATCTTTGAGCGATAATTGGCTTATGTTTAAATTTTCGGATAGTATCATAGTTGTTTGTCTCAAAATCAATTTCTTTTATAAACTCACGAATAGGCGGGTATAACTCTTTCCACAATTCATGTCTTGTCTTGGTGTAATAATTCCACCAGTCAAGCCCTGTAACAGCGCATCCGGAAGCCAATGTAAACCATAAGTCTTGTTTAATCATAAACGGAATATGGTCATTTAACACCTTTGATAAATCAATGTTTTTATCTTCTGGCCATTTTCGTGGAATTGCCATTAAGTGACCAAATTCATCATAAATAAAACATTTGTCTTGATAGGATGGGTGACTTGTTTTATCATTTTGATATCCGGTATTTAGATTTGTTACCGCAGGGTATCGTAATAAAAGATTTCTGTTTCTGATTTTCTCCGAAGAGGGGGACTTTTCATAAGTATAATTATGAAGCCCTACAAAATCTATTTCAGGGTGATTAAAAATTTCTGGATCCCATAAATTGCTAGATCCATCTATTCCATTAATTATAGCAACACTTAAAAGCTGTTTTACATTTAAATCAAGTCCAATATAATTCATCATTTCATGTACCCATGATTTAATAATTTTTCTATTTTTTGAATGTTCTAGAATGCTATCGTTTATTTTTTCATCTCTATAGTTGCCTGTATCATCAATTTCACTCATGATTTGTAGCGCAGAGAAAGAAGTGGAGTAGCCCCATCTTGCGACTATATATCTAAAGTAATTTTTGGATAGTTTTTGTGCTCTTTCATTTTCATAAAAATCAATAGGGTGTTTTGCTCCAATAGTGTTTTCTTGTGCAATTTTAATTTCTTTTTTGGAGTTGTCATTATAAGCGTTTTCTTCCCATCTAACCCCAGGAAGCACTTTTCTGTCTTCTTTATCCGTTCTACTTTGAAGTGGTCCATGTAAGTAGGCACAAAAAATATAATAGATGGATTTGTTTTCACAAAACTCATTGATTCTATCAAATTCCCAGGCATGATTCATTTTAGGGCTATAATTTCCAAGGGCCTCCCAATCGAGTTGCATAAACCAAGGAGCTGCCACAAAACGAGTGAAATTACCTTTTGCTCTTTCCATGGCATATAAAGCATTATACATGAAGTCAAATGATCTTGACCCTGAAGCTCTGTGCATTTTTAACCATCCATCCGATTCTGTCCATGGGATAACTTGACCAACACCTTGAAAGGTTTTTTTTGTAGAAGAAAAACGAAGATGTTTTTTATGTTTTCCTAGCTCTAAAAACCCAGGGTTTTCACCTTTCACAAGTTCCAAATTAAATTTTGTGGAGTCGCTATAAATATTTTTAATGGTAGTGGTTAATACCAGCTTGTATTTGCCTTCTTTTTTAAGACAAAAGCGAATTCGAAAAGGAAAAGAAGTAGTGTCTTTTATCCAATTATTTTTTAATTTATTTCTTTTAAATTCTTCATAATAAAATCCAGGAACAGATTTTATTTTTTGATTATTTTCGTTATAAATATGTGCTTCAATATTAATGTCTTCTGGATTAAATGGGTTTAAGTGGTATGGGTAGACCTTCCTTGTTTTAGATTTTAGAAACGATCTAATTCTTTGATTAATATCGTCTTTTAGCATAATGCCATATTCTATTTTTTCAAAGGTTTCTCTTTTTAAGGATTGTTTTGGATTATAGGAAGCTGTTTTTTTTATAATGGCAGATGAATTCGAGTTTTCAACTACATTAAATGGGGTTTTAGATGGATTGTTTTGTCCAAATAAAGTAAATCCAGTAAAAATCATAAAACTTAAAAATAGGGCCTTCATCTTATTTTTTTTTGGGAGGGACGGGGTCATGTCCACTTTTACTCCATGGGTGACATCTTGCTATTCTTTTTACCCCCAACCATAATCCTTTAATAAGGCCATGGTTATTTAATGCTTCGATTGCATATTGTGAGCAGCTTGGAGAATATCGACAAGTGCTAGGAAATAATGGAGAAATAGTGTTTTGATAAATTAGAATTAAGAGTTTAAACGGAAAAATTAAAACTTGATGAATCCACTTCATGTTGAATTCTAAAAATTAGCATTTTGAGGAGTTCTTGGAAATGGAATAACATCTTTAATGTTAGTCATTCCAGTAACAAACATGACCAATCTTTCAAGCCCGAGGCCAAAGCCAGCATGTGGTACACTTCCAAATTTTCTTGTTTCAAGGTACCACCATAACTCTTCTTCAGGAATATTAAAGTCGGCACATTTTTTTCTTAAAACATCGATTCGTTCTTCCCTTTGAGAGCCTCCAACAATTTCTCCAATACCAGGAAAAAGAACATCCATGGCAGCAACCGTTTTGTTGTCATCATTTTGCCTCATATAAAAAGCTTTTATTTCGGCAGGGTAATCAATTAAAATAACAGGCGACTTAAATTCTTTTTCAACTAAATATCTTTCGTGTTCACTTTGTAAATCAATGCCCCATTCTACAGGAAATTTAAATTTCTTTTTCTTGTGTGGTTTAGAGTTAAGTAAAATTTTAATTGCTTCAGAATACGTAATTCGTTTAAAAGGATTTTCAGTGACAAATTTTAATCGATCCATCAATGACATTTCATTTCTTTGATTTTGAGGCTTTTGTTTTTCTTCTTGAATTTCTCGATCATTAAGAAACTGAAGATCTTCCGAACAGTTTTTAAGCACATAATCACAAAGATATTTTAAACAATTTTCGGTTAAATCCATGTCATCATGAATGTCGGCAAAAGCAATTTCAGGCTCGATCATCCAAAACTCTGCAAGATGTCGAGAGGTGTTCGAATTTTCCGCTCTAAATGTAGGGCCAAAAGTATACACCTTACCAAGTCCAAGCGCTGCTAATTCTGCTTCTAATTGTCCAGAAACAGTTAGATTCACATTTTTCCCAAAAAAATCTTTAGTGTAATCGACTTCTCCTTGTTCATTTAGTGCTGGTGTTTTGGGGTCAAGCGTGCTTACCCGAAACATTTCTCCTGCACCTTCTGCATCGGAACCGGTAATAATAGGAGTGTTTATATAGTAAAATCCATTATCATTAAAGTATTTGTGTATTGCATATGAAATGGAATGTCTTATTCTAAAAACAGCGCCAAATAAATTAGTTCTAAATCGAAGATGCCCTTGTTCTCTAAGCAGCTCCATGCTATGCTTTTTTGGTTGTAAAATGGTTTTTTGAACTTCTTCTGGATTAGCGGTTCCTATTATTTCTATTTTATTAGCTTGAATTTCAATGTTTTGTTTGGATCCAATGGAGGAAACAAGTTTTCCCTCGATACTAATTGCTGATCCGATAGTGATTTTTTTTAAAGTATCTTCTTCAAAGTTTTCATATTCTATTACCGCCTGAATAGTAGCAAGACAAGAGCCATCATTTATTTGAATAAATCGATTGCTTCTAAAAGCTTTAATCCATCCTTTTATTAAAACTTTTTCTCCTTCAAGTTTTTTAGAATCCTTTTCTTTAAGTATATCAGATATTATTGTTCGTTTCATAAGGGAATTATATCAAGGGTTTACAAAAGTAATCAATCACATTTAGTGAATAAAAAATATATGAATTTTTTTATAGTTGTAAGTTATTATTTTTATAAATCCATTATGGATATACTCTTGTAATTTATAATTCCCAATAAAAAGTTGTAAATTTCTGTTATAATTGAATTAATCATGATATTGCCACAAAAAGAAGTTTTTTTTACAAGGGTTTTTCTTTTAAACATTATGTCATTATTGATTTTCTTTTCTTCTTTTTCTCAAATCAATGAAATAGACCCATTAAGTCAAAGAATAAACCCTGTACCATTAAGTGAAAGAATAAACCCTGTAATAGATGACTATAACAAAGATAACTCCATGAGCCATGTTTTATGGAAAGAAAAAATAACTAAAAGAACAATTTATTCCTCAAGCTATTATGGCTCAAAAGGGGAATTTAAAGCGGTTTATTCAAAACGACCAATTAATTATTATAACCAAAAAAACGAGCTGGTTCCTATTGACTTTTCATTACAAGCTCAGCCGAACAAATGTTGGGTTGCTTACAAACAACCAAATCCAACTTATTTTTATCCGGAGACGAGTTCATTTGCATTAACCTTAAAATCTAATGAAAGAATTGTTTTTGGAGATAATTTCCTTTCTGATAAAATGTTTTCAGAAAAAAAAGAAAATGGTTTTTTATATAAAAACATTAAGGATGGGGTAGACAAAGAGTATTTTTTTTTAGAGGACGCCGTTAAGTATAATTATTATGTAAATAAACCTCTAAAAAATATTCCAGAGGAGCTTGTTTTTTCAGAAAGGATATCCCTTCCAAAAGGGTATAGTTTAATAAAAGATAAAAAGAATGGTCAACAAAAAAATGATTTATGGATTGGAGATTTAATCGTTTTGGATAGCCAAGGAAAAGTTCTTTCTAAACTTCATCTTCCACTTTGTATAGATTCAAAAAAGAAAACACATTATGCGGGATATAGATTCAAAAAAGAAAGCAAATCTAGTTTATCGAATCAAGAAAGCATTAAACTAGAAATAGTGGTTTCTTCTAAATGGTTAAACAATAAATCTAGAGCCTATCCAGTTATTATTGACCCTTTAGTTGTTGGTCCTTCATATCAATGGACAGGGGGGGATATGCCTTCCTGCGTTATTCAGAATTACAACGTGGATAGTTTGTTAGTTACCCGTCCTGCAGGAATTACAATAACCGGTCTATCTGTTACTGCTAATTATTATGCTAATGTTTTTGCTGGAGCTGTTAAATCAGATGGAAAAATGTTTTTTAGCACGGATTGTGCAAACTCCCAATTCTTTACTATTACTGGTCCTAATGGACAAACTGCTGGAACCGCATATCTTGATAGTTTTTCCTTGACTAACCCACTAACTTGTTGTATTCCAGAATCGTGTTCTGATACAAGCTTTTATGTTAGGATGCATCTTGGAAGAAATGCAATTGGTGACAACACAGGATTGCCCCTGGGAACTGGTTGCAATCCTGTATATATTTTGTCTCAAATGGTTTCATTGTGGCCTTTTAAAGTGGTTGTATCTGGACATACTGCCGAGTCGTATGGAAATGAATGGGTTGTTCCACAAGCTCCAAAATGCTCCAATGATTGCTCTATATCAGGTTATGGGTATGTTAGGTATGGGGTTGCTCCATATACATTTTCTCATCCATGGTCTAGTCAAGTAGTAACAATAGGGCAAAACAATGGATGTGCTTCTGGAGCAACAAATTTTAATTTTGACATGACGATTCCCAATTGCCCCTTATATTGCGATACAACATTCACTCATTTAAGTATTCCACCTCCACAGATAATTGATGCTTGTGGAACCTCTGTGGTAAATGTTTTGCCTGATACAGTGCCCATTATTACTGCCCCTCAAATCTCAGTTAATGCGGATACACTTACCTGTTCTGGCATTCCTTTTGAGATGAGTTTACTTTCTTGTGTCCCCAACACCGTTATTTCTCATTGGGGAAATGGGGTGTCAGGTTCAGACACAATATTTGATACCGTTTTTAACAATTCAAATTTATCTACAGTAATAACATATCAAGCAAGTGGAGTGTCCAATGGTTGTTATTCTGATACCGCTTCTTTTAGCATGATAATCCAGCCAGCACCTTCGGCTGACTTCACATACAATGATCCTATTATAACGGGTGTTCCAGTTAATTTTATCGATACATCTACAGATCCTTTATCCACAATTCAAGAATGGTCTTGGAGTTTAAATGATAGTTTGATTTCCGTTTCTGATTTTTGGCAAAACACATTTAACTTGCCTTCTGTGGATACGATTTGTTTAACGATAGTTAATGACTTTGGCTGCCTCGATAGTATTTGTAAAGTAATAGAAGTGTATCCTGCCATTGTTAAAGTTCCTAACGTAATCACTTCTAATAATGATGGAGTAAACGATGTGTTGGAATTTCAATATTTAGAATTTTATCCCAACAACGAGCTAACGATATGGAATAGGTGGGGGAATGTTATTTATTTAAAAGAAGAATATCAAAATAATTGGAATGGAGATAATCATCCCGAAGGGACTTACTTTTTTGTTTTAAAAAACTTTGATAAAGGAGAAACCTATGATGGGTTTTTTCAATTAATTAAATGAAAATTAATTAAAAACAGGTGCAACTTCATATCCATTTTTCTTTAAAAGAGAAATAACGCCGTTTTCTCCAAATAAATGTCCTGCCCCAACCGCGATAAAGGAGTTGTGCTTTTGGATTGTTTTTTCAATAATAGGTATCCATTTTTGATTTCTTTTAACAAGAAAGTTGTATTCAAATTCTTTCAAATTTTGACTGTCATTTGAAATTAATTTACTTAACAAATTTAAATCTTCATCAAGGTATGCCTGAACAAGTTTTTCAAATGAATTTTCATTATTAGTTATTCCATGCATCATCATTTCGCCTTGTTCTTTAAACGAAATCTGATTAACCATTCTTAATTGGTCTTCAATTTTCTCTAAACCAATATGCCTCATCTTTTTTTTGGAACTCATTTTGTAAAATTCTTCATCATATGATTTTATTTTCCCTAGCGATTCTTTTATTAAAATAGAAGAAAGAAAAAAGGGCTTTAATTTTAGGTAGTTCTTAAATTTTTTATCGGAAAGATTAATAGAGTCTTTAGCATAAGAGCTCAAAAGTTGAAAATCTTCTTTTGAGATAAAATCTTTAACGCTTTTGCCTTTTGGAAGAAGGGTTTGCATTGCAAGATTCATTTTGGTTTTTAAACTCATTTTTAAGTTAACCTCTAAGGCCAAAACCTCACATTTATTAAATGCTTTTTTCACTTTTTCTTTAATGACAAAATCTTCTTTTTTTACCATGTGTATGGTTCCATATAAATAAGAGATTTTGTTTTTTTCAGAACCAGTAATTTTCCATAGTAAAGAGTTCGAATTTTCTTGTGATATACAACATAGCGAAACATGTATTAATATGGAAAGAAAAGAAACTTTTATCATGATTAAATTAGATCTCTTTTAATCATACAGCTTTTAATTTTTTCAAATGTTCTTTCGATGTCATTGTCTAAACCAACCGATAGTCGAATAAACCCTTGGGAAAGCCCCATTTCTTTTTGCTCTTCTTCTGGTATCTCCGATGAAGTACTTGCTCCAGGTGCGCTAAATAATGTTTTATAAAACCCTAGACTTACTGCTAAATATCCAATTTTTTCATGTTGCATTTCTTCCATTAAATCGTAGGCATTTTTCATGTTTCCTACATCAATCATTAACATTCCGCCACATCCAAATTCCTCGTTTTTTTGCATTTGCATGATTTTATATGATGGATGATCTTTTATTCCTGGATAAAACGTTTTAACTCCTAGTTCGATAAATTTATGAGCTAAAAATTTTGCGTTTTTGCTATGCTGTTTTATTCGAACATGAAGTGTTCTCATATTTTTTAAAATGCTATTTGCTTTAACTGCGTCCATTGTTGGCCCTAATAGCATAGCAGCTCCATGGTTTACGTCAATTAATTCGTGTATAAATTCTTTGTTGGAACAAATTACTCCTCCAACAGCATCACTTGCACCATTTATAAATTTAGTTAGCGAGTGAATAACCACATCCGCACCTAGATCTTTAGGAGTGAAGATTAGCGGTGTAAACGTGTTATCAACGACAAGTTTAAGATTGTTTTTTTTTGCGATTATTGATATTTTTTTTAAATCACCCACCTCAAGAAGTGGATTACTCATGGATTCTAAATAGATAACTTTGGTGTTTTTGTTAATCGATTTTTCTATTTGTGAATAATCTTTAGTGTTTATAAATGTAGTTTTTACACCAAACTTTGGTAAAAAGTTTTTCATTAAAGCATAGGTGCCACCATATATTGTTCTGCTACTAATTATGTGATCGCCAGTTTTACATAGTTGTAATAAAACAGAACTAATCGCACCCATTCCAGAAGCCGTTACTTGAGCAGCTTCCGTGTTTTCCATGCTTGCGATTGCCTCTGCTAGATAAGAGGTGCTTGGATTTGTATGTCTGGAATATAAATAACACCCTTCCCTTTCTCCCCCAAACACTTCCTCCATTGTTTTTCCTTCTAGGTATGTAAAGGTAGAAGAGTCAGTTATTGATGGATTAATTCCACCATATTCCCCAAAGAATTGAATGTCTTGTATTTTATCTGCTGGTTTATGTTTTTGCATAAATTTTTTTTTGCAAAAGTCTAAAAAAAAAGGATATAAATAATAAAACTTAAAAAAAAAAGCCAGACACTTGCCTGGCTCTTTTATTAAGGGGAAAAAAATTATTTGTTAACTGTAAGCTTTTTACTTAGAATGTTAGCATCTGTTTTAAGATTAACAAAATAAATTCCGTTATTCATGTTTTCAACATTAATGTTGACATTTTGAAAACCTGAAGCGTTGTCTAGGTTTCTGCTAAAAATCACTTTTCCTGTCATGTCGGTTATTTCAACAATAACATCACATGTTTTATCTAGGTTAAAGTTAATAACCGCTAGTTCTTTAGTAGGATTTGGGAAAACATTAAATAGCTTAACCAAGCTGTTTTCTTGTAGGCCTACTAATGCCATACTTGCTTCATTAGCATTCATTATTTCTCCAGTAGAAGAATTAATAATTAAACCAACCACATGACAATTAGCAGGATTATAAGATCCAACGGTACCACTAAATGTGTAAGACTGAGAACTGTTTGCAGTAGCAGGTAAAGTAATGGAACTAGATTGTCCATCATATCCACCATAAAGTTCTCGACCAACATGGTCATAGGTCATTTCAGCCGCTGAAACTGGGTTTGTTGCTCCTTGCCAATCAAAGTTTGGCATAGAACCACTATTTGGGCTTACTAAAGCAAGGTCTTGAGATTGAAAGCTATAATAATTTGATTGATCATAACCAGAGCCTGTTCCTGTTACTACATTTTCTACTAAAACTGCAGCAAGTCTGTGTTCTGTGGTAACTTCAGCAGCAAAGGTTGCCGTAACAACAGCGTTTATAGATCCACCAGCATCGTATGTTGCAGTAACTGCAACATCGCAATTTGTTGGTTCCGCAGATGCTTGGTCATAAAAGCCTTCCATTGCTGTAGTGGAAACACTTTCTCCAAGATATTTTCGGTTTACATTCATTCCAGGGAAACCGCTAAAGTTTGCACCATTGTCATATGCAGTAACTGTCATTGGATCTCCATTATGAACGGCAATACCAATAAAGTTAGGTCTTGATGCATCGCTGTTAAGCGTTTCCATAGCTACAGCACCTCTTGGGCACCATCCACACCATGTACCTGTTCCTTCTTCAATGACAACGTGTCTTGTTGGCGTAAATGCCAAACCTGAAACGGTATGAGTGGTGCAGTTATCACTTGTGTCAACATCTTGAACACCAGTTATTTGTGCACATATGTTCATGTTGTGAGTAGATCCAACCGTTAGCGCTGTACCATGCGTGAAATTATAAGTTCCATAAGTTGGAATATTTAATCCACCAATTGTTTCTGAATTTGCACCAGAACCATCGTCCCACGTAACGTCAATTGAAGTAACTGTGTTTCCACCAAGGTTTGTAACGGTTCCTGCAATAGAAACATTTGCTCCAATAGTTCCTATAGTAGGAGTAGAGATTGAAGATAGAGCAATGTTGTCTCCTGGTAATGTTCCTTGACGAAATTCGTAGTAATAGTTATCTGTATCATCTGGAGCTGTGCCAGCAAGATTAGCAAGACTTGGCGAACCTGAAACAGAATACGCTTCAGTGCCGCTTATTTGAACTCCTGCAGTAACTGTTGGCGAACCACCATGTCTTTGATCAACGATGTAAATATAGTTTGTTGTTTCTTCTAAAACGATAGACCAATAACTCCATGAACCTCCAGCAGTATATGATGGGAAGAAAATCCAATGTTGTCTAGCCCCTGCTGTTCCGAAAGTTTGCGTAACTATTTCATCATTTGCCCCTGTTCCAGAGATTCCCCAAATCATAATTGAGTTGTCAGGAATACTTGCATCAGGAATAGCTGCATTGGTGTATGATGGAGCGGTAGTAGCAGAAGTAGTAAAAGTTAAAACTCCAGAGGAAGAAACTTTATAGTCCGTTACAGCTGTGCCATTAAAGTCAAAACTAAAAGGAATTGTTTGTGATGGAGTCCAAGCAGGTGTTGCATTGTTTGCAGATAAAATGGAAGTCCAGCTAGCGTCTAATCCTGATCCAGCAGGATATTCACCTCCAATACTATTAATTCCTCCAGGATTTCCAGGAGTAGTTGTACTAGGGATGTAATAATATTGTGCATTTACTTGTGCAATACAAAAAGCAAAGGCAACGACTAATAAGTAAAGTTTTCTCATAATATATTTATATTTAAAAATTAAATTGAATAATAAAATTAAGCTAATTAAAGCTAAAATCATAATATTTATAAAATAATAAAAGCCGGGATGCCCCGGCTTTTATATTTAAAAAACAATATTTACTTATTTATTGATAGTAAGTTTTTGACTCATTTTGCTACCATTGGATTTAAGGTTTACAAAATAAATTCCATTATTCATGTTGTCAGCACTAATGTTAATAGATTTAACACCTGACACATTACTAATCGCTGAAGAGTAAACCACTTTACCTGTCATGTCAGTTATCGAAATCTCTACATCAGCAGTTTGGTTTAATTCAAAATTAATTACTGCAAAATCACTTGTTGGATTAGGGTAAACATTAAAGGAGTTAATGGTGTTGTTTTCTGGTAATCCAAGCAATTGAAGACCAGTTTCATTAGCATTAACGATTTCTCCAGTAGAAGAATTAATTAATAAACCAACCACGTGCAGGTTCCATGCATTAGATGCACTTGGCACACTCGTATTAAATGTAGCCGATTGTGAGCTATTTGCATTAGCTGGAGTAGTAATGGAGTTTGCTTGGCCATCATATCCACCTAGAAGCTCTCTACCAACATGGTCATAAACCATTGTTGCCGAAGGAACAGGGTTAGCTGCAGCTTGCCAGTCAAAATTAGGCATTCCACCGTTGTTAGGGCTTGTTAAAGCAATGTTTTGAGATTGGTTACTATAGTAGTTAGATTGCTCATACCCAGAACCACCTGTAACAAGGTTTTCTACTAAAACAGCAGCAAGTCTATGTTCAGTGGTAACCGTTGCAGCAAATGTAGCAGTTACTTCACAAGTAATGTTACCGTTTGCATCACAACTAGCAGTAACAGAAACATCTGCACTTGTTGGCGTCGTAGATTCTTGGTCATAAAAATCTTGCATAGCAGTTGTAGAAACACTTTCTCCGAGATGTTTTCGGTTGACATTCATTCCTGGAAATCCACTAAAATTAGCTCCATTATCGTAAGCACTAACTGTCATTGGGTCTCCATTGTGAACAGCAATTCCAATAAAGTTAGGTCTTGAGGCATCGCTGTTAAGCGTTTCCATAGCTACAGCACCTCTTGGGCACCATCCACACCAAGTTCCTGTACCTTCTTCAATAACGACGTGCTTTGTTGGAACAAATCCTTGACCTGATACCGTATGAGAAACACAGTTGTTAGAAGCATCTCCATCAACTACGCCAGTTATTTCAGCACATACGTTTAAGTTGTATGCAATAGCTGAAGCAACGCTTAGTTGAGTACCGTGTGAAAAGTTATAAGTTCCGTTTGTAGGTATGTTTACTGCGAAAGTTTCTGATTGCGATCCACTTCCATCATCCCAAGTTACATCTAAAGAAGTAATGGTGTTTGCTCCTTTGTTTGTAACCGTACCAGCTATAGTAACATTTGTTCCAGTAGCTGAAACTGTAGGAGTAGAAATAGAAGTCATTTCAACATCGTTTGCTTGAATTGTTCTAACTGAAATATCATCTAAGTTCATTCTGAACCAATCCGTACAGTTGTGATGACGAAATGCCACATAAACAGTTTGTCCAGCAAATGAAGAAACGTCTAAAGATCTAGCCATATAGCCAGAAGAGGTTCCAATTACTTCTGTGAAAGTTGTTGCTGATGCACCCAAAGCAGTTGGACTGTTTGAAGATGCAACATAAACGGAGTAATTCTCATCTGCCCATGCTTGATCTTGCGCCATAACGACCCATTCTAACATTACTGTTCCAGTAGCATTGCTCAAATCAATTGCTGAAGAAATTAGCCAGTTGTCAGGCGTTAAAGGTCCTGTATTGCCATCCCATGATGCAGATGTCGCAACGTTTCCTTGTCCATCACCAGCTGCATAGTCAACGGTTTCCCACTCGAAGCCATCGGCATCTGCGTCAGTAGATGTAAATTGTCCTAGTCCTCCAGAGAAATCTTCAGAGAAATAAGTTTGTGCGTTAAGAGATAATCCTAAAGCAACTGAAAAAATAGATAATAAAGTTTTTTTCATGGTTATAATTTTGGTTATTAAAATTTTTGTGAGCCCAAAAATCTAAATAAAAATCCAACTTAACAAATTTTTGTTAAAATATCTCTTTATTACAAATAACTAGTTGTTAATGAATAACTTAATTAGGAGATTTTTTTTTAACTAGGCGTTAATGTTTTTTTGCTTTAACAATTTAAAAGAAGAGATTATAAATAGGGTAATTATAACAAAGAAAATTGCAACAGAAATAAAGTTGGTCTTTTCATCAAAATTAAGGTAGTGAAAGGGGGAGAATAGCCCAATCCATTCTACATCTTCTAGCGATTTTGAAATGGCATGTAAGAAATAACAAGTAAATATAATCCCTACCACAATTCCCATAAAATTCTTTTTTGGTTTAGTAAGAAGAGAAATTAATAAGCCAAGAGTTCCAAAAAATGAAATGAGCACAAGCCCATTAAAATGCATGTAAAAAAAGGTAATCCAATCAATTGTTCCATTGTCAAAAAAGAATACACCAAGTAAAGATGCGCTTGTTTGAAATGCAAAAATTAAAAAAATGAGTGTCAACAAAGAGAATGTTTTGCTTATAAAAATGGTTTTTCTAGAAATGGGTTTACTAAACAAAAACTCAGAAGTTTTTTCACGCTCTTCTTTGGAGATGATGTTTGCTCCACATGAACAAGCATAAATAGACATGATTAGAATAATATGAAAGCCATAATAAGTTTTATAATATCCCATAATATGTTTCCATTCTGCCATATCCATTCCAAATGCTTTTGTCATTTCTTTAGGCATGGTATCCATCATGGCTTGACCTGCATTTTGAAAAGTAGGGTATAAGGAAGTAATCATAAACGTAAAAGCAACCGCAATACCAGACCAGATGAATAAGTTTTTTCGGTTTCGTTTAAGCTCTTTGTTGTATAAGTTTCTATTCATCCTATTATTGATAGTAGTTCATGAAAATTGTTTCAAGATCTGGCTCTTCTAGAACTGCATCTACAAGGTCTAGTTGATTCATCCATTTAATTAAATGATTAATTGGGCCAACATAGTCAAAAGTCAATTTGTTATTGCTCCAGTTTGGATTTTGTATGCCATCAATGAATTTAACATTTGTTTTTTCTTTGAAAATAAAACGTGCTTTTTTCATTTGTTTTTCTAGCAAATCCTGGATGTTTTCAATGGCATTAATTTGTCCTTTTCTTATAATTGCAGCACGATTGCACATTCGTTGCACCTCGGTTAAAATGTGAGAGCTAAAAAAAATGGTTGTTCCTTTTTTGTTTTCCTTTTCTAGGAGCTCAAAAAACCGATTTTGCATTAAAGGATCTAGACCAGAAGTTGGTTCGTCCAGAATTAAAAGTTCCGGTTGATGAATAAGCGACTGAAGAATGGCGCATTTTTTTTTATTTCCAAAAGAGAGGTCTTCAATTTTTCGATCCAACTCTAATTCAAACAAGTTTGCTAAGTCATTTATGGATTCAATATCGGGTTTATCATAAAAACGAGCATGATACTCTAGCAGTTCTCTTGAAGTCATTCCATCATAATAATGAACCTCGGAGGGTAGATAACCTATTTTTTGCCGGATGATATGGCTGTTTTGATCAATATCTTTTCCAAAAATTTTTGCAGAGCCACTTGATGGGATTAAAAACCCTAAAAGCGTTCGAATAAAGGTTGATTTTCCAGCACCATTTGGACCAATAAATCCATATACTTCCCCTTTTTTAATTTCAAGATTAATGTTTTTTATGCCAACTTCTTTGCCATAATTTTTAGACAAGTTGAAGGATTCAATAACGTTCATTAGGGGCTTATTTTGACTAAAGTTATTAAAAAAAGAGAATGTTAAATTAAAAAGGAGGTTTTTGTTTGTCGGAAACCTCGCTTCTTATTTCGAAATTTTTTAAAAACTAATTGAGTATGTTTGTTAAGTGTCTAGAGTGATTATAATTTCTTTCTTTTGCTTGTTTGCAACTTTATCTAGTGCGCAAACATATTTTCCACCAAACAATTCAAATGCATGGGATTCTTTATCTCCTGCAAGTCTTAATTGGTGTCAAAATAAGATTGACAGTCTGTTTAGTTTCTTAAATACTAATTATACTAAATCTTTTATCCTATTAAAGGATGGCAAAATAGTTTTAGAAAAATATTTTAATGGTCATTCAGATACTTCAAGTTGGTATTGGGCCTCAGCAGGAAAGACCATTAGCTCATTCCTGGTTGGCATGGCTCAAGAAGAAGGTTATTTACAAATTACAGATACCACTTCTAATTATCTAGGCTATGGTTGGACGGATGCAGATTCACTTCAAGAGCAAAAGATCACCATTTGGAATCAATTGACAATGACAACAGGTTTAAATGATAATGTTTTAGATCTAAATTGTACAAACGATACGTGTTTGAAATATTTATCTGACCCAGGATTAAGGTGGGCTTATCATAATGCCCCTTATACACTTTTAAGACCGGTGTTAGAAAACGCAACAGGTCAAGGGGTTAATCTTTATAATTATCAAAAGCTCTTAAATCCTATAGGAATGAATGGATTCTTTTTATATAATGGATTTGACAATGTGTTTTACAGTACTTCAAGAAGTATGGCCAGATTTGGATTATTAATTTTAAATAATGGCAAATGGGATGGAAATCAAATAATGACTGACACAAATTATTTTAATCAAATGTTAAATACATCTCAAATGCTTAATGAATCGTATGGATATCTGTGGTGGTTAAATGGAAAATCAACGAATATGATCCCTGGAAGTCAATTTGTTTTTAATAATGAACTTATACCAAATGCACCATCGGATTTAGTTGCTGCATTAGGAAAAAATGGCCAGATAATTAATGTGGTGCCATCACAGAATTTAGTTTGGATTAGAATGGGGGAAAACCCTGATAATTTTCTTATTCCAAATGCCTTTAATATAGAAGTATGGAATTATATTAATGATTTAGAATGTGGCTCTTTAGGATTAGAAGATTCTAAAGAGCTACAATTAAGAAAATTAGTGAAGGTAGTTGACATAACAGGAAGGGTGTCAGAAGAAAAGAAAAACACCTTGCTTTTTTATCTTTATGAGGATGGAACGGTGGAGAAGAGAATAATTATTGAATAAAAAAACCCACTCATTTGAGTAGGTTTTTTTTAGTGGGCAATGAGGGACTCGAACCCCCGACTTCCTCCTTGTAAGGGAGGCACTCTGAACCAACTGAGTTAATCGCCCTTTTTTTGAGATTGCAAATGTAGGAATAAAATTATTTTATACAAGCATTTATTTTAAAATCTCTTCATAAAGAAAAAAACTACCAAAAATAAAAATGCAATCTCCCTTGTTTGATTTTTCAGAACTTTTAAGAATAGCTTCATTAACATCCTTACAGATAATCGCATTTTTTTGGTATTTGTTTTTTATTTGTATTAAATCCTTTTGACGAAGACTTCGTTCACTTTTAAAGGGGGAGAGGTATATTGGACTGTCTTTAGGTAAGGCATTAAAAATAGCATTGTGGTCTTTATCCTTGCTAGATCCATATATCAAATAAATATTTCCTTTGTGCTTTTGTTTGATGTATAAAAGGCTTTGCTCAATTCCTTGGACATTATGTCCTCCATCAAAAATAATTGTTGGATTTTTTTTTAGGATTTCAAGTCGGGCTTTATATCCAGTGTTTTCTTGAATATTTTTTAGGCCATTTTTAAAATGGGTTTGATTGGATTTAAATCCAAGTTTATTTAATTCCTTTAAACAGGCAAATGCTGTTTTTGCATTTTCAAAGGGGTATCCATAATCAAAAGGAGGAAGAACACTGTTTGTTATCTTTTTGGTCTCAAGAACCAAACAGTCTTTTTCTTTTGCAATATGCATTATTTCTTTGGTAGTATTTTTTTCTCCTAGTACCAAAGGAATCTCTTTTTTTATAATGCCTGCTTTTTCTTTTGCAATTTCGGAAAGCGAATTGCCAAGGATATCGGTATGGTCAAGTCCGATGCTAGTAATGGCGGTTAGAATTGGAGTAATGATGTTTGTGGCATCCAATCTCCCTCCAAGACCAACCTCAATAATGCAGATGTCGCATTTTTCATTTACAAAATGTTCTATTGCCATGGCAAACGTAATTTCAAAAAAAGAAGGATTGAAGTCTAAATTTTTTACTTTTTCACAAAAAGAAATTACCTCCTCTTTTGAAATTTTGGATCCATTTATTCTTATTCTTTCTCTAAAGTCTAATAGGTGAGGGGAGGTAAAAAGTCCGGTTTTGTAACCTGATTCGGATAGGGTGGAGGCAAGCATGCAACAAACGCTTCCCTTTCCATTGGTGCCAGCTACATGCACAAATTTTAAGTTGTTGTTATCTAAGTTAAGCAGGGATAACAACTTGGAAATATTTGTTAAATCAGCTTTATAGGCTTTTTTACCTTGTTTTTGATAGTTTGGAAATTGCTGAAATAACCAGTCAATGCTTTTTTTGTAGGTAGGCATTAATTATTTAGCCTCAATTTTAACAGTAATCCAAGCTCCTTGAATTGGCGCGCCTGGTCTTTTGTCATATAGAGCAGTGTTTTTTGTGGCCTCGATAACGCGATTAATTAAGGATTGATCTCTTGTAGTTGTTTGTGAAGGAATATTGGTAGCTGAAATAACTCGACCAGCGGGATTTATTTTTACTTTTAAATGAATTTCTACTAATCGATCGTTGTATATTTTAGAAGTTTTTGGTTTTACTTTAAGAATCCTAGGTTTTAAACCTTTACCTGGGTCATCTCCTGGATTACCTTTATCTCCATCTCCAAATTCGTCGCCTGTTCCACTTCCTCCTTTTCCATTAAAAAGGTTATCTCCCCCTCCTTTTTCTTTTCCCTTTCCTTTTTTTCCTTTGTCGGATTTAGGGCGCTTTTTTTCTTTTTTCCTGTGACAACTTCTTCTGCTTCATTATTGGGCTTTTTGATAGGGTCTTTTGCAGAACTCCCACCACCACCATCGTTAGTTTCTTTTATTTCAAATTTCTTAATTTCTTCTTTAGTTAAAGGAACTTTTGCTTTTACTGTTAGTCGAACAGGAGGTGGGTCAGGAAATTTATATTCAAAAGAAATTAAAATTAAATATAAACCAAGGATAAATAAAATAGCGCAAATAGCCCCAGCTAAATCATCTTTAGGGTGGCTAATTTGATGCGGATTTTTATTTATTTTTTTCATTTACTTATCGTAAGCAAGAACCGGGTTCCATTGGTTTACTTGTGCAAGTGCTAACACTTTAAAAACAGCTTGATAATCGGCATTTTTGTGTCCTGCAATTTTTAAGTCTTCTTTTCCTGATTTTTCAAACTGTGTTTTCATTTCGCTTACAATTATCGGCTTGATTTGTTCAAAGGAAAGTCCCTTTTCATTTTCTTTTCCATTAATTTGATACAAATTATCTTCGGTAATTACGACAATCAATTCGACTGGATTGGTATCTGTTGGAAGAGCTTCTTCTGTTTTGGGTAGATCAATAGGCGTTTGGTTGTTTGCCATTAAACTCATAATGATAAAGAAGATAAGTAATAAAAAGACCAAATCGGTCATGGAGGCCATTCCTCCTTCTATTTTTATTTTATTTCTAGAGTTAAAATCCATAGTGCTTATTTTTTAATGTCTATGGATTCCATGAATTTTAATGCCGCCATTTCCATTTTATAAATAACCTTTCCAATTCTTCCTATTAAATAGTTATAACTCATAAACGAGATAACCCCAACAATTAACCCTCCAACGGTAGTGACCATTGCGGTCATTATTCCTGGCGCAATCACTTTTAATTCAAGAGTAGTGGAGTTTTCAAGATCAATAAAAACCATCATCATTCCAAGGACCGTTCCTAGAAAACCAATCATTGGTGCTGCTCCAGCTGCTGTTGCCAAATAATTTAAGCGTTGTTCTAATCTGGAGATTTCAAATTTACCCGAACTTTCAATGGTTTTTCGAATTCCACTTTCAGAAGCATCTCCTTTTTCAAGCTGCCCAATTCCATTTAAAAGCATTTTTGAGATAGGGCTGTCTGAAGAATTATTACAGATGATCCGTGCTCCATCAAAATCTCCTTTACTGATGCTATTGCTAACATTATCAAGAAGTCCTTTTTCTTCTTTCATGGCTTTAGACAATGCCAAAAATCGTTCAACAAAAACAAAAACGGCATAGCCTAGCATGACTAGCAAAATAATGTTTACATAAAGACCAGCTCCTTCGCTAGAGTCTTTTAGGATTTCAAAAACAGGCTTTGTTTGTGAGGTAACATTTGCTGTTGCATCCGTGCTAAGTAAAAAAAATAAATTCATAGTAGTTAAACGTGTTAATATAATTAAGTTACGACAATAATAAAAAAGTTCCGATTCCGGCAAAATAACCAACAAGAGCCAATAAGGAGATTTTTTTCAAATACCAGAAAAAAGAAATCTTCTCCATCCCCATTGCAACTACTCCTGCTGCAGATCCTATAATAAGCATGCTTCCACCTGTTCCAGCTGCATAAGCAATAAAATGCCAAACATCTGCATCCATTGAGTCTTGGAACATTCCCATGGAGGCTGCAACCAAAGGAACATTATCAATTATTGCTGAACCAATTCCTAGTAAAATTATAAAAATGTCTTGGTCTAATGTGGCATTTACCTCTTGTCCAAAAGTGAAAATTAACCCTAAAGACTCAAGAGCGGCTACGGTCATTAATATCCCAAGAAAAAATAAGATGCTTGGCATTTCAATTCTTGATAAGGCTTTAAATGTTGCTCCATGTGCATGATTATCATCGTGTGCATCCGTAATAGAAAATTCTCTATTGCTTAATATTTCAGCAAAAAGAGAAACAACTCCAACGGATAGCATCATTCCTACATAAGGAGGGAGATGTGTGAGAGTTTTAAATATTGGAACAAAAACAATCATACCAAGCCCTAAGATCAACATAAAAAGGCTGTTTTTGCTAACCTCTTGATTATCTTCTTCTGTTTCTATCTCTCCTTTAAAGATGGGTAAAAAAGTAGCGATAAATGTGGGGATGATCATGCAGACAAGAGATGGGATTAATAGTTTGCTGATTAAAACCAATGCAGAGACTTTGTCTCCCATCCAAAGCATCGTGGTGGTTACATCTCCAATTGGAGACCATGCGCCACCAGCATTTGCCGCAATAATAATAAGGCCAGCATACCACATACGAAGGTTTTTGTCTGGAATAACTTTTCTTAGAATGGTGATTAAGACAATAGTAGCGGTTAGGTTGTCTATAATGGCAGATAAAATGAACCCAAGTCCACAAACAATCCATAATAAAGAAGCCTTGTTTTTTGTTTTTATGATTTTTTTTATGGTTTGAAATCCATTGAAATGATCAATGATTTCAACGATAGTCATTGCGCCTATTAAAAAGATTAAAATCTCACAAGTTTTTCCAAAATGATGTAGCAGGGTGTTTTCTAGAAGATGAAGTTTGTGTTCGTGGTCAAGCACGCTAATATCTAATAGTTTACTGTTATGACTGTCAAACCAAGAGTTGAATGAGTCTAGACCAAAAGCAACCCCTGCCCAACATAAAGCCATCATGATTAATGCTGGAATAAGTTTGTCTATTTTGAGACTATGTTCAATGGTTATTGCAAAATATCCTAAAATAAAAGTGGCTACAATAAAAACTTCCATGTAATAAAATTAATTTAAAAGTTGATTAAGTGCAATTTCAAATCCAGATTTTGCGATACCAGTATTTTTTGGATTTATTTTGTTTGTTTTTTCAAGCGCATCATAAATGATTTTGCTGGTGTCATCGAAAATAAGCTTGTCATCTAATTTTGCTAGGTCGTTACCCATTAGGTAAGCAAATACTCTAGCCATGCCACAATTTGCAATAAAATCAGGAATTAGAGCAAGAGACTCATCTGCTTTGTCTGCAATTGGCCCAAAAAATATTTCAGGATCTGAGAAGGGGACATTTGCACCACAAGAAATAACAGAGACGCCAGACTTAATCATTCTAGTTAGCAAATCTTCCGAAATCATTCTTGATCCAGCACATGGAATAAAGACATCTGCTTCTATGTCCCATATTTTAGAGTTAACTTCTTCATATGAAATTAAGTCATTGCTAACTAATTCGTTTCCATTTTTATTCAAAAACAATTGATTAATCTCTGATTCAGTAAATCCTTCAGGATTAATTAACCCTCCAACTCGGTCAATAATTCCAACTATTTTTGCTCCATTTTGTGCAAGATAAAAAGCTGCGGCAGATCCAACATTCCCCCATCCTTGAACAATAACTTTTTTATTTCTTAATTCTCCTCCCCATATTTGAAAATAATGCCTTATTGATTCGGCAACTCCAAATCCAGTAATCATATCCGCAACCGCATATTTTCTGGCTAAACTAGGGGAATATTTCTCGTCTTCGATTACTTTAAGAACGCCTTGCCTTAATTGTCCGATTCGATTGATTTTTTGAGCCTCTCTAGGTTGAAAATGCCCATTAAAAACTCCTTCTTGTGGATGCCAAACGCCACAATCTTCGGTGGTTGGTATTACCTCGTGAATTTCATCAACATTTAAGTCTCCTCCTGTGCCATAATAATGTTTTAAAAGTGGAGTTACTGCTGAAAACCAACGATTAAGAACCCCTTGTTTTCTTGGGTCTTTTGGATTAAAGTTTATTCCCGATTTTGCCCCTCCTATTGGTGGTCCAGCAACCGTAAACTTCACTTCCATTGTTTTTGCTAAAGATTCCACTTCTCTTTTGTCCAAACCGGTTCTCATTCTTGTTCCACCACCAGCTGCGCCTCCTCTAAGAGAATTTATCACCACCCATCCTTCTGCTTCGGTTTCCGAATCTTTCCATTCAAAAACAACCTCAGGGCGTTTGTTTTCAAATTTATCTAATAAATCTTTCATTTTTAAAACTTATAAACACAAAAATAACAAACAAATTAAACGGTATGTTTTTTCTGAAATCTTTTACTAACACCTTTTTATCTAAAATTGTTAATACCTTTTTCATTTATTAACTCCATAGAGTATGCCACCAATAACGTCTTTACTTGCTCCGGTCACGGTAGACAAGCAATTCTTTCGGTTTGTTAGATGAAGATACCCCATGTATCCAAAAATAATTGCTTCTTTAAAATCAATAATTTCTTTTTTAGGAATTACAATGGAAGCATTTGATTTTTCTTTAATAAGATCCATTAAGAAGTTGTTTTTTGCTCCTCCTCCAGTAATTAAAATTTTTTTAATTTTTTCTTTATTTATTGTTAAAGAAATTTGATCAGAGAGATGCTCACAAATAGTTCTTAAACAATTGGAAACGTTAGTTTCTTCATCAAGCAATGGCATAAACTTTCCTTCAAGCCATTCTGTTCCTAATGACTTTGGCTCAAGACTTTTATAGAAATTTAAATTGTTTAGTTTTTTGAGTAGTTCGGTATTTTTTTTTCCTGTTTTAGAAATAGCGCCATTATGATCATAAATTAGGTTTATTTTAGAAACTATTTTATTTAAAGGAAGATTTCCAGGACAAACATCATAGGCAATAATTTCGTTCTTTTTTTTGAAGCTAATGTTGGAAAAACCACCAATATTTAAAAAAGCATCCGCATATGAATTAAATAGGCCAAAATCCCCAATAGGAACAAGAGGAGCTCCTTGCCCGCCATGTAAAACATCATTTTTTCTAAAATCGTTAATAGTGGGGATGTTTGTTTTGTTTGAAATAGTTAATCCGCAACCAATTTGATGACTTATGCCAAGTTGTGGTTGATGAAAAATAGTATGCCCATGGGAGGCAATGGCAGCAATTTTATTTTTTTTAATCCGATTTGTTTTAATAAAATCATTAACAAAATCACTGAATTTATTTCCTAGCTCTTTATCTAGTTGAAGGAGTTCAAAAGAAGAAAGAGAAGTAGCATTAGTTAATTTTTTTGTGAGTTCCTTACTATAAGGATAAGTTTTAACATGAAGGGTCTTGAATGAATCTATTTCTTTAATTGTCTCGAATTTAACATGCGCGATATCACAGCCATCTATTGAGGTTCCAGACATAAGGCCGATAATTTCCATGTTTTATGTAACGGGTTTATGGTAAATTAATCAATGAAAAAATTAAATTTGTAAACCAAATTAACATTTAATCTTCAGATATATGAATTTCGAACTATCAGATGAACACAAAGCGGTTAAAGAAGCAGCAAGAGATTTTGCACAAAATATTTTAAAACCAGGAGTTATTGAAAGAGATAACCTTCAGAAGTTTCCAGTTGAAGAAGTTAAGCAACTAGCTGAGCTTGGTTTCATGGGGATGATGGTTGATCCTAAATATGGTGGGAGTGGCATGGATACGCTTTCTTACGTTCTTGCGATGGAAGAAATTTCAAAAGTAGATGCCTCCACATCGGTTTGTATGTCTGTTAACAATTCTTTGGTTTGTTGGGGTTTAGAAACTTTTGGCTCTGAAGAGCAAAAACAAAAATACCTTGTTCCCTTGGCGAGCGGTCAAAAAATTGGCGCTTTTTGTTTATCCGAACCAGAGGCCGGATCCGATGCAACTTCGCAAAGAACTACAGCGATAGACAAAGGGGATCATTATTTATTAAATGGCACTAAAAACTGGATTACAAATGGTTCTACTGCCTCCATTTATTTAGTTATTGCTCAAACAAATAGAGAGTTAGGTCATAAAGGAATAAATGCGTTTATTGTTGAAAAAGAGATGGATGGATTTATTGTTGGCGCTAAAGAAGATAAATTGGGAATTAGAGGAAGCGACACCCATACTTTATTATTTAATGATGTGAAACTTCCTAAAGCAAATAGAATAGGGGAGGATGGATTTGGATTTAAATTCGCAATGAAGGTGCTTTCTGGAGGTAGAATAGGGATAGCTGCACAAGCCTTAGGTATCGCTGGAGGGGCATTTGAATTGGCTAGAGATTATTCTAAAGAAAGAAAAGCATTTGGAAAAGAAATATATAAGCATCAAGCAATTGCTTTTAAACTTGCCGACATGGCAACAGAAATAGAAGCCGCAAAAATGCTTGTGTATAGATCTGCTATTGATAAAGACAATGGAAACAACTACGACCAATCAAGTGCCATGGCAAAACTGTATGCTTCAAAGGTTGCGATGGAACAAACAGTAGAGGCTGTTCAAATCCATGGTGGATATGGTTTTGTTAAAGAGTATCATGTAGAAAGACTAATGAGAGATGCAAAGATTACTCAAATATATGAAGGAACCTCTGAAGTTCAAAAAATTGTAATTTCTAGAGGAGTACTGAAGTAATTAAAGAGCAGGAATTAATTTTTCTAGGGCAATTCCCCTAGAACCTTTAACAAGAACAACGCTGTTTTTAATTGGTTTTTTTGTGAAGTGTTTTAGTGCTTGATCTGAAGTCTTAAATTTATTTTTAATAGTATCGGATTGAATAGAGTTAAAAATCTCCCCAACAGCATAGACTTCAAGCTTGTATTTTTTCGCCAAATCCAGAAGAGATTGGTGTTCTTTTTGACTATCCTGTCCAAGTTCTAGCATATCCCCTAAAATCACTACTTTGTTTTTTTTGTTTGATTCTTTGATGCTTTTTAAAGCCGCTTTCATGCTAGATGGATTTGCATTATAGCAATCAATAATAATTTGATTGGATTTACTATAAGCTAATTGAGACCGATTATTAGAAGGAGTGTATTCACAAAGTGCTTTATTAATTTTCTTTGATTCTATTTTAAACAAATGGCCAAAAACAATAGCAACTAAAAAATTAGCTAAATTATAGCTTCCAACTAGTTTTGTTTTGATATTATTTTCATATCCACTAGCATCTTTCCATGAAAAATCAAGCAATGGGTCTGCATTAATTAGATTAGCATTAATAAAATCGCGATCACCAAACTTGAATAGTTTTGCTTTGTTATAGAGTTCATTAATAACATCAAAGGTGCTGTCAAGCCCATTGTATATAAAAGAACCACCGGTATTTTCAATGTAATCAAACAATTCCATTTTCGTTTTAAAGACCCCTTCGCTAGTTTTAAAACCCTCCATATGCGCATTGCCAATATTTGTTATTATCCCATAATTAGGGAGGGCGATATCACAGAGTTCTTTAATATCTCCCGGTTTACTAGCTCCCATTTCAATTACTGCGAGATCGGTTTTAGGAGTTATTTCTAGTAAGGTTAATGGAACACCAATATGATTGTTTAGATTTCCTTTTGTAGCCAACACATTGTATTTAACCGAAAGCACACAATTGATTAACTCTTTAGTGGTTGTTTTTCCATTTGTTCCAGTTATGCCAATTACTGGTTTATTTATTTTCTTTCGATGATGTCTAGCTAATGCTTGTAAAAACAATAAGGAGTCGTTCACTAAAAATATTTGTTTATTATCGGCAAATTCTTTTTCATCAACAATAGCAAAGGAAGCTCCTTTGTTTATCGCTTGTTTTGAAAAAGAATTTCCATTAAAATTATCGCCTTTTAAAGCAATAAATAAACAATTATTTTGGATTTTTCTAGTATCTGTTGATACTCCAGAAGACTTATAAAACAGTTCAAATAACTCTTTCATGTAAAAAAAAGGCCTACTTCAGTAGGCCTAATGTTTTATGATTTACGTTTCTTTTTCTTCCCGTAATTTTTTCCTGTTGGACTACCAACTCTATCCATTGCACAACGGAAACCAATGTTTCGAGTAGATTGTTTTTGATCTAAAAACCTTCTTGTTCCAGCTCCCATCCAATATGCACGATCCTCCCATGATCCTCCTTTGTAAACTCTAGATTTGTCAGAAACAAGAGTTGTTGGCCACCCTTTATCAAATCTTTTTGTAAGGTCTTCTCCTTGCAAATCATAACGTTCGTGCTCGTTTTGATACATTACTAATTTAGGATTTCTTTTCCCATCATTGATTTGATTTTTTCTTTCGTCTTTATTGTTGTAATATATAGAAGACTCAATATCTCCATCAAGATAATCGATATAATCATCTTTACGATAGTTTAATCTACCAATATTTTCTTCTACAAGCACATTTCGATATCTCATTTGGCCTTCATATTCAACAATATACTCTGTTAGGCCATTTCGAAGCATGGTAACCAAGTTGGTTATTGCTGGGTCTTCTAAATAAGATGTTCCAACTACTGGAGAAAATATTTTGTCTAAAAATTGAACATTAAATACTCCATCCCATAATCCTCTTTCTATAATTCTAGAACATTCTGTTGTCCGAAGATTGTTTTTTGCTTCAATAGCACTATCAAGTACTGCGTTTACGGCATTTAAAAAAACAATTTCACTACGGTACTGTGTTCCTTCTTTCGTTAAATCAGATCCTGATGACAAGTATAAAGGGTCTGGTTTATATCCTTTTCTAAATTCAGATGCATTTCTGGAGCTAATCAATTTGTGTTGACCACTCGAGTTATTTGCAAATGCGATAGGTTTATCTTTAGTTAAAATGTTAAAGTATAAAGTGAAATCAGAGGTAGCAATTGGGGTAGCACCTGGTTCCTCTACGGATACCACCACTTCATATAAACCAGGAGTGGCAAGCTTTGTATAGCTAACAATTCCATTTCCTTGGTCAATTGAAAAAATGTTTCCATCCCCAGATTTTATAGAATAAACGGGTGAATTTTGGTTGGTGTCAATTATTTTGCTGAATACAGCTTCTTCTGTTGTTCCACCTTTTCCACTAACACCAATGATTGAGTCGTATTTATAATGAAGATGAACATGGCCAATTGTTGCATTTTTAGCATGTTTTATTTGTGCACCAGGATCATGACTTCCAGCATTTATTCTTTGGTAGCGAACCCTTTCAAATTCGTTGGTATATTCTCTCATTCCATGAACATCGTATCGGATACGGTCATTTTTCATGGCATCATGTGTACCAAGAGAAGTGGTTAATTTTGTTTTGTAGACATTTCCTCTGAAAGGATTAAAATCTGCAACATCATCTAAAGAGTTTGGTCTGTATACGTCTTGAACCCATTCAGAAACATTTCCTGCCATGTGATATAGTCCAAAATCATTTGGCCAATAAGATTCCACTGGTGCTGTTGGCGCAGCGCCATCATTTAAGTTTCCTGCAATACCCATATAGTCGCCATGGCCTCTTTGAAAATTAGCTTGCATTGCTCCTTGAAATTGATCTTCATCACGTCGAACATAATGTCCATTCCATGGATAAACCTTTCTGCTTGTGTAGTTTTCAGAGTTTTCCTGAAGATTTCCGATTAAACCGGTTGCAGCATATTCCCATTCTGCTTCTGTTGGAAGTCTATAATTAGGCAATAAGATACCATCTTCAAGACGAACGATTCTAGCTCCATAGTTTCTGTTGTTTTTATTAATGGACTGCATTGCTGGGTTAAAGTTTCTTAACCTTCTTCCATTGTCTTCAGAAGATTGCTTATTGAATTTAGCATCTGTTTCCACTTTATCTTTATCTTCATCTCCTTCATCATCTTGCCCTTCATCATACATTCTGTTTTTTTCTCTAGGAGCAGGGTTTACACCAAAATATTGACCAGCAAGATAGGCTTCGGTGTCAAACATATGAAATGGGGTCAATTCTTTGTTTTCCATTTCCCAATCTAATATTCCCTCACGATATAAAATGAATTCATTTACTCGATTTGTTCTCCATTTGCAATATTCATTTGCTTGAATCCAAGAAACTCCGACTACTGGATAATCTCTATAGGCCGGATGTCTTAAATAATAATCTACGTAATGCTCCATCGCAGATAATGGATCTCTCCAACAAAGCGTATCTGGCAATGCTTTTCTATAGACTTCTTGATAAACCGAAGTAAACGATTCTTCATAATTGTCATAAAACTTTTTAAATGCGTTGTCGTCATCTTCAAATTCAGTTATTTTATCTTCTTTAAAAGTTTCAAATTCTTCTTTTAACTCATCGTTTAAATAATCAACTTCTGTTGTTCCATCTTTGATGTAACTTACATTGTCAACATCTCTAGATCCAACACGAGAAGTGGCATATACCCTTTTCAACCAAAACAAATATTCAAGGTAGTCAAAATTGGAAACCTCTGTTTGGTCCATGTAAAAAGATGGCACGGTAATTCTTCTTGGCGTATTATTCCATTCTTTAAGGACGTCTTCATCTGTCATCCCCATGGTGAATGTTCCTCCTTCCACTAAAATTAATCCAGGGCCCGTTTCTTGGTCTATTGCAGGGAATTTTTCAAATCCACTTCCACCAGCACTTGGGCTATTTAGCATCCATCCAGTTTTTGCAGATCGTTCTTTTGCGCATGAACCAACCAAGAATAGCCCGATTAACATCAAGCTATATATTCTTACAAATTGAAATATGTTTTTCTTGTTCATAATCTATTTGTTTTAAAGTTATTATTCTTAATAATTATTTTTTTTCTTTTTGTTACTAAAAGGACGGACAAGAAATGGTTCTAAAGGCTCTAGGTTTTCTTCTACAACGAAGATTGAGTCCCATAGAGATTTCGTGTGATCCTCCTGAAACGCCGTTTCCTAACTTAGAAACGGTGATATCATAGCTATATCCTAATCTAAATTTACCCGTGTTTAATCCAAAGGTAAGGATAAAGGCATCTCTGTTTCTATACCACGCTCCAACATTAAAGTTACCGTATTTTACGTAAGTACCAATATTTAATTCTTGAAATCCATTTTGGTATTGGTAAATAATGTTAGGCATAATCGAAGTGGTGTTGGAGTATTTTGATCTTCCTCCTACTGGAATATCTGCTCCTAAATGCCCTGTGAAACGCATCGGTAATTTAGATTCGCCTAAAATCATCGATTCATCAGGACGATTAATGTGATGTACTGCGCCACCAAAGAAAAAGTGTTTGCTAAATCCAACGGCTCCCATCGATACATCAAAAAAACCTCTTCTTCCATTTCCTCTAGGAACATCGCCAGTTTGATAAATAAATCCACGTCTTGGGTCAATCATGTCTCCAAAAGTCAGTTTGTCCCAATCTAAAAATTTCTGAAACCAAGCTGCTCTAGCACCAAACATCATCGAAAACTTACGGGTTAATTTTACATGGTACGAATAAACAAGACCAAGCATGGAAGTTTGAATGGTTCCTTGCCCCTGTTGATCGTGGAGAGCAAGAACACTAATTCCTCCAGAGAGGCTTTTTGCATAGGTGTCATAAGCTGCACTATAGGTAACGTAGTTTCCTGTTAGCTGAGGCCATTCATTACGATAGTTCATCGAAATACGAGGACAACCATAAGAACCAGCAAGTGCTGGGTTTAAATATACCGGGTTTGAATAAAACTGTGTAAATGTTGGATCCTGTGCTTTGGCTCCAAAACAGATAATACATATTATCCCGCTAAAAATAATTCTCTTCATATAATGTTTATCAAGTTTCACATCAATGGTATTAACGCATCCAATTTTAACGGTTAAAATAATCAAAGGTTACAAAAATAAAGTTATTAAAGAAATAAACAAGACGAATACACGTTTTATAAGCATTCTAATTAAATTTGTAGTTGTTAAATAAACTTAAATGAATCGCTTTTTTACCCATTGTTTATCGCTATTCTTCTTTCTGATGTTCTCAAGCTCTTTAATTTCCCAAAAAGAGAAAGAAATTGTCGTTTCTGTAAAATGGCAATCACCCGTTCTTAAAACCATCGCTACTCTAACTCAGATTTATATACCTAGTGCAGAAAATTTATCGATTGAGCACTTTATTCCTAAAGTATATTATCGGGAAAAGATAAGTTCTGAAAATTTTGATCTCGTATTGCTCGGCTATAAAACCGAAATAGCAGTGGATGAAGAAAAAAAGTTTTTAAATAACTATAGCAATATAAATCTGGACACCCTTAACCTATCCATGAAAGTAACAAGGTCAAAAAACACTTCTTTTGCTGTTTTTGATTTTATTCCTTTTATAAAAGTTAATAATCAAATTCTTAGAATTAAATCGTTACAAATTAAATTAACGTCAAAACCAAATAAACCTAAACAAAAGGATTTTGTGGCTAATTCGGTCTTGGCTAATGGTTCTGGAAATTGGTACAAAATAGCAATTAGTGCTGATGGAATTTACAAGCTGGATAAACAATTTTTGGAGAATTGTGGGATAAACACAACAAACTTAAATCCAAATAGCATCCATATTTATGGAAATGGCGATGGGTTATTACCCGTTCAAAATAATGAATACAGAACCGATGATTTGGCGAAAAATGCAATACATATACACGGAGATGCCGATGGTTCTTTTGATTCAGGAGATTACATTTTGTTTTATGCTTGGGGTCCTCATCGATGGAAAAAAAATGGGTCAACTGGTTTTGATCAACAAAGAAATCATTATTCGGATGTTTCTTGCTACTTTATTAATATTAATTCGAATGAAGCGCCAATGCGAATAGGAGAATACTCTCCACCAACAAGTGGTGCTACAATTCAGGTTAGTTCATTTTCGCATAGAGATATTCATGAAGTAGATAATGTTTCTCTTGTTGAAGGAGGACAAAGGTGGTATGGAGAATTATTTGATATACCTGTTAATGGCCAACTTGAAAAAAACTTTTTATTTAACGTTCCAAATATATCTTCTGGGTTTTTAACAGGTTTAAATATAAGTATGGCATCAAACAAGAGGGTTTCAGATGCAGCATCTGTCGAATTTGCTATTAATGGAAATGCCTTATCTTCCACTTCTTTTTCCTCTTCATCTGAGGATTATTCTAGAATTCAACATGATTTTGATTTTAACTCATCAAGCTCTTCAATAAACTTAAAGCTTACGGTTTCTAGAAGTAATCCAAGCACATTGGCTTATTTGGATAGAATTGTTTTAAACTCTAGAAGAAATTTAGTTTATACCTCAAATCAGTTATCTTTTCGAGATCTAGAGTCTGTTGCTTCAAATCAAATTGCCGAATACTCGATAAGTGGATTTCCATCCAATGGAGTGGTTTGGGATATTACAAATAGGCACATTCCTCAAAAAATTACAGGAAACACTCAATCTTCTGTTTTTTCATTTGTTCAGCATGCAGATACTATTAGAGAGTTTGTCGCCTATGATGGAATTAACTTTTCCACTCCAATTTTTGTTGGGATGGTTACCAATCAAAATCTTCATGGCCTTGAACAGGCAGAATATTTAATTGTTACTAATTCTTTGTTTTTAAGTGAGGCAAATCGATTAGCAGATTTGCATAGAGCAAATGGAACAACGGTACATGTTGTAACAAACGAACAGATTTATAATGAATTTAGTTCTGGAATGCAAGATGCATGTGCTATAAGAATGTTTGCAAAAATGTTTTACGATAGAGGGAATTCTTCTCCTGAAACAAAACCCAAATATTTACTTTTGTTTGGAGATGGATCTTATGATCCAAAAGATAGAATATCAAATAATACAAATTTCGTATTGACTTATCAAGTTGAGTCAAGTGAAAATCATACTAGTTCTTTAGTTACGGATGATTTCTTTGGTTTGTTAGATGATGTTGAAGGAATGTCTTCTACAGATCAACTTGATATAGGTATTGGTAGACTACTTGCAACAGATCCTGCAACTGCGCAACAGTTAGTGGATAAAATAGAGCATTACATGCTTAATGGATCAACGATTTTTAACCAAGAGACAGTCTGCTGTAGTGGAGAGAATGGAAATAATACTTTTGGAAACTGGCGTTTAAAAATTGTACAGATAGCCGATGATGAAGATGGTAATTATTTCATTGTAAATGATACGGAGCCACAGTATAACATGATAAAGAATAATCACACGGAATTTAATTGTGAAAAAATATATCTTGATGCTTATCCGCAACAAACTACTGCTGGGGGAGAAAGATATCCCGAAGTTAACAATGCGATTAATTCTTGTGTTGAAAGAGGCGCACTAATCATGCATTATGTTGGGCATGGTGGTGAAGTTGGATTAGCTCAAGAAAGAGTTGTAACAATTCCTGAAATACAATCTTGGAGAAATATAAATTCTTTAAATCTTTTTGTTTCCAACACTTGTGAATTCACGAGATATGATGATCCAGGAAGAGTGTCTGCTGGGGAGTGGGTTTCCCTTAATCCAAAAGGAGCTAGTATAGCATTAATGACGACAACTAGGCCTGTTTTTTTTAATGTTAATACTGTAACGGGAATTGCTTTTTACAATAATGTTTTTCAAAAAGATTCGGATAGTTTATACTTAACTTTTGGAGAGATAATTAGAAGGACAAAAAATGAATCTGGAACTCAAGAAAATAAAAGATCGTTTACCTTAATTGGCGATCCCGCATTAAGAATTTCTGTGCCTAGATATAAAATTATTACAGATTCAATTAATGGAGAAAGCCCTGTCATTTCTCAAGACACTATAAAAGCATTAAGTGTCGTTAATATAAAAGGACATATTGAAGATTTTCAAGGAGTGACAATGAATTCTTTTTCAGGGGTTTTATCGCCCGTAATTTTTGATAAAATAAAAATGGAAAAGACTTTAGGCCAAGACCCGGGTTCATATGAAACTACCTACGAAGTTCAAAAAAACATTATTTATAAAGGAAAGGCTTCCGTGGTAAATGGATATTTTGACTATAGTTTTATTGTTCCAAAAGATATTTCTTTAGCTTATGGAAATGGAAAAATAAGCCATTATGCAAATAATAATAACGATGACGCATCTGGATTTGACACTACCTTTGTAATTGGTGGGATTAACCCAAATGCTTTGCAAGACTCAGATGGCCCAGATGTTACGGTATTTCTTAATGAAGAGTCATTTGTTAGCGGAGGAATCACAAATAACACCCCTACTTTAATAGCAAAAATATTCGATAATAGTGGGATAAATACAGTTGGAAGTGGGATAGGTCATGATATAACCGTTTATCTTGATGATAATACTTCTGAACCAATAGTTTTAAATGATTATTATACTGCTGACTTGGACACCTATCAATCTGGGGAGGTTAGGTATCATTTTTCTGATATAGAACAAGGTCCACATCAATTGACTTTTAAGGTGTGGGACGTAAATAATAACTCCTCTAAGCAAATAATTGATTTTATTGTTCAAGATAATCAAGATATATCCATTGAAAAAGTTTACAACTACCCCAATCCTTTTACCACGCAAACCGAATTTTTATTTGAACACAACCAAGCTTGTAATTCTATGGATGTTCAAATACAAGTTTTTACGGTTTCAGGAAAGTTAGTGAAATCGATTAATCAAAATGTGAATACCGATGGGTATAGAATAAATGGTATTTATTGGAATGGAAAAGACGATTTTGGAGATAATTTAGGAAAGGGAGTATACGTTTATAAATTAAAGGTTACTACAAATGATGGTAGAACTGCCGAAAAATTCCAAAAATTAGTTTTATTGAAATAAATCAAACAATAATGGTTATTTTAAAACGTATGTATATTTTTGCACAATAGTTAGTTATGAAAGACACAATAAAAATAATTACAATTTCATTTTTTGTTTTTTTAGCAAGAAATGCCTTTGCTCAGCCAACAAGTGGTAGTGGAGTTACGGACAACGATCTTCAGTTAAACTCAATTACAACCGCTGTTCCTTTTATGGCGATAACCCCAGATTCAAGAGCAGGAGGAATGGGGGACGCTGGAACAGCTTTGAGTGCAAGTTCTACATCTATCTATTGGAATACCTCTGCATTAACTTTCGCAGAAAAGAAATCTGAAATTAGTTTATCTTACACTCCATGGTTAAGGCAATTAACAAATGACATTCATTTGTCTTATTTGTCTGGGTATTATAAGATTAATAAAACTCATTCTATAGGAGGAGCGGTAAAGTTTTTTAGTTTAGGAGAAATCACCTTTACGGATGCATCAGGTAACGTAATAAGAGATGATAAGCCAAGTGAGTTTGAATTAGCTGCAGCATATGCTTTTCGTCTTTCAGATAGAATGAGTATAGGCATTAATGGAAAATTTGCATATTCAAATTTAACAGGCGGCCTGACGGTTGCTGGGGTTAATACTAAGCCAGGAATTGTTGGCGCTACTGATTTGTCGTTTTCTTATAATAATGACGATGCAAGAATTGGAAAAACAGATGGAACCTATATGTTTGCAGCAACTTTAAATAATATAGGAAACAAAGTTTCTTATTCTGAATTATCTGCCCAGGATTTTATTCCAATGAATCTAAAAATCGGAAATTCTTTTAAAGCAGACTTTGATAAATTTAATTCGGTTACTTTTTCTTTAGATATTCAGAGATTACTTGTTCCTACTCCAGCTTCTTATGATTTAATTGATGGGGAATATGTGATGCTTTCCGGGATGTCAAATGATGTTGGGGTTATTTCAGGAATGGTGCAGTCCTTTTATGATGCTCCTGGAGTTGTTGCAACAGATGATAATGGAGATTATATTCAAAATGATGATGGAAGTTATGAAGTGGTTAGTGGCACACGTTTAAAAGAAGAATTGTCAGAAATAAATTTTGCGTTAGGAGTGGAATGGTGGTACAATCAGATATTGGCACTAAGAACAGGTGTTTTTTATGAAAATAAAAACAAAGGAAATAGACAGTATTTGAATCTAGGAGCTTCTCTTAAGTATAATATGTTTGGAATTGATATTTCATACCTTGCTTCTCTTAATGGAAGACAAAGTCCTTTAGCAAACACACTTAGGTTTACAATTCGTTTAGACCTTGATCAGAACTCAAGTGAGGGTGGGTCAAATAAACCCGAATAAATGAGTGATTTTCGAATTGGTTTTGGCGTTGATGTTCATCAATTAGTAGAAGGCAGGGACCTAATAATTGGCGGGGTTAAACTAGAATCTGATTTCGGAGCACTAGGACATTCGGATGCAGATGTTTTAATTCATGCGATTTGCGATGCCATGTTGGGGGCATGTAATTTAGGAGATATAGGGAAACATTTTCCAGATACGGATGATAAATTCTTAAATATAGATTCCAAGTTGTTGCTGTCGAAAACTTCAGACTTAGTTTATCAGCAGGGGTATTTGTTAGTAAATTTGGATTGTACAATTGTTCTCGAGAAACCAAAAGTTTTGCCATATATACCGCTTATGTGTAAAGAAATAGCTAGTGTTCTTTCGGTTTCAGATTCTTTAATTTCTATTAAAGCTACAACGCATGAAAAGCTAGATTCTTTTGGCCAATCTAAAGGGGTAAAAGCTTATTGTGTTTGCTTGTTAAAAAAAGATTAAGTTGTTTATTTTTTGCTTTTTAGAGGGTTTTTTAATCCTCTCCAATCCACAAGATGCATTTTAATGGTTCCGACTGGAATTTTAGCTTTTACTAATACAGGAATATGATTATCATCATTTGTCACCCAAAATTCCACATCTTCTTCATCGTTGAAATATCTACCCGTTTGTAAAACAGGAACAAACTTATGACAATGAAATGTTCCTTTTCTAATCTTAATTTTTTCATCTCCAATATATTTTATTTTTAATGGATAAACTTCCTCATCCATAAAGCAGTTGAATTCAAATATTTTATTTTTTTTAATGTTTGAAAAATCAAGTGTTCTTGCATAATAAAATGAAGAAATCATGTCTTGAATTTCTGCTGGGGTATTAAATGAATTTGTTTGTGTTTTAACCCTATTTTGTTTTTGTAAAAAGTTGTAATCTTGTTTTATTTTGTAACCTCCCTCATCAACTCTTCTCTTAAAATAAAGAGGATGTATTTTTTTAATATCAATATAGCTTTCATAAGTGTCATTTACTTTAAATATAGCATTAAAGCCTCCTAAGGTTCTACCTTTGCCAACGACATGATATACTTTATTTCCTCTTATTTCTTTGTTGCTTTTTTTAACTTCTAAAGTAACTTCTCCTGCATCAATTATTCCATAACTAACTCTATAGGTTAATTTCTCACCGATACAAAATGCGGTGTTTTCATTGGATGATTTATGTTTAGAATGGCTTTTGTCTTTGATTATTGCGGCGGATAATAAAAAAAACGATAATACAGTGATTGTTTTTCTTTTCATTTGTTTTAATGATAACTTATCAAAGCGCATACCAAAAATAAAATCAAATTAATTGACTTATATATTTTAAATGAAGTATATTAGAGTCTTTTGTATTGATTTTACCTCATGATTTCAAATTCCTCAAAATCAAATTATCTATATGACCTTCCTGATGAAAATCCGAATGGGGTAATAAGTTTTGATTCTAAGCTTAATTTATTGTATTCAAATAATTCTGCGAAGAAGAAGTTTTTATCTGATTTTGATGTAAATACAAATCAAATTAAGGATAAAGATTTTAAAAATGAGTTAAAAGGGTTTTTAAAATCAAAGAAAAAAGAAAGTCTTTTTCATTTGGAGAGGAATGGTCGAACTTATTCTATTTCGTTTAAACTTATTTCTCCTCAAAACTATATTCACGTTTATGCGACAGATATTTCTTCATATATAAAACAAATTAAAAAGAAAGATATAGAACTTGAAAAACTATCCTTACTAGCTAAAAGGACTAATAATGGGGTTTTAACCTTAGACAAAAACAAAAAAATCACCTGGGCAAATAAATCATTTATCAAAAGGTCTGGATATTCAATAACTGAATTAAATGGCAAAGATCCACTTTCATTTATTCATAAAGCAATTGACAAAAAAACTATTGAGCAAATTTCTAAAAAAATGTCACTGAACGAATTTGTTCGTGAAGAGGTTTTGCATAAATCAAAACAAGGAGATTTTTACTGGGTTGATTTAACAGTAAATTCTTTATATGATAATGAGGGTGTTCATAACGGTTATATGTTGGTTGAATTTGACATAACCGATAGAAAACAAAACGAGCAAATAATTAAGGAGCAAAACAAAAGTTTATTGGAGATTACTGATGCATTGGATAAAACGTCTTTAGTAGCTGTTTCAAGTTTAAATGGAACAATTATTAGGACAAATGATAATTTCCGTGCTTTATCAAAATATTCAGAAAATGAATTAATAGGAACAGGTTTTAGTCTTTTAAATTCAGAATATCACTCTAACGATTTTTGGAAAAAGATGTGGTCTGAAATTAAAAAAGGGAAAACTTGGAGATCTGAAATAAGAAACAAAGCAAAGGACGGTTCTTATTTTTGGGTGGATTTAACGATTCATCCTATTTACAATAACAAAAAACAGATTACTCATTATTTAACCATTGGATATGATATTTCACCACGAAAAGAGGTTCAACAAACACTAATTGATACCGCTAGGTTTCAGGATTTATTAATGAAAATTTCTTCTGTATATATTAATATTCCTCTTGATACTCTTGAAAAAGAGATTGTTGTTTCCCTTGAAATCATAGGTAAATTTATAAATGTAGAACGAGTTTATGTTTTTGAGTATAATCATCAAAAAAAATGTGCTTCTAATTTGTTTGAGTGGTGTGCTGAAGGAATTTCTCCTCAGATGCAAACTCTTCAAGCTATCCCATTTGATAAGATGCCTATTTGGCGAAAAAGACACTTTAAAGGAAAAGAAATTCATATTCCAGATATTCAAAAATTAGCAAGAGGAAAATTTCGAAAAATCATTGAAAGTCAGGAAATTAAAAGTTTAATTTCCATACCAATGATGGACGGTAAAAAATGTTTAGGTTTTGTTGGTTTTGATTCTGTTAGAGAAAAGAGATCCTACACAGAAGAAGAAAAAAGCTTACTTAAGCTTTATGCACAAATGTTAGTTAATGTTAGCAATAGAGTAGATCATATTAAGCAAATAGAAGAATCAAAAAAACAAATAGAGGAAATCAATGCGAACTTAGAGCAAATAGTAATTGATAAAACTAAAAAAAATCTTCAATTAAGTAGATCGATAGCGAATCAGGAAAAAATGGTAACCATTGGTGAAATATCTGCTGGGATTGCGCATGATTTAAACACCCCTTTGGGTGCTATAAAGATTGGAGCCGAAAGCCTTCTTTATTCTCTTCAGGGCCTATTTAAAGGCACTTTTTCATCAAGTTCAGAAGAGCAATTAAATTTTGCGTATGCCTATGCTTCAAAAATTTTAAATGATAAGGAATTGTTTGTTGGTGGTTTGAAGGCAAGAAAAGAAAGAAAAGTTGCATATGAATATTTATTAGAAAAAAATTTACCGAAAGATATAGACGTGGATAAGTTTGCTGATTTTATGGTAAAAAACAGAGTAAATGTCAACAATCACAAACTTTTAAATAAAGTTCTAAATTCTTCAAATCCTCTTGCATTTATGGAGCTTATTTATCATGCGGTAATGCTTCGTTCTTTCATTCAAACCATTATGGTGTCAGGAGAAAAAGCAACAAAAGTGGTGCAAGATCTTCGGTCTTTTATTAAAGATCCAGTTTTTAGTGAAAAAAGAGATGTTGTTTTAAAGAAAAGTATTGCAACGGTTTTAAATATTTTTAATTACGAATTAAAGAAAAACATTGAGGTTAAATTTGATGTGGATGAGTCTCTATCCATTCAGGGGTATGATATAAAGCTTTTTCAATTATGGTCTAACCTTATTAAAAATGCAATAGAAAGCATGGAAAGTTTAACCACTCCAAAAAAACTATCTATTTGTGCAGAGAGGAATGAAAAACACATTGAATTGATATTTGAAAATAATGGGCCAGAAATTGAAAAGAAGGTACTGAATCAAATTTTTGATAAGTTTTTCACTACAAAAGCTCATAAAAACGGAACAGGTTTAGGGCTTAGTATTGTTAAAAATGTTATTGATGAACACGATGCTAAAATAACCGTTATATCAAAAAAAGAGGCAACAAAATTTATTATTTATTTCCCTTTATAAATGATTTTAAATCGCTTGTTAAAACAACTTTATTATTCTTAAATTTGAAGCATGGAAGATGTTCAGTATGCAGTTATTTGTGTTGATGATGATCCATATATTCTTCAAATGCTTAGTTTTCAGCTCTCTAAAATTGTTGATTCTAAATATACCTTGCTTGAATATTACACAAAACCTGAAGAGGTGATGATGAATATTGAAGAATTGGTTAAGGACAACATAAAAATAATTTTTGCATTGGTTGATTTTCAAATGCCAACTATGTCTGGTGCTGATTTAATAAAAGATATAAAAGCATCATATCCTGATTTAACTTGTGTCATGTTATCTGGGCAGGCTAATAAAAAATCATTAAACGAATTAAAAAAACAGAAATTGCTAGATAATTTCATCCCAAAACCTTGGGATGAAGAAGTTTTATTTGAAATAATACGTCCTATTTTACTCGAAAGTGCTCTCTAATTTAATATATGAAAAAAATATTAATTCTCGGTGCAGGTTTGTCTGCATCCTCCCTAATAAGATATTTGCTCAAGCATGCAGAAGAAAACTCTTGGCAACTAACTATTGTTGATAAAGATATTACTCTAATAAAAGAAAAGATCAATGGAAGTAGCTTTGCTAAAGCGATTTCTTTTAATGCATTAGATCCTAATGAAAGAAGGCCAGAAATATCAAGGTCAGATTTGGTTATATCCATGTTGCCAGCTAGATTTCATGTAGATGTTGCAGCGGATTGTATCGATTTAAAAACCAATTTAATAACTCCTTCGTATGTTTCAGAGGAGATGAAGTGTTTGGATGCAAAAGCTAAAAAAGCGGGCATTCTTATCTTAAATGAAATTGGAGTTGACCCAGGTATTGACCATATGAGTGCGATGAAGATTATTGATGCCATCAAAAATAAAGGTGGGGTTTTAACTTGCTTTAATTCTTTTTGCGGTGGGCTTTTAGAACCAAGTAGTGAAAATAACCCTTGGAAGTACAAGTTTACTTGGAATCCAAGAAATGTCGTATTAGCTGGAAAAGGAGGCGCAGCAATGTTTATTGATCATGGAGAATATAAATACATTCCATATAACAAGCTTTTTAGTAGATTAGATCATATTTCCATAGATGGTTATGGAGATTTTGAAGGCTATCCTAATAGAGATTCTCTTTCTTATCGATCTTTATATGGCTTGGATGATATAGCCACAATTTATAGAGGCACATTAAGGCGACCCGGCTTTTGTTATGGATGGGATGTTTTCGTTGAACTTGGAATGACTGATGATTCTTATGCAATGGAAAAGTCAAATGAATTGACTCCTAGGTCATTTTTAAATGCCTTTTTACCATACGATGCATCTATTCCTGTAGAAGAAAAATTTAAACGTTTTTTGAGAGAAGATAGGGCGTATTTATATGATCAATTTGAGTGGTTAGGTGTTTTTGAAAAAGACGCTTCTTTTGGAGAACTCAATGCAAGTCCAGCAATGATGCTACAAAAGTTACTCGTTAATAAAATGTCTTTAGCAAAAGATGATAGAGATATGTTAGTTATGTACCACGAGTTTGAATACACGCTCGATGGGATTGAAAAAAGGATAACTTCTTCTATGATTAACATTGGAGAGGATCAGGTTTATACGGCAATGTCCAATACAGTTGGTCTACCAATAGCGATGGCTGCTAAATTAATTCTAACAAATAAAACCCACCTTATAGGAGTTCATATCCCTGTTAAACCTGAAATATATGAGCCTCTTTTAGATGAGTTGGAGGAAAATGGAATTGCTTTCACAGAAACGGAGGTTTTAATTTGAGTTTCAAATAGCTTGTCATAGACACTTGCATTTTTAATACTTGTTTTTATTTAATAACTTTACAAGAAGTCTTTGTAAAAAGATTTAAATAAACTAAACCAAAACTAAACCAAATTATATGGCAACATATGATATCAAACTATTTCTATGAACTTTCGTAAAATATTATTTTTCATTTTCCTTTTTTCTGCATTTTCAATGTTTTCTCAACAAGGAGATGGAGGCATTCCAAAATCTTCAAAAATTCTTTTAAATTTTAAAAACATTGATCATCAAATTTTCCAGACACCTAATATTTTGGAGCTTAAATCAGAAGATGCAATAACGGATAATACAGGAATCGCTCCTTGGCGATTTGGCTTTAATAATTACACGAGTTTAAATTTACATAATTCTGGATCGTGGATTGATTTATCAAATGGAGACAGAATATGGTTGTTAAAAGTTACCTCTAAAGAAGCATTAACGATAAATTTAACTTTTTCAAATACAGATATCCCAAATGGCAATGAATTATATATTTATGATCCAAATCAATCCTTTGTTTTAGGAAAATTTACTTCTAAGCATCTTTATGATGGCCAACTTGGTGCAGAAATTATTCCTGGTCAAACAGCAATTGTTGAGTATTTAGTTAAGGCCAAAAACAATTTAGGAAATATTGAAATATCAACAGTAACTCATGGATATAGAACGGCTTCAGAGTTTTATGAAAAAGCATTTGGTTCATCAGGGTCTTGCAACATGAATGTAAATTGCAACGATGGTATACCATGGCAAAACCAACGAAATAGTGCCGTTATGTTGGTTTCCGGAAGTAATGGTTTTTGTTCAGGAGCACTTATTAATAATACTCAAAATGATGGAAAACCGTATGTTTTAACAGCAAATCATTGTTATTCTAACCCAGCGAGTTGGATTTTTAGATTTAATTGGCAATCTCCTGATTGTAACAATCCAGGATCTTCTCCAAGCTTTGTTTCCTTAAGTGGTGCAACTTTAAGAGCTAAAAGACAACCTTCCGACATGTGTTTGGTTGAAATTACTGGTGGCTTACAGAATGGAACGGTTCCTTTGTCATATAACCCCTATTTTTCCGGGTATAATAATTCAAATACACCAGCTACTACAGCTGTATCTATCCATCATCCTTCGGGCGATATAAAAAAGATTTCTTTTGATGATGATCCTGTTAGTGCTGTTCAAGCAATGGGTTCCTCAGAGGCAAATAGCAGTTGGCAAGTTAATTGGGATAGAAATACAACCACGGAGGGAGGTTCTTCGGGTTCTCCTCTTTTTGATCAGAATAAAAGAATTATTGGTCAGTTATGGGGAGGCGGTGCATCTTGCAGTAATTTATCAGCACCAGATTATTATGGAAGTTTAAATAAATCATGGAATCCAAGTGGGAGTAATAGTTCAGATCAATTAAAACACTGGCTAGATCCAAATAATGATGGGGTGTCTTTTATTGATGGATTTGACCCTAGTGGATCTGGAAGTACGGTTAATGACGCTTCTTTAACAGATCCTCAAGGAGTTGTTGGGACATTTTGTGGAGGAGATATTACGCCAATGGTTAAAATTTCAAACACAGGAACTCAAACCCTTACATCTGCGACAATTACCTATGATTATGGCGGCCCATCAAACACCTATAACTGGACGGGGTCTTTAGCGCAATGGCAATCTGAAACCGTAACTTTGCCAACGGTTAATTTGGCAAATGGAACCTATTCATTCAATGCTTCTGTGGATAATCCAAATGCATCTGTGGATGAAAACCCAAACAATAATAATGTTACTTCTTCATTTACAGTTGTTACTAATGGACAATTAGTGGCGATGGAATTAACCTTGGATTGTTATGCTAGTGAAACCTCTTGGACGCTAGAAGATCCTCAAGGTTTAGTTTTATTTTCAGGTTCTGGATATCAGGATAATACACCAGGAGTAGTTGTCAATGAAGATTTTTGTTTAAACTATGGTTGTTATAAATATAAAATAAAAGACACTTATGGAGATGGACTGGCTGGTGCTCAGTGGAATGGTTGTAATCAGGATGGTAGTGTTTTTATAACTTATAATAATGATACTCTAGCAGAAATAACACCATCAAATGCGGATTTTGGAGATAGTTTAACCCTTGATTTTTGTGTGGTTGAAAATAGCCAAGTGCTTGAAAATAGTTTAAGTTTCATAAAAACATACCCAAACCCAGCTTCAAATTATATTAATGTTCTTTCCGATTCTAAAACAATTGATGCTATAAAAGTTGTTGATATGTTAGGTAAAATGGTTTTTGAAAAAAATAAGGTTAATCAAAACTCGTTTATGTTGAATGTGCGATATTTAAAAAAAGGAGCATACCTTATAAAGGTTTTTTTAGAAGGGGGTAATGAAGTTTACACAAGGTTTATAAAAAATTAAACCGATTCTCCATAGCTAAATTTATATCCTACTCCTTTAATTGTTTTCACATGTTCCGAGCCAATTTTAGAGCGTAACTTTCGAACATGAACATCAATGGTTCGGTCACCAACAATTATTTCAGAGCCCCAGACCGAATCAAGAATAACTTCTCGGTTAAAAACATGTTCTGGCTTTGAGGCAAGCAATGATAAAAGATCAAACTCTTTACGTGGTAAATGAATTTTAATGCCATCTTTTTTTACAAGGTGTTTTTCAGGAATAATAACGATGCTTGAATTAGATGAGAATTCATTTGCTGTTTTTACTCTTCGCAATAATGCCTTTATTCTACTAAGTAACACTTTCGGTTTTATGGGTTTTGTAACGTAGTCATCAGCACCTGCTTCCAAACCGGCTATCTGACTGTAATCTTCACTTCGGGCACTTAAAAAACAGATTAAAATATCTTTTGTTTTTGAGTTTTCTTTAAGTTTTTGACAAACTTCTACCCCATCCATTTCAGGCATCATAACATCCAAAAGAATTAAATCAGGATAAAATTCGGTTGCAATCTTAATTCCTTCAAGTCCATTTGAAGCAATTTGAACTTCATATCCAGTATTATCTAAATGAAACTTAATTAATTCGGTAATATCAGGTTCATCGTCAATTAATAAAATTTTTTGTTTTCTAGATGTATTCATCTTTAAATCAATCTAAGATCATTAATAAACTAAATTTAGTTATATTTTTTTTTAATTTGGTGCAAAATAAAAAATAAATGAAAGCTAAAATTCTTTTAGTAGAAGATGACGTAAACCTTGGATTTATTATTTCTGATCATTTAAGTACACAAGGTTATGAAGTTTCTTTATGCACTAATGGGGTGGATGCTTTAGTTTCTTTTAATCAAAATGAATTTCATTTATGCGTTTTTGATATCATGATGCCACTTAAAGATGGATTTACTTTAGCTAAAGATGTACGTAAAACAGATCAAAAAACGCCGATTCTATTTTTAACAGCAAAAACAATGACGAAAGATAGAATAGAAGGTTTTAAATCAGGTGGAGATGATTATTTAACAAAGCCATTTAGCATGGAAGAATTTAGTTATCGCATTAAATCGCTTTTGAAAAGAGTAGAAGTCACTCCTGAAAAAGCAGAAGCGTTAATTAAAATAGGGACTTATTTTTTTCATGTCGATAGTTATTTATTGCAAAATAAAAGTTTTGAAAAAAAGCTAACAAAAAAAGAAGCGCAAATTCTAAGGATTTTGTGCAAAAACATTGGCCAGGTTACCCCAAGAGAAATAATACTCAATGCTGTTTGGGGCCAAGACGATTATTTTACTGGAAGAAGCATGGATGTGTTTATTACTAAGTTAAGAAAATACTTAAAAGAGGATGATTCTGTGAAGATTGAAAATATTCATGGAATTGGATTTAAATTGTCAATAATCAAATAGTGTCTATAATTTTACATATTGAAACAGCTACAAAATCTTGTTCAGTTGCTATATCTAAAAAAGGAGTTTTACTAGGACATAAAGAAGAGCATCCTGAATCCTTTGTTCATTCTGAAAAATTAACAAAGTACATAAATGATTTATTACAAGGGCTAGGGATTGGTTTCTCTCAAATTGATGCAATTTCTGTTTCGTCCGGTCCAGGTTCTTATACTGGACTTAGAATAGGCTCTTCAACAGCTAAAGGACTTTGTTTTGCTTTGCAAATACCTTTAATATCTGTTCCAACTTTAAAATCATTTGATTCTTGTGCAAGAAAAAAAGGGTTAATCGGAAATATTTGTGTAATGATTGATGCAAGAAGAATGGAGGTTTATAGTCGTATTTCTTCTTCTGAAAAAAAAGTGTTAAAAAAAACTAGTCCAGATATTTTAGATGAAGATACTTATAAAGAATTTGAACCATTTATTGCTGTTGGTGATGGAGCTTTTAAAACAAAAGAATTCTGGAGCAATAGAGATGTTAAATATGATTTTTCTATCAAGCTATCCGCAATAGGTCAAGTTTCTATAGCATATGAAATGTTAAAGAAAAAGCAGGTGCAAAAGCTTGAGAATTTTGAGCCTAATTATTTTAAGGATTTCATTGCAACTTTTCCGAAAAAAGGAATACAAAGATTGTCTTAACAATATATTTTGTATTTCATTTCTTGAATTTTAGATGTGGAATGTTAAATTTGTATTCTGCTTAGGTTTATGAATGAAAACACTTTACATAGAATAAATAAGATTAGAGATAAGATTCTTTCATTTCACTCCGCTTTAACTGTCGAAATAGAAAAAAACCAATTGTTACAAAAGGAGGTCTCAGACTTAAAGTCTAAATTGAATAATTTAGAATCTGAAAAGATGCAATTAGAGTCTTCAATAGCAATTATGAAAGATAAAGCAACTGCAGCAGAAAATAAAGAAATTAAGTCCCATCATCAATCAACGATTATTTCTGATGGGAAAATTGATGAATTAATAAATGAAATAGAATACTGTATTAATCAGTTAAAAAATAATTAATGGCCAAAACTTCGTTAGTTGTCAAAATAGGAGGAAGAGAATACCCACTTAAAATTAATAAGGGGGAGGAAAATGGTGTTAAAAAGGCAGCCGATGATATTAACCGTGCAATTGATATCCTTAAGGGTAATTATGCTGTAAAGGACATGCAGGATCTAATGGCAATGGCTTCTTTGCAATTGTTGCTAAGTCCACAAAATGACTCTGCTTCCTCAAAGTTATCCTCTGAAAGTGTTATGGAAATTGAAGAAGCACTTCGGATTCTAGAGGAAGATATCGATAAGCTGCAATAATTGTATTTCATTTACAGATTCATTATTAATTTCTTATTACATACTTAAAAACAGTAATTATGGAAATTATTTTATACGTTAGTTCAATTCTTGGAGGTGCTTTTGGTTTCTTTTTAATCCAAAAAGTGATTATTAAGACCAAATTTAAATCAATTCTTTCTGAGGCAGAAAAAGAAGCGGTTAATATTAAAAAAACAAAAGCTTTAGAAGCGAAAGAACATTTCTTAAAACTTAAATCAAGTCACCAAAAAATGATTAAAGATAGAGAAAGAAAGCTTCAATCTTCTGAGGATATAAACAGAAATAGAGAGAAAAATCTTCAACATAAATCTGAAGAAATAAGTCGAAAAAGCCAGAATGTTGAGAAAATTAAATCTGATTATGAGAAGAAAACAAAGTTGCTTCAAAATAAAAACATTGAATTAGACAAGCTTCAAGAAAAACGAATTTCAGAACTGTCTGTAATTAGCGATATGTCTGTTGAAAATGCTCGAGCAAACTTAATTGAAGCATTAAAAGATGAAGCAAAAACAGATGCCATGATCCAGGTTAGGGAAATCATTGAGGAGGCAAAGTTGAATGCAAATAAAGAAGCTAAAAAAATCGTTATTCAATCGATTCAGAGGGTGGCAACCGAACAGGCTGTTGAAAATTCAGTATCTGTTTTTAACATAGAGTCTGATGATATCAAAGGAAGGATAATAGGTAGAGAGGGAAGGAATATAAGGGCGATTGAAGCTGCCACTGGTGTTGAAATAATTGTAGATGATACTCCTGAAGCAATTATTCTTTCTTGTTTTGATCCAGTAAGAAGAGAAATAGCAAGATTATCTTTACATCAATTGGTGTCCGATGGAAGAATACACCCTGCTAGAATAGAGGAAGTTGTTTCAAAAATAAAAAAACAGTTGGAAGATGAAATTGTCGAAACAGGGAAAAGAACTTGTATAGATTTGGGGATACATAATTTGAGACCTGAATTAATAAGAATGGTTGGCAGAATGAAGTTTCGTTCTTCTTATGGGCAGAATTTATTAAAACACTCTAGAGAGGTGGCTAATTTAGCATCTATTATGGCAGCGGAACTTGGTTTAAATGTAAAGCTTGCAAAAAGAGCTGGGTTATTACATGACATAGGAAAAGTGCCTGATGAAGAGCCGGAATTACCTCATGCAATTTTAGGAATGAATATTGCTAAAAAATTTGGTGAAAAAGAGGTGGTATGTAATGCTATTGGTGCTCATCATGACGAGATTGAAATGACCAGTTTAATTTCTCCTATTGTTCAAGTTTGTGATGCAATTTCAGGGGCAAGACCAGGAGCAAGAAGAGAAATAGTAGATGCATATATTAAAAGACTTAATGATTTAGAAAGTTTAGCTCTTTCATATGATGGTGTCTCCAGTGCATATGCTATTCAAGCAGGAAGAGAGCTAAGAGTTATGGTAGAATCAGATAAAGTTTCTGATAAAAAATCAGATGAATTATCGTTCTCTATTTCAAGACAAATTCAAACAGAAATGACTTACCCGGGACAAGTTAAAGTAACAGTTATAAGGGAAAAAAGAGCAGTTAATTACGCAAAGTAGTTTTTTCCTTTTCAGGCAAATATTTTTCTAAAGCAATAATCATGGCACACATCCCCCATATAGGAACAGCGGCTTTATCCGTATCTAAAAAGTTGTTTAAAAATGCATGGATAAAATACGTGCTTAAAGACAAGATCATAAATAACAAGAGTGTTTTCCTTTCCAAATCCTTTGTTTTTAAATAAAGCTTGATAGAACTATAAAAAATAATAGCAACAACAAGGATAAAACTAAAAAAACCGATTATTCCAGTTTCTGAAAGAGCGCTTAAATATTCGCTATGTGCATTCCCCATATTTCCAAAATTTGTAGAAATTATAGTAAGACTTTCAGGTTTTTGATAACGAGCATACTCAAATGAGTAAGTTCCTGGACCAAAACCAAAGACAGGTCGCTCTTTAAACATTTCTATGGCACATTCCCATCGATTAATTCGTTCTAGATTTGAAGCATCCGTACTAACGTTAGCCGCACTTTGAATTCGTTCGCCAAACTCTTCAGTGGTGTGCTCAAATTTATTCCTTTTAAGCTCCATTTGAATGTTATCCCAAGACATAAAAATAATTGCAAGCATACAAATAGCTGTAATAAACAAATATTTGAATTTGACTTTATATTTTAAAAACACAAAAACAAATAAGGCTCCAACCACACTTAACCAGGCAGCTCTTGTATATGAAAAATATAAACCAATTAAAATAACCAGAATGATAATTCCATATAAACATTTCAAAAGAAGATCGTGTTTTTTAGAAAAAAGAAGTCCTATAGACAAAGGAAGAGCCATGGCTATAATAGCTCCATAAATAGTGTGATCTTTAAAAAATGGCCACATAACCCAATGCCCTTCTTGTTCTCCAAAATTATAAGAGGCATGATGTATTATTGTATACAAAACAACGAGAAAGACACTAAAAACAAATAAAAAAAGAAATTGACGAATGGTTTTTTTTTCTTTAAAGTAGACGCTTCCTAAAAAAACAAGAGGAATAATAAACCAAAGCTTTGATAACAAAGATTTAAAAGAAATTATTGGAGATGTGCTTGTTATGGAGCATATAAATAAGCTAAATAAATACACAAAAATGGATAATACTATTGGGTGTTTCAGTGTATTATTTGTAATAACTTTTTTTTGAATCTGAAAGAAAATAAAAAGCAAAAGCAATCCAAACAAAATGGGTTCTGTAGGGATAAATAAACCAACGCCATTAGTGTATTCTTCAATATTAACAGAAAAAGGAGTTAAAAAAGCAATGGAAACAAATAATAGCTTCGTGTGAAAGATACTAGTATATAAAATAAGTAGAGCAACTGGTATAATAATTAAAAAAACACTTTGACTTGTAATAATAAAATATATTAAAAGACAAATAAAGAATAAGGATGAAAAAAAAATAGGAAAATTTGATCGAAATGAGTTCACTCTTTAATGGCTTTCAATGCTTTAAATCTAATTTGGAAGAGAATAAGTAAAATAGAAAAAAGAAATGACCCAAGAAAAGAAACTAGAACGATAATCATTCGTTTTGGTTTTTCTTTTTTGTCAGCGACAACTGCTTTTTCTACGATGAATTTATGGTTGAATTTGGAGTTTGCATCTGATTCTGCTTGATCAAAGGCCACTTGAAATTTTTCAAGCTTTGCAATTTTTTCATTTCTCATGAACTCCAACCCATCGTATTCTGATCCATATTTTAAATTTGCATCAATTTTTTGTTTCATTTCATTTCGGTCAGCATCGTTTTCAGAATCCACGTATGCTTGAAAAAGTCCTTGTCTAGCATCAAGTGAGATAACTCCTTTTTGCGAAAGTTTAGCCAAGGTATTAAGAAGAGAATCGCGTTCTTTTTCTAATCGTTTTTTTGTTCGCTTATTAATTTCAAATGCTGGTATAGTTCTTTTGGAAATCATTTCATTTTTGACAGTGTCTATTAAGTCAACAATTTTATTAGCCATCATTGCGGCTAATTTTGGATCCTTATCAAGGACATCAATTTTTATTGATCCATAGCGGGTTCTAGTAAAAGAAAAATGTTCATTATATGCTTTAATTAGCTTGTGGTTTTTGTTTTTATCGTTTTTAGAGATGTCGTATTGTTTAAAAAGATCAAATTTACTTACAATAATATTTCTTATTTGTGACGATTGTAGAATTTGTATAAGCTGTTCTGCTTGTTCTTCTTCTCCAAAATCTACTGCAGATGCTTTTGCATTTCTTTGTTCAGAAAAAGAAACAGAAGAAGTAGCAGCAGGAAATACGATAGCTGTAGAGAGATACAAAGGCGTGATTAATAAGGAGGCAACAATAGATATAATTGTAGCACTTGCTGTAAATATGCTAATAAACTTTCTGTTTAACCAAATAGTTTTAATTAAAGATGCTCCCATATTAGTTATTTCATCGTTTTTTATACTCATAAAAATTAAGAATGATCAAATTTAATTTAATTAAATGAGATAATGAATTTCCAATTTAACTAAATTGTTTCTTTATTAATAAATGCTTTTTTTAGCTCGTTTATATTTATAAACTTTAATGCAAATAGACTAATTAAACCAATAGCTAATTGACAAATAAAAAGACCCTCATCATGGCTAATGAAAAGACAAGGAGAAATCAGTAAGGTGAGATATATAAAATAGGGGAGTATGTGACGCAAATTGATAGAGAATTCAAATTTTGCTTTGGCAAGTAAGAACTGTGAGACAGAAACAAAAGTTTGCGTTACAAACATAGAAATGCCAGCTCCTTTAGCTCCCATTGATGGAATCAATAAAAAGTTCATCACAAAATTTATAATAATAGCAAAAAAGGAGATGTAACTAAGTTCTCTAAGATTTCCATTAGCGGTTAATAGTGTTCCAAAAATAAAATTAATACAGATGCCTATAAACCCTAACATAAGCCATTTGAAAGAAATGGATGCTTTATAAATATTCTCTTCATAGATGAGGTTTAAAATATTTTCACTTTGAAAGATTAAAATGGTTACAACTAAAATGCTCCCCCCCATTAATAAATTTCCAGCCGTTTTAAGTAATGGAAAAACAGTTTGTTTTCCTTTTTTTATTTGCCTTGAAAACATAGGATATAGCAGTCCGACAAAAATCATCCCAAACATATAAAGAGCATCAAGAAGTCTAAACCCTTGAGCATAAATTCCAGTTTCTGTTTTTCCATTAGGATGAAGTCTTTCTAGTATAACAGAGTCAGCCCTTGAGTAAAGAATCATTAAAAGAATTAAAATGGCGTAAGGAAAACTTTTCTTTATTAAGGCAAAAGAAAAAGAGAAATCAAAGGAGTATTTTTGCGTTTTTATTTTATTAAGCAATAAAATAAAGGCGATAAAAAAAGTGATTAAATAACAAATACTTTGGATTCCAACAAACCAAAAAATATCAAACGTTTCATTAAAAACAGAAGAATATAAAGCAAAACCACAAATTATAATTAATAACAATTTATCTAGAATTGAAACGATTGCATCTGTTTTAAATAAATGAAATCCTGAGAAATAACTTCTGCAAAATTGCGTCAGCATAATTAAAAGCTGATTTACCATTAAAATACTTAACATTACAAATTCATGGCTTCTATATCCAATAATGTATCCAATAAGAAGGGTTAAAAGGGAGTATAAAAGAAACAGTAAAAATCTTAGTGAAATCACTTTTCCAAAGTAATCGATGGCTTTTTTTGCATCTTGAGCGGCTATTTTTGTGGTGTAGTTATTAATGCCAAGATCTAAAAGAATATTGAATAAAATAGATAAATTGAGTAGGGAGAAATAAGTTCCATATTCGCTTGCCCCAACTCTATTTTGCACCACCGCATCAATACCAAATAAAGCTAATGGTTTAATTAGTAAATTAAGAATTAAAGTGATAAATAAACCAGAAAAAAAGACACGTTGCATTAACAAATAAATGAGCTGTAAAAGTAGCTAACAAATAGGGATTACATTTGAAAAATGTTAATTATTTAATTAATAGTTTAAATCCCTTTCCATGAACATTCATGATTTCAATATTTTCATCTTCAGAAAGCATTTTTCGAAGTTTTGCAATGTATACGTCCATGCTTCTGCCATTAAAGTAGTTATCGTCTCCCCAAACAGCTCTAAGCGTTGCCTGGCGATCAAGAACGATGTTTTCGTTTTTGACTAATAAGTTTAATAAGTCATTTTCTTTTGTAGTAAGTTTTTTCTTCCCTTTTTGTAAATATAATAAACGCAATTCAGGTTCATATTTTATGTTTCCAATCATAAAATTAGGGTTTTTATTTTGACTTTTTGGCTCTACTCTTTTTAACACAGCTTTCATTCTAGCCAATAATTCCTCCATTGAGAAAGGCTTTGTTATATAGTC
>JAQWKT010000021.1 GCA_029247685.1 Crocinitomicaceae bacterium | reverse complement strand
CTTTGAGAATTTTTTATCCTTTGATGACAAACAAATTCATACCGAATACTCCGCTTTAATGAGTAAGGTAATGAGTAATGGAAATGGAAGAATAAAATTTCCAATTAATGAAACAGCTAAGGGAAAAAAAAGATCGCAAATAGAAGAATATTTAGATTTCTATGAAGGCCCTGGAGTTCAGCATATAGCAGTTGCAACAAATGATATTATAGGAAGCATTAAAGAAATGAGAAAAAGAGGGGTTGAATTTTTAAGTACACCTCCAGATGAATACTACAAAGCTGTTCCAATTCGTTTGGAAGAACATAACCATGAACTTCGTGAAGATATTGAAATACTCAAAGGTCTAGGTATTATGATAGATGCCGATGAAGAAGGATACCTTCTTCAAATTTTCACCAAACCTGTAGAGGATCGACCAACTCTTTTCTTTGAAATTATTCAAAGAATGGGAGCAAGAGGATTTGGGGCTGGAAATTTTAAAGCACTTTTTGAATCTATTGAAAGAGAACAAGAAAAAAGAGGAACTTTATAATCACTCTCTTAAAAAGCCCTGTATTCAGGGCTTTTTAATTTAATAACACTGCATCCATTACTTTAATACCATCAATTGCTGCAGAAACAATTCCTCCTGCATATCCGGCACCTTCTGCACAAGGATAAAGACCTTTAAGGTCTGGATGATGTAAAAATTCTCGATCTCTAGGTATTTTAATTGGAGAGGAAGTTCTCGATTCAGGAGCATGAAGAACTGCATCATTTGTTATATAGCCTTTCATTTTTTTATCAAAAGCTAAAAATGCTTTTCTTAAAGAATTGGTTACAAATTCAGGGAAAACATCGTCCATTCGAACACTTTTTAAACCAGGTTGATAGGAAGTAACAGGAAAATCCAAAGATAATTTGTCTTCCATAAAATCTTTTAGTCTTTGCGCAGGAACACATTGATTTTTTCCACCAAGTATCCAAGATTTATTTTCAATCGATTTTTGAAAATTTAAACCAATAAATGGATCTTCAATATTGCCTTTACAATCGGATGGTAAAACACTAATTACAATTCCAGAATTAGAATATGGGTTATCTCTTTTAGATGGAGACCAACCATTAGTAACCACCTCTTCTTTATCTGTGGCACAGGGAGCTATTATACCACCTGGGCACATGCAAAAAGAAAAAACACCCTTGCCATTGATTTGACAAACTAATGAATAAGATGCTGGTGGAAGAAATTTATCATTTAATCTTCCATGATATTGTATTTTATCAATTAAAGATTGGGGGTGTTCAACTCTAACACCAAGTGCAAAAGGTTTGGATTCTAAAGATATCCCTTTATTATCAAGTAAATAAAAAATATCTCTAGCAGAATGTCCAGTTGCTAAAATAAGGCTTTTACAAGGTATTTTTTTTTGATTAATTACAATTTCTGAAATCTCTCCATTAACATGTGAAATATCTATTAGTTTAGAATCAAAATGTACTTCTCCTCCATTTTCAATAATACATTCTCTCATGGCCTGAATTATTTTAGGAAGTTTATTGGTTCCGATATGCGGATGTGCATTTACCAAAATATCTTCATCAGCACCAAAATGAACAAATAACTCAAGTATTCGCTGTACATCGCCTCTTTTCTTAGATCTAGTATATAATTTACCATCCGAATAAGTACCTGCTCCTCCTTCTCCAAAACAATAATTAGATTCTGGGTTAACAATGCCCTCTTTATTTATCTTAGCAAGATCTCTTCTTCTGGATCGAACGTCTTTTCCTCTTTCATATATAATTGGTTTAATCCCAAGCTCCAAAGCTCTTAATGCTGCAAATATTCCAGCCGGTCCCATTCCAATTATAATAATCGATTTTTTAGCATCTATTTTTTTAGGCATAAAGCCGACTAAACTTGGAATGTCTTTTGAATTTGATGCTACCCAAAAAGTTGCATTTATTTTTATGTTTTTTTGTCTAGCATCAATACTTCTTTTTTTCCATTTGTAAAAAAATTTAGAAGTGGATAAACGAAGTTTTTTTTGAAGTTTATTTTTTATTAAAACTTCATCATTTACTTGATCTGGCAATAAAAATAGTTGGACTTCTTTTAGCACTATCCTTCAAAAGTTAAAGACAAAAACCATATTTTATTATACAGCTTATGAATGGGGTTAGAAACAGGGGTAAAATCTTGAATAAATATATTTTTAAAACTATGGGAATATTTTAACTCTATACCAAGTTTAAAAAATGGAAGAAAAAATTCGACACCACCACCAATCTGACCCTGAAAATCATACTTTTTTATTTTAATGAAAGGATCTATAAAATTCTGCGAAGAACTTTCAAGCGATTGAAGGTCGATGGAATATTGTGCGCCAGCTAAAAAATATGCTGCAAAATTATTATAACGAAGCGTTCTATATTGTAGCATTAAAGGAAAATCTAAGCTGGTTGAATTCACTCTTTCTTCTTCAACAAGGTCAAAAGTTTTAGAGGTATCTGGATTATCAAAAGTATATTGAATTACTTTTTCTTGGAAAGAAATAGATGGGATTAATCGAAGTCGAAGCGTGGGAGTAAAAATCTTCATGGTACTTAAAATTCCAACTTGACCACCAGGTGTTGGTTTAGTTAGAAGGCTTTTCACCCCATAACTTTGATATGCATCTAGCACTGGATAGGATTGAAAATCACAAGAATTAATGCCAAACATAAATCCAAAATGAAACAGACGATCATCAAACTTTTTGTAATTCCAGGTTTTATGAGTTTGCCCTATAATTGTATAGGATTGTAAAATAACCAATAAAAACAAAATAAATCTCATATGCATGAAACGATTATTCATCATTTTTATTACACTTTTTTATGGCCCATATAAATGGTCGATATACCACCCGAAAGCCTAATTGATGATATATCTTCATAACCAGCCGTATTCATTTGCAAATGAAACTCTTTTCCTTCAGGGAACTGTTCGACAGACTCAGGTAAATAAGAATATGCTCTTTTATCTTTAGAGATAAGTTTCCCGAAAAAAGGAATTATACAACCAGAATAAAAAGAAAATAATTGTTTAATTGGAAAATATTTTGGTTTTGAGAATTCTAAAATAACCACTTTTCCATTAGGTTTTAATACCCTTTTCATTTCTTTTAAGCCCTTTTGAAGATTTTCAAAATTACGAACACCAAAAGCAACAGTTATTGCATCAAAAGAATTATCTTCAAACGGTAAATTTTCAGAATCACCAAGGGTTAATTTAATAATATCATCTACTTTTTTCTTTTTCATTTTTTTGGTACCGACAGATAACATGCCTTGCGATATATCTACCCCTATAATTTGATTTGGCTTTAATTTTAAAAGCGCTAATGCAAAATCACCTGTTCCAGTAGCAATATCAAGAATTTTTTGAGGTTTTAGTTTCTTTAGTTGTTTAACAGCTCTTCTTCTCCATAATTTATCAATTCCAAGAGATAAAAAGTGATTTAAAAAATCATATCTCCCAGAGATATTATTAAACATAGTTGCTACCTCTTCTTTTTTACTTTGCGTTTCTTCTCCGTATGGTTTAACAACTTTTTTCATGACTTTTAAACAATTTACCCCTTGTATAGTTCTCTCAATTCTTTTTCAAACTGAAGTAAATCAATACTAACCACACCTGGTTTTTCACAAACCATTCCACCAGCCAAATTAGATATTTGAGCAGTTTGTTCGATAGAGCAATCCGAGATAATGCATAGAGTTGCTGTCGCAATAACGGTATCCCCTGCTCCACTAACATCTGCAATGTTTCGAAGATGTGCTTCGATATAAAATTTGTTGGTATTGTCATTTATAAAAACGCCATGTTCGGACAAAGTGACAAACGATATTTTATTTTGTAATTTTTGATGCAATTGATCAATCGCTGCTTCGAATTTTTCTTTTTGAGAAGGAAATAAAAAAGAACAATTTAAACCTTCTTTTAATTCTTTTAAATTTGGCTTAAATAGATCTACTCCTTTATATTCAAAAAAATTATTCATTTTTGGATCAACAGAAACAAAAATCTCTTTTTGTTTAGCCATAGAAATCACTTTGGAAATAATTTCTTTACTCAATACTCCTTTATTATAATCTTCTAGAATTAATGCATCTACACCATTATCAAAGGCTTTATCAATAGCTTTTAACAATGTTTCTTGATCGTTTTTTACGATTTCATTTTGACGTTCATAGTCAATTCTAATGAGTTGTTGATTATTACCAATAACTCTTGTTTTAACAGTAGTTTCCGTGTTTTCTGAAAGTAACAAACAATCGGTATTCATGCCATATTTAAGCGCAAGTTCTTTTATTTTTTTTCCTTCGTTGTCATTTCCAATAACGGATGAAAGAGATACTTGTGCACCAAGAGCAACCAGATTTTTAGCAACATTTGCAGCTCCTCCTAATCTTCGTGCTTTTTTTTGAAGTTGAACTACTGGAACTGGAGCTTCAGGACTAATTCTATTTACATTACCAACAAGGTACGAATCAAGCATTACATCACCTAAAACAAGAATTTTTTTAGATTTAAATCGATTCAATAAATTGGTAACCTCCATTTATTTAAGTTTTAATAAGGCATCTTCTACTCTACTCAATGCTTTTTTAAGGACCTCCTCAGAGGCAGCATATGAAATTCTAATGCAATTTGGATCACCAAAAGCATCCCCTGTAACGAGTGCCACAAGTGCTTCTGACAATAAGTAAACACATAAATCTGATGCATTTTTTATGATTATGTTACCATCTGATTTACCAAAAAAAGAGGATATATCAGGGAAAACATAAAACGCTCCTTCTGGTTCATTTATTTTAACCCCTTCCATAGTTGAAAGTTTAGCCAAAACTAAATCTCTTCTCGATTTAAAAGATTGAATCATGGATTGTAATACATTTGGATCTGCATCCATTGCAGCAATAGCTGCTCTTTGTGAAATAGAAGATGTTCCAGATGTAAATTGGCCTTGCATTTTCGTACAAGCAGCAGCAATTTCTTTTGGAGCGCCAATATAACCAAGCCTCCAACCAGTCATTGCCCATGCTTTAGAAACCCCATTTACAGTAATTACTTGATTATATACATTTGAAAATTGTGCCAAACTTTGATGTTTACCAATAAAATTAATATGTTCATATATTTCATCACAAATCACCATTAAAGACGAATTATTTTCAATCACATGAGCAAGTCCTTCTAATTCATTTTTTGAATAAACAGAACCTGTTGGATTACACGGAGTTGAAAAAATCATCAGTTTGGTTTTTTCAGTAATTGCATTTTGAAGTTGTTCTCCTGTGATTTTAAAATCGTTCTCAATTCCAGATGGAACAAATATAGGAACACCTCCTGCTAATTTCACAATCTCAATATAAGATACCCAATAAGGACAAGGTATAATGACTTCGTCTCCAGGATTAATAAGCGTTAGAACTACATTTGCTATCGATTGCTTGGCTCCTGTAGAAACAACGATTTGATCTGTCGAATAAATTAATTTATTATCTCTTAAAAATTTCTTTGAAATGCTTTCTCTTAGATCTTCGTATCCTGGAACAGCCATATACTTTGTATAATTTTGATCCATTCCTTGTTTAGCTGCATCTTTAATAAAGTCAGGAGTATTGAAATCTGGTTCACCTAATGAAAGAGAAATAACATCCTTTCCCATTGCATTTAACTCTCTACTTTTACGAGACATGGCAATAGTTGCCGATTCTTCCATTGATTTGATACGGTCGGAAAGCTCAATCATGCATTTAAATTTTTGTTTGGCAAAACTAATCAAACTATACTGAAAGGCATATAAATTACAGAAATTTATAAACAATAATTTTGTTAATTACATCAAATTAACCATGAATATTGTAAGTTTATAAATAAACAAAAACAGTTTTATGAAATACTTATTCTACATACCTCTTTTAGGGCTTCTTTTTTTCAATTCATGCGCTGTAAAATATAATAACTTAAACAAATATGCAACGATAACCGAAAATGGGCAAATAAACACAGGGCAAATTGTTTCAAAAGCATTGGTTACCAAAGGGGGAAAAATTACGGAATCCGAAGACTTGTATTTTCGCTTATCCGTTCAAGATTATTTTATTAAATTTTGTGAAAGCAAGGTTACTATTGAAGAAATTAAACCCTACATACAAAAAGATAATGAATTAAAAAGCGTAACTCTAGAAATAGAAATAAAAGAAGGCGAATGGGATAACTGCAACGTTCCTGGATATGTTCAAAGCCGAACGGGTCGTTATGTGGTTATAAAAAGAATTTTAAATTAATCTCTGTGAAACCTACATATTAAACCCTATTTTTTTCTAAAGAAAACCTTGATAGGAACTCCATTAAAATCAAAATTTTCACGCAATCTGTTTTCAATAAAGCGTTTATAAGAATCTTGAATATACTGAGGTAGATTGCAAAAGACTGCAAATGAAGGAGCATGTGTAGGAAGTTGTTGAATGTATTTAATTCGAATATATTTTCCTTTAACTGCTGCAGGTGGCGTATGAGCAATAATTTCAAGCATCACTTCATTAAGCTTAGAAGTAGGAATCTTTTTTATTCTATTCTCATTCACTCTTATAGCTTCTTCAATTGATTTAAAAATCCGCTGTTTATTAGGAACAGAAGTAGCTAATACAGGCACATCGTTAAATGGAGCTAATTGTTCTTTTGCCATTTCAATTGCTTTTTTAAGGGTATTTTGGTCTTTACTAACCAAGTCCCATTTATTAAGAAGAACAACGACTCCCTTTGAATTTTTTTGAATGATGTAATAAATATTTAAATCCTGTTTTTCAATACCAATAGAGGAATCTATCATAAAAATACAGACATCACAACTTTCAATGGTTCTTATGGAACGTAAAACCGAATAATACTCAATATCTTCATGAACCTTCGCTTTTTTACGAACTCCTGCGGTATCAATTAAAATAAAATCAAATCCATAGGCTCTATATCGTGTATTGATGGAATCTCTTGTGGTTCCTGAAATATCGGTAACAATATTTCTTTCTTCCCCAGTTAGCGCATTTACCAAACTTGATTTTCCAACATTTGGTCTTCCAACAATAGCAATACGTGGTAAGCCTTCTTCTTCTTTCTTAATGTCTTCTTCTTTTCCAAAATTTTTGGTAATCTCATCCAACAACTCTCCTGTTCCACTTCCATTAGTAGCCGAAACATCAAAAACTTCCCCAAGTCCAAAAGTATAAAACTCTGCACTCATTCCAATTCGTTCGGTATTGTCGACTTTATTAGCAACCAAATAGACTGGTTTTTTAGATTTTCTAAGTTTTCTTGCAACAATTTCATCTAGATCAACTATTCCAGACATCACATCTACCATAAATACAATGGCATTTGCTTCTTCAATCGCAAGATCTACTTGTTTTCTAATTTCTCCTTCAAAAATATCTTCGGTACCAATCGCATAACCTCCCGTATCAATTACAGAGAAAATAACTCCATTCCATTCTCCTTTTCCATATAATCGATCTCTAGTAACCCCACTAACCTCTTTAACAATAGCGTTTCTAGACTCTGTAAGTCGATTAAAAAGCGTAGACTTTCCAACATTTGGTCTTCCGACAATTGCAATGATATTTCCCATTATTTCTACTTAGTTTTTATACCCAAATTTTTTAAGTTTTGAATCGTTACTTCTCCAATCCTTGTTCACTTTTACATAGGTATCCAAAAAAACTTTTTTACCAAGAAATCTTTCCATATCCTTTCTTGCAGAAGTTCCTATTCGTTTTAACATGTGCCCACCTCTACCAATAATAATCATTCGTTGTGAATCTCTTTCCACATGAATAATTGCTCTGATTTTGAAAATTTCTTCTTCTTCTTTAAAAGATTCCACCTCTACTTCGCAACTATAAGGAACTTCTTTTTTATAATATTCAAAAATTTTTTCTCTGATAAGTTCTGAAATAAAAAATTTCAATGGTTTATCGGTTAATTCTTCTTTATCGTAATATGGTGGATTAATCGGTAACTTGGATAGGATTAGTTCCCAAACAGCGTCTATATTAAATTTGTGCAGCGCAGAAATTGGAAAAACTTCCGCATTAGGAACTTGTTCTTTCCAATAATTGATTCTTTCCACAATTCCTTTTTGATCTAACAAGTCAATTTTATTGATTAAGCAAAAAACAGGGACATTACAGTTTTTAATTTTTTCAAGCGTTTCAATATGATTAGTTTGCTTTTCAAAAGGGTCCGTTATAAATAAAATTATGTCTGCATCAATTAAAGAGGTATTCACAAAACTCATCATTGCATCGTGCAATTTATACGAAGAATTAACTACGCCAGGAGTATCCGAAAAAACTACTTGATAATCGGCTTGGTTAACAATTCCAAGAATTCGATGTCTAGTCGTTTGTGCTTTGGAAGTAATAATAGATAGTTTTTCTCCAACAAGTTCATTCATTAAAGTAGACTTCCCAACGTTTGGAGAACCAATAATATTTACATATCCCGATTTATGATCTGACATAAGGGCGCAAAGGTAAGCAAAGAGATTTAAATAAAATATTAATGATGAACTTTATAATAAGCTGTTAATAGCATGTATAAAACAAAAAATTAAATACCACATAAAAACATTATTTTTGGATCAAAATAAAGCCAAACATTTTGAAAATTTTTGTTTTTCTATTAATATTTTGTTTTGCTATTGTATCCTGTAAAAAACGTGGATGCACTGATCCTAACGCAATCAATTTTAATACGGATGCAACAAAGGACGATGGAAGTTGCGAATATGGGTCTAATTGTCTTTACACAACTATCAACAACTCTTTTTCCGAATTAGACTTAAGTCAAACCAACAATGATAATTTATTTATTAGGAACCTTAATGAAGATTATAATTCTAGTGGATTGACAATTGATTTGAACTGTGATGGTATAAATGATTTAAGAATTGATGGAGAAGCGGATCAGGATTGGATTGGATCTTCAACAACAAAATCTTCTGAACTTAGAATTTCAACACTTCATTCAAATGTTTTCATTCTTTTAGATTCAATTGCTGACAGCACTTTTAACATCTCAACTAATGACACCACAAACTTTAATATCAATTCATATAATTTAACTTCATCCTATCCCGCTAATGGTTCTGTATTTAGTTCTAGTACAATAAACTCTTATGTAACTCCTATGGATAGTAATTCAACATTAATGGCCAATGACCCAAGATGGAAATTTACTCATCCATTCTCTTCCCAGTCTTCACAAATTGTTCGAAGTCATTATGAATACACCTACACTTATTCTGGTGCTGCTGGCAATGGTTATTACGTTGATGCTACAAATACTAATAATTATTATAGAGGAATTGTTCCAAACTATTCAATTTCATGGATTCCTATTAAATTTATCACGAACGAAAATCTTGTAAAACTTGGCTACCTAAAAATAATCCCTAAAATAGCCACTGGCTATATTACCTTTGAGGTGGATTCATGGGCAATTCAACGCTAAATTTTGTTTTTTGACAAATTTTAAATTAAAATCTACAATCGCATTTAATCTTTTAATAAAACATTAATAATCAACACTATAGTTGATAATATATTAATAACACAATGAACAAATAGAAATTTTACTTGTTCAATACCATAAAAGTGGTATTTTTGTACTCTATTTATATTTAATCTAAATAAAAATAATGATCTCTGTAACTGATTCTGCAAAAAAACAAGCGATACGTTTAATGGAAGATGAAGGCGATATTAATTCTTTTATCCGTGTTGGTGTAACAGGAGGTGGATGTTCGGGTTTGATGTACAACCTTACCTTTGACAATAGTGAAAAGGATGGAGATAAAGCTTTTGAAAACAATGGCGTTAAGGTAGTGGTAGATCAAAAAAGCTATTTGTACCTTATAGGTACCACTTTAGATTATTCAGGTGGGCTAAATGGAAAAGGATTTACTTTTACAAATCCAAATGCAGACCGCACCTGTGGATGTGGAGAAAGTTTTTCATTATAAAATAGGGCAAGATGGCTGGATATACCGAAGACGAATTAAAAGAAGACCTTAAGCAACAGGATTATAAATTTGGATTTGTTTCGGATATAGAATCGGATAAAATTCAAAAAGGGTTAAATGAAGACGTTATCCGTCTTATATCTTCTAAAAAAGAAGAACCAAATTGGCTTTTGGAATATCGATTAAAAGCTTTTCAAATATGGAAAGAGATGACAGAGCCAAACTGGGCACATATAAAATATAAAAAACCAGAATTTCAAGATATTGCCTACTATTCTGCTCCAAAACAAACCAAAAAATACGAATCTTGGGATGATGTAGATCCAGAAATGAAAGAAACCATGAAAAAACTTGGTATTTCAATGGAAGAGCAAAAAAGATTAACCGGAACCGCTGTTGACTTTGTCATGGATTCTGTTTCAGTTGCTACAAGTTTTAAAGATAAACTTAACGAACTAGGGATTATTTTCTGTTCATTTTCCGAAGCCGTTAAAGAACATCCCAAACTAGTTAAAAAATATTTAGGTACAGTAGTTCCAGCAACGGACAATTTTTATGCAGCACTTAATTCTGCAGTTTTTTCTGACGGATCGTTTTGCTACATTCCAAAAGGAGTTCGATGCCCAATGGAACTTTCTACTTATTTTAGAATTAATGAAGGTGGTACCGGTCAATTTGAAAGAACTTTGGTTATTGCAGATGAATCCTCTTATGTTTCTTACCTAGAAGGATGTACAGCTCCTCAAAGAGATGAAAATCAATTACACGCTGCTATTGTTGAGTTAATAGCGCTTGATGAGGCAGAAATCAAATATTCTACTGTACAAAACTGGTATCCTGGAGATAAAAATGGCGTTGGTGGAATTTACAATTTTGTAACCAAACGTGGAATGTGTCATACCCGATCCAAAATATCTTGGACACAAGTAGAAACTGGTTCTGCAATAACATGGAAATACCCTTCCTGTGTTTTAAGAGGAGATTATAGTATTGGCGAGTTTTATAGTGTCGCAGTTACCAATAACTACCAACAAGCCGATACTGGATCAAAAATGATTCATTTAGGAAAAGGAACAAAAAGCACCATTATTTCCAAAGGAATTTCTTCAGGAAAATCTCATAATAGCTATAGAGGCCTTGTACAAATAAATAAAAGAGCAAAAAATGCGCGAAACTTCACCCAATGTGATTCGTTATTAATGACGGATACTTGTGGTGCGCATACATTTCCATACATTGAATGTAAAAACAGTAGTGCACAAATAGAACATGAAGCAACAACCTCAAAAATAGGTGAAGATCAACTGTTTTATTGTCAGCAAAGAGGACTGAGTGAAGAAAAAGCAATTGGATTAATAGTAAATGGCTATTGTAAAGAAGTATTAGATAAAATGCCAATGGAATTTGCCGTTGAAGCACGAAAACTTCTTACACTTAGTTTAGAAAATAGTGTTGGATAAATTTTTGAAAAAGATATGTTAAGTATAAAAAACTTACACGCGAAAATAGAGGATAAAGAAATTTTAAAAGGTCTAAACCTTGAAGTAAAACCAGGCGAAGTTCATGCGATAATGGGACCAAATGGTTCTGGAAAAAGCACCCTTAGTTCTGTTATTGCTGGCCATGAAGATTATGAAATTACGGAAGGTGAAATCATTTATCAAGGAAAGCTCATTAATGAAGAAGCGGTTGAAGATAGAGCTAGAGAAGGTATTTTTCTTGCATTTCAATATCCAATCGAAATTCCTGGAGTTTCAAACATTAACTTTCTTCGAGCAGCACTAAATGAAATTCGCCAATCTAAAGGAGAAAAGGACATTTCTGCAAAAGAATTTATGCAACGTGTTCGCGATAAGTCTAAACTAGTTGATCTTGATCAAAGCCTTGCTTCTCGATCGGTTAACGAAGGTTTCTCAGGTGGAGAGAAAAAACGAAATGAGATTTTTCAAATGGCGATGCTAGAGCCAACATTAGCGATCCTTGATGAAACTGATAGTGGTTTAGATATTGATGCGCTTAAAGTAGTTGCAAAAGGAGTTAATGCACTAAAAACCAAAGATAACTCCACCATTGTTATTACCCATTACCAAAGACTTTTAGATTATATTGTTCCGGATTTTGTACATGTGCTTTTTGATGGGAAAATTGTGAAATCAGGAGACAAGAGCCTTGCTTTAGAATTAGAAGAGAAAGGGTATGATTGGATTAAAGAAATCAATGTCCCATCTCTATAACTGAGAACAGATGAATAAACTGCAAAATTTCAGGAAAAATTTTAATCCCACAAGCATTCCTCTTAGAAAAGAAATGTTAACTCTTTCTGAAGAAATTCTTAAAAAAAATGACTTTCCAACCACAAAAAACGAAAAGTGGAAATATACTAGACTTGGAAAACTAAGTAGACTTTCCTTAGAAAAAAGCAAAGATACATCCACTATTAAAAAGTCAAGTGAGAAAATTTCTGAAGAAGCAATAACAATTGAAATCATCAATGGATTTGTAAACACCATTTCTGACCTACCAAAAGGACTTATTATAAAATCTCTAAAAGATTGCAGCAAAAAGGAACTTGCTTTTTTAGGAGAAAATATTCATCTAGAAAATGAAGTATTTCACTGCTTAAACTCCTTGTATATCCAAGATGGGATTTACATAGAAATAGAAAAAGACACTAAATTAAAAGAAGAGATACATATAGTATATAATAACCTGTCTATCAATACATTTAACCCCACTAGATTATACATAAACTCTAAATCATTTTCAGAGGCAAATATTGTGGAATTATTCAAAAGTGATGGAGCTGAAAATTCATTTGTAAACCCTGTAAATGAAGCAGTAATTCATGAAAATGCAAAGCTATCCATTACCAAAATTCAAAATGAAGAAGGAAATAATTTTCATATTGGATCTGACACTATTTATCAAAAAAAGGATTCCTTTTTTAAATGCAATACGATTACTTTAAAAGGACAATTTATTCGAAATAATATTTATGTAAATATAAATGGAACGAATTGTGAAACACACCTCAATGGCGCCTATTTAATGGATGGAAAACAACACGTGGACAACCAAACTAAAATAGATCATTTTACACCAAATTGTGAATCTCACGAACTATATAAGGGCATATTAGATGAAAAGGCAACCGCTATTTTTAATGGAAAAGTAATTGTTCATCCAGATGCTCAAAAAATAAATGCCTTTCAATCCAATGCCAATGTCTTAATTTCGGATGATGCTAATGTAAATTCAAAGCCTGAACTTGAAATTTATGCCGATGATGTAAAATGTTCGCATGGGTCAACCACAGGTCAATTAGATGAAAATGCTATCTATTATCTTCGTTCTAGAGGAATATCCAAAAGAAAGGCACAAGCAATTGTTTCACAAGCTTTTATCAAAGATGTTTTTTCCCATATAGATTCCGAATCCTCTCTTTCGTATATTTTTAAAACATTGGAAAAACAACACAACTGGGAATTCCTAGATTAAACACCTATTGATTTGTTAAAATCAAATAATTCTATTTTTGTGAATAGATGGTTCTACAACAGATATTTTCAAATTTAAAAAAAACAGCAAAAAAATCCGCCATTATAAATAGGCTCTTTCTTGTTTTTATTTTTTTAAATCTCTACTCCCTTATATTTTATCTTTCAAATAGTGGTTTTTTTAGTCCAAATTATTTTGATTTTCTTGTTGTTTTATGGTTTAACCTAGTAACACTTTGTTTATTTTTTCTTCCATATTGTTTTGTTGTTTTTTTGCCAGCAAAAGGGAAAGTTAAAAGCGCTTTAAATAAAAGTGGAGAAGTAATATTCTTGGTTACAAGCGCTCTTCTATTTTTTTTAATCTCTATCGGAATTGCTGTTTATCCATTTTCATTGAAACACCTAAGTTTTGATTACCTAGTTTATTTTCTATTTGACAACGAGGAAACAAATTTATTTTCACATTTTCTAATCGAATATTTTTGGTTATTTCTAATCTTCCTTTCAAGTATTGTATCGCTATTTTTTTTACAAAAAAAACAACCCTTTTCCAAAACAGACTCTTCTATTTATTCACAATTAATTCGATTTTTCACGGCTTTAATTATTTTCTTTATTATCGGACGTGGCGGTTTTAAGCTAAAACCTATAGGTATTTTAGACGCATCCATTTATGCTTCAATAAATAATTCTGACATGGTGTTAAATTCTGCTTTTACCACCCTAAAAACAATCCACTTAAAAGGAGTTCAAGAAAAAAAATATTTTTCCAAAGAAGAAGAACTAAAATGGTTTAATCCTATTAAAAATGGAAAACCTCAAAACATTCTTCCAACAGAAACGAATGTAGTAATTCTTATTCTTGAAAGTTTTGGAAACACCTATACTGGTCCAAACAACTCCGAAAGTTATAGCCCCTTTTTTGATTCTATTTTGGAACAGTCTTTATATTTTGAAAATTCTATTTCAAACGGATCCACCTCCATGGATGCACTTCCAGCAATTCTTGCATCCATACCAAGCTGGACAAATGAATCGTTTATTATTTCCTCTTATATAGGAAATAAAGTTAATGGGCTCCCCTACTATCTTCAAAAAAATGGCTATCAATCTGCTTTTTTTCATGGAGCAAATAATGGTTCTATGCGATTTGATGCATTTTGCAAAAAAATTGGATTTGATCGTTATTATGGTAAAAATGAATATGGAAACCAAAACCACGATGATGGAATGTGGGGAATACCAGATCATTATTTTTTAAACTATACCGCAAAACAAATCACAAAGCTCAAAGCGCCATTTTTAGCAAGCATCTTTACTATTTCCTCACATCACCCTTACAAAATACCTAAAGACTATTTAAAACAAGTTAAAAAAGGCCCTGAAGAAATTTGTGCTGCTATAAATTATAGCGATTTAGCTTTAAAAGAATTTTGGAGAGAAATAGAAAACAAAAAATGGTTCGATAACACTTTATTTGTCTTTTGTGCAGATCATACCGCCCCTTCAAAAAGAAAAGAATTCTTATCCACCAAAAATAAATATGCAATACCAATTGCCTTTTATCATCCTAATATAGACCTTCGAGAAATTAGTCATGAAAAGCAAATTCAACATCTCGACATATTACCAACAATTTTGGATTTAGTCAATTACAAACAGCGGTATTATACATACGGATCTTCTATTTTTGATAAAAATAAAACGCCTAAAGTAGCACATAGTCAAGGTAATTTTATGATATTTGATAAAACAAATAAGGTAAAAAAGTGGAATGAAAACACAAAAAACAGCCCAACCTCCACTTCAATAAACCAGCTTAAAGCTGCTATTCAGCGTTATAATAGAGATTTAATTCGAAATAAAATTCATGTTCCATGAAAAAAAACATTTGGTTTATTGTAAACCCAATTTCTGGAAAAAGCAAAAAAAAGAATCTTGAAAAAACGATTCAAAAATACCTAGACCATGAAATATTTGATTTTAAATTTATTTTTTCTACCCATGCCGGAAATTTAGAAGATCTTGCAAAAGAAGCAGTTGCTAATAACATTGATGTTTTATGTGTTTGTGGCGGCGATGGCAGTGTTCACGAAGCAGGAAGAGTTTTAAAAGGAACAAAAGTTGTTTTGGCAATAATTCCTGTTGGCTCAGGAAATGGTTTTGCCCGTCATTTTAAGATTCCTTTAAAAGTAAAAAACGCCATTCTTTTACTTAATCATGCAAAAACGGTTAAAGTAGATACCGGGCTGATAAACGATCATGTTTTTTTAGCCTTTGCGGGAATTGCATTTGATGCAAAAATCGCCAACGAATATGAAGGTTCAAAAAGAAGAGGTTTTTTAAGATATGCGGGATTAATTCTTAAACACTATTTTTTCTATAAACCAATATCTATTAAAGGAGAAACTATTGACCAAGAAAAATTAATGATATGTTCTATAAAAAACATTTCTGAATTTGGTTATGGAATGAGTTTTTCCCCAGAATCCTTTCCAGCAGACGGAAAAATGGAATTGGTATGTATAGAACAAACTCCATTATATTTAATAATCCCAATGCTTCTTGGATTTCTGCAAAAAAAAGAGATTCAGTCGAAACACTTAAAAAGATATTCCTTTCAGGAAATTAAATTTAAAAGCAATGCAACTCTATTACAAGTTGATGGAGAAACTAGAAAGCTTCAATCAAGCGATATTGAAATAAAAGTTAGTGATGACAAACTTAGAGTAATGGTCGACAAAGCATTTAAAAAACAACATCGCAAGACCAAGAAAGAATTGCTAGAACAAAATCTATAATTCCTTCATTAATAGTTGATACATAGCTAACATTGAATCAATATCGGATTTATAAACCAATTCTTTAGGCGAATGAACATGGTCTTCTGGAGCGCCAATAAAACACCAATCAATAAGATTTCCTCCTTTTTGTAAAACACCACCATCACTACCACCAGCACTTTCAACCTCTAATTGAAAAGGGATATTATGTTCCATTGCAAGAGAGGTTATTTTATCCAGGTATTTTCTTCTAGGAACACAAGAATCTCTTGCCGAAATGGCTACTCCTCCCCCATGAATCACTCCATCGGTTACCCAAGTAATGTCCGAAATTAATGCTTGCCTAACACCAAAAGTATCAAAGAGGTATTTTGCACAAAAATCAACCGAATTTCCACCATGTTCTTCATAAGTTGAAAAAACTATTGCCCCATTTTCTAATGTTTCTGCAACTTTTAATGCATTCCATACCCCAAGTCTATTGTCTAAATATGGCGATTGCACATACACTTCTGTTTCTTTAAAATTGGGTGCATAAGAAAGAAGAGTACCTCTATCAACATCTCGGTCACAAACAAAATGCAGGTATTTATTGCCATCCATGTTTTCAAATAAGTGTGTTTCTGCTGTTAATTCACCATTTGAATCAGCACCAACCAAAGAAATACCGTCTTCAATTTTTGGTCCACCGACCTTAATTAGTTTGTTATTGTATGCCACAGAATAACCAATAGTATCGGTATGTGCATAAATAGCGGTTCTTGGATTACCAAAAATTAAAATCAAACAATCCTGAAATTTATCTTCAAAAATAATTGTAGGTTGTACCTTCCAGTTTTTTCCATTTTTTTTGCAATAATTAGCAATAAATGAAGCAATCGTAGATTCATCACTTGATACCCCACGAATAGCGGTTAACTCTTTTAACAATTTCATAGGTTCAAAAATATTAACTTATATGAAGATTTACCAATAAATTTTTTAATGTATTTGATTTTAAAACATTTCTTGTTTTATATTTGTTTTGCTCAAAAAACTAGGTATGCGAAAAATTGCGGTTATTGGTGCTTGTGGACAAATAGGAACTGAACTAGTTCTAGCCCTTAGAAAAGAACATGGTGCCGAAAATGTTCTAGCAACCGACATCCGAGAAAATTGTCCAGAAATGTTAAATAACGGTCCCTACCTTCACATGGATGTTTTGGATAGACAAACGGTAGAAGGGCTTTTTAAATCTGGAGAATACGAACAAGTTTATTTACTTGCCGCCATGCTTTCGGCAACTGCTGAAAAAAAACCACATTTTGCATGGAAATTAAACATGGAAAGCCTTTTTACGATTCTTGACCTTGCTAAAGATGGACATATTAAAAAGATCTTTTGGCCAAGTTCTATTGCAGTTTTTGGACCTAATTCCCCAAAAATTGACACCCCTCAACATTCTGTTTTAGAGCCAACTACGGTATATGGAATATCTAAACTTGCCGGAGAAAAATGGTGTTTGTACTATAACCAACAATTTGGGGTGGATGTGAGAAGTATACGTTATCCAGGATTAATCTCTTATAAATCTGCTCCAGGAGGAGGAACAACTGATTATGCCATTGAAATATTTCATAGCGCAAAAAGAAACGAAGCTTTTGTTTCCTTTTTAGATCAAAATCAAACGCTTCCGATGATGTACATGGATGATGCCATTAGAGCTACTCTTGAACTAATGGAAGCTCCATCAGATAAAATTAAAGTTCGAACTTCTTATAATTTAAGAGGGTGCAGTTTTAGTCCAAAAGAAATCACTTCTGAAATTCAAAATTTCATTCCATCTTTTAAAACCATCTATAAACCAGACTTTAGACAAAAAATTGCCAGCTCTTGGCCAAACTCTATTGATGATTCTTATGCTAAAAACGACTGGAACTGGGAAAACAAAATTGATTTGAAAGACATCGTGAAAACGATGCTAGAAAATGTTTAATTTAAAAATTTAATAAACAATTAAATCAGATAATTGTTATCCTAAAAACATTCTATTATGTGGTTATTTAAACGGAAGACTAAAGAGGATAAATTAAACGATCTTTATCAAAAGAAATTAGCACAAGCGCACAAAATGTCTACCATAAACCGAACAGAAAGTGACCGTTTAACCAAAGAAGCGGAGGACATCTTGGATCAAATTAAAGCGCTTAATTAATAAGCTCAAGTTGTTTTTATGAAAATCCTTCTAACGGGAGCAAATGGCTATGTAGGCAAGAGGTTATTACCTGTTCTATTGGAAGATAAACATGAAGTAATCTGCTGTGTTAGAGATATAAAAAGGTTCCACTTTACGGGTAAAATAAAGCAAAAAGTAAAGCTGATTGAAGTTGATTTATTAGACAAAGAATCCTTAAATAAAATTCCAAACGATATCGATGGTGCATTTTATCTAGTTCACTCCATGTCAGAGTCTAAAGATTATGAAAATCTTGAGATTAAATCCGCCATTAATTTTAGAAATGCAATCAATAAAACAGCTGCGAAACATGTAATTTATTTAAGTGGCATAATAAACAAAAAGAATTTATCTCAACATCTTTCCTCCAGAAAAAATGTAGAAAATGAATTAAGTAAAGGAAATTATAACACAACTACTCTTAGAGCCGGAATCATCATTGGTTCAGGTAGCGCATCTTTTGAAATAATTAGAGATTTAGTGGAAAAGCTTCCATTTATGATAACTCCTATTTGGCTCAAAACAAAATGCCAACCAATTGGAATTCATGATGTAATTTTATTCTTATCAAAAACCATTTTTAACGCAAAGACTTTTAATAAAAACTTCGATATTGGGGGTCCAGATATATTAAGCTACAAGGAAATGCTTCTTGGTTTTTCAGCAGTTAGAAATTTAAAAAGAAAGATTGTGGTTGTTCCCGTAATGACCCCCAAACTTTCTTCATACTGGCTTTATTTTGTTACATCCACTTCTTACAAACTTGCAATAGCACTTGTAGATAGCATGAAGATTGAAGTGGTCTGTAGAAATAAAGATCTCCAAAAAATACTAAACATTACTCCTCTTTCCTATAATGAGAATTTAAAAAGAGCTTTTAATAAAATACACAACAAGGATATAGCATCAAGCTGGAAAGATGCATACTCAAGCAGTGGTTCTAAAATTAGAATTTCTAAACTAATTGAAGTTCCATCATACGGTTGTTTTACCGATAAAAGAAGCCGAAAGTATGCAAATAAAAAAAACTGTATAAACATGGTTTGGAATATTGGTGGTAGTACTGGATGGTATTATGGAAATTGGTTGTGGAGAATAAGGGGTTTTCTCGATAAAATTATTGGTGGAGTTGGATTACGAAGAGGCCGAACAAATACCGATTCAATAAATGCGGGTGACGCCCTTGATTTTTGGAGAGTTTTGTATGCAAATAAGAAAAATGGGCATTTGTTATTATTTGCAGAAATGAAATTGCCTGGAGAAGCTTGGTTAGAATTTAAAATTTCAGAAGATAAATTAGTCCAAACAGCAACCTTTAGACCATTAGGATTATGGGGAAGAATTTATTGGTTTTTAGTATTCCCTTTTCATGGGTTTATCTTTAGGGGAATGTTAAAGAGAATAACTTCATAAGTTTTTCCAGATAATCAATCAACTATTAATTATTTCTTCTGTTCTGGATGAGGAAAAATAACATTTAATTTTTCTGCCTTGCTATCCCAATAATGAAAAGTGGTCTGGACATCTTCAATCACATCTCTCTCCATTTCACCCTCCCCATATGATCCAGAATAATTAAGCTCAATAATGGAATTGGAAAGACCTCCATTATCCTCTGGATAAATCAATGCCGTTCTACCAAAAGCGGGCACATCCACTCCATCATAAACAGAAAATGCATGAATGATTTTGTTCCCATTCCAAAAAAAATATAATATTCCAGTTGGACAAGCGCAACATTCTTGAGGGAAATCTACCGAAATAATGTTTTGCACCCCCTCTAAACCTTTGCCATCATTAATTTTTAAATAATAGCTATCTTCATTTTCTCCATCAAAAAACACTTTACTAAGTTCTTTATGGTTTTTTGCAACTCGAAGTTGAATTTTTGGTCTTAAAAAACCCCATTTATTCTTTTCCATTCCCATTGTTCGAAACAAAAAAATGGTATTTGTCTCCTTATTCATTAATGTCTTTTCGGCAATAAATTCATCCAAAAGGTATCCGGTAATTTTCTTTTTTCCTTTGGTATAAACAACCTTTAACCAATCCTTGTTTGGAGACTCTGCAGGTCCTAATACTTTAATTTTGCTTGCAATTGGAAGATTGGTAAGGATTTTTCCGTTTTTAGGAGATTCTCTTAAATTGACATTGTCGGCTATTAACCAAGAATCGGATGCTTTATCCCTTGCATTTTCTTGAGAAGTAAGAAAAGTACATAACAAGATGAAAGAAAATAATAGAGAATATTTCATAAAGGTTTTATTAATTTATTCAAAGATATCAATAGTTATTTTTTTAATTTTTTCTTTAATTCTCGCCATTTAATAAAAGTAAATAGAGCGGTCCAGAAGAAAGCATTTTGTAATCCTTTATAAAACAAAGATTCTAAATCATTTCTTAGTTCAGAATAAATAAGGTAATCCATTATTAACCAAAGAGATAGAAAAATGAAAAATATTTTTAACGCATGGATAAATAGTGGTTTCATCGAGTTAATTCTTATTTATTTATTCAAAATAATTACGCAAATTATTTTCTTCAGGTCCCTCGTAATCAATATCATCGAAATAATATAAATATAATTTCCCATCTATGCGAAGAAAACGAATAATACCAGAATATTTATGGGTATAAACGTTCAATTGTTCTCCAATTTTGTATTTCTTTCTTCCTTTTCCTGTAATTAAATCATAATTTGGCCTCCCCTCTTCTATACTTTTAACAAAGGAATCTAAAGACTTAGAACTAGTGTTTGAGATAACTTGAATGGCCAAATCTGTGAGTTGTTCTCGGCGATCAAAAATGTAAAAATCATGTTCTAATAAATCCTTTAGATCGATATTATGATCTCCAAGAACAATATCCATATCGATTAAACCTTTGGATGCAAGAACATAAAATAGCTCATTAAAAGAACCATGAAATTGTAATTTATCTAGAACTAGATATGCCTTTCTTTTTTCGGGCGCATCTATCGAAAACGCAGCAT
>JAQWKT010000016.1 GCA_029247685.1 Crocinitomicaceae bacterium | reverse complement strand
TTAGAGGCGGCGCTGCCAATCCTGCCCCTCCTGTAGGACCAGCACTTGGTGCTAAAGGAGTAAATATCATGGAGTTTTGCAAACAGTTTAATGCAAGGACTCAAGATAAACCAGGAAAGGTTGTTCCCGTAGTAATCACGGTTTATGCTGATAAATCGTTTGATTTTATTTTAAAAACTCCCCCAGCAGCCGTTCAAATCATGGCTCATTCTAAAATTAAAAAGGGCTCTCCAGAATCTAACCGTAGAAAGGTTGGTAAAATTTCTTGGGATAAAGTTCGTGAAATTGCAGAGGATAAGTTACCAGATTTGAATTGTTTTACCGTTGACTCAGCAATGAGTATGGTCGCTGGAACTGCGAGAAGTATGGGTGTGACAGTAAAAGGAGGAGAAGCTCCAAATAAAACTAAAAAATAGCTATGAAAAGAATGTCGAAAAATCGTAAAGAGGCGATGGCGAAGTTAGATGTAGCCAAGTCTTATTCTTTATCAGAAGCATGTGTTTTAGTTAAAGAAGTTTCTAAAACTCGTTTTGATGCATCTGTTGATCTAGCAGTTCGTTTAGGAGTTGATCCAAGAAAAGCAAACCAAATGGTTAGAGGAACTGTTGCCTTACCTCACGGTACAGGTAAAGATGTTCGCGTACTGGTTTTGTGTAATCCGGATAAAGAAGCTGAAGCTAAAGAAGCAGGTGCTGATTTTGTTGGATTGGATGAATACATAACAAAAATCAAAGGAGGTTGGACGGATATTGATGTGATTATTACAATGCCATCTGTTATGGGTAAAGTTGGTGCTTTAGGTCGAATATTAGGACCAAGAGGACTTATGCCAAACCCAAAAACGGGTACTGTAACCATGGAAATCGGGAAAGCAGTTTCAGAAGTGAAAGCTGGAAAGATAGATTTCAGAGTAGATAAGTATGGTATCGTTCATGCTGGAATTGGAAAGGTTAGCTTTGAAGATTCAAAAATTGAGCAAAATGCCAACGAATTATTGCAAACACTTATCAAAATGAAGCCATCCTCATCGAAAGGTACTTATATTAAGAGTATTTATATAAGTGCAACAATGAGTCCTGGAATCCAAGTTGATTCAAAATCTCTAACAGCATAAAAATAATTTACAATGACAAGAGAAGAGAAATCAAAATACATTGATGACTTGGCAGTAGAAATCCAAGATTCAAGTGTATTCTATATTACTGATACATCAGAATTGCCTGTAGATCAAATCAATGCCATTAGAAGAAAATGTTTTCAATCCAACATTAGTTTGAGGGTTGTTAAAAATGCATTACTTCAAAAAGCATTTGAAAAAGTCGAAGGCAGGGATCTTAAAGAATTTGATTCCACGTTAAAAGGAGGTACTTCCATTATGTTCAGTGAAGTTGGTAATGCACCAGCAAAACTGATTAAAGAATTCAGAAAAAAGAGTGATAAACCTATCTTAAAAGGAGCTTATGTTGATGAATCTATTTTTATAGGGGATTCTGAATTAGACTCTTTAGCTGAATTAAAAAGTAAAGAAGAGCTTCTTGGTGAAATCATTGGCTTATTACAAAGTCCTATTAAAAATGTTGTGTCTGGTTTGAAAGGTTCTGGTGATAATATTGCTGGAATTTTAAAAACCTTAGAAAATCGTTAATTTGTTGAATTTTTAAAATAAAAGAAAAATGGCTGATTTAAAGCAAATCGCAGAAACCCTAGTAAATCTTACAGTAAAAGATGTAAGTGAATTATCTACTATACTTAAAGATGAGTATGGTATTGAACCAGCTGCAGCAGCTCCAGTAATGGTTGCTGGTGGAGCAGGAGCAGGAGCAGGAGATGCTGCTGAAGAAAAAACAGAATTCGATGTAATTCTTAAACATGGTGGTGCTAGTAAACTAGCAGTTGTTAAACTTGTAAAAGAATTAACAGGTACTGGGTTAAAAGAATCCAAAGAATTAGTTGATAATGCTCCTAAAGCCCTTAAAGAAGGTGTATCTAAGGATGAAGCTGAAGCATTGAAAAAGTCTCTTGAAGAGGCTGGTGCAGAAGTTGAACTTAAGTAAGCTTTAATTTATTACAGGAAAGGCACTGAAAAAGTGCCTTCTCCTGTATTTTTGTATTTATATAGTACCTTTTTTTAAACTTAACAGTTATTTAAAATTCCATATTTTGAGCAATAGTAATAATAGCATTAAAAGAGTTAATTTTGCTTCAAGTAAAAGCAAATTTAATTACCCTGATTTCTTGGAGATTCAATTAAAATCTTTTCAAGAGTTTTTTCAACTTGAAACCACTCCAGAAAACAGGGATAGCGAAGGTCTTTTTAAGGTCTTTTCTGAGAATTTCCCAATAACTGATACTAGAAATCAGTTTGTTTTGGAGTTTTTGGACTACTTTGTTGATCCACCGAGATATACCATAGAAGAATGTATAGAAAGGGGGTTAACATATAGTGTTCCACTAAAAGCAAAACTAAAACTATATTGTACTGACCCTGAGCACGAGGATTTTGAAACAATTGTTCAAGATGTTTATTTGGGTACAATACCTTACATGACACCAAAAGGATCATTTGTGATTAATGGAGCTGAAAGAGTAATAGTTTCTCAACTTCATCGATCTCCTGGTGTGTTTTTTGGTCAAAGTAGACACGCTAATGGAACTAAATTATATTCTGCTAGAATAATACCTTTTAAAGGTTCTTGGATAGAATTTGCTACCGATATCAATGGAGTTATGTTTGCATACATTGATAGAAAAAAAAACTGCCGGTTACCACTCTATTAAGAGCAATGGGTTATGAATCGGATAAAGATATTCTTGAGATTTTTGATCTTGCTGACGAAGTTAAAGTGACTAAATCTGGAATGAAAAAGTTTATTGGACGTAAACTAGCAGCTAGAGTTTTAAAGACTTGGTTAGAAGATTTTGTTGATGAAGATACTGGAGAAGTTGTTTCGATTGAAAGAAATGAAGTTCTTATTGAAAGAGAAACCGTTATTGGTGAGGAAGAAGCAGAACTTATTTTAGAATCAGGAGCAAAGACATTAATATTAAATAAAGAAAATCGTTCTCATACCGATTTCACAATAATTTTTAATACGTTAAATAAAGATACCTCAAATTCAGGTAAAGAAGCCATTGAGCATATTTATAGACAATTAAGAAATGCTGAACCGCCAGATTTTGATACAGCAAAAGGGGTTTTTGAAAAATTATTCTTTTCGGATACACGTTATGATTTAGGAGAGGTTGGTCGTTTTAGATTAAATAAAAAACTTAAACTTGATCAATCTGAGTTATCTCGAGTTTTAACTAAAAATGATATCATAAAGATAATTCAATACCTTATTGAATTAATTAACTCGAAGGCAGATGTAGATGATATTGATCATTTATCTAATAGAAGAGTTAGAACAGTAGGAGAGCAATTATATTCGCAGTTTGGAGTTGGTTTAGCTCGTATGGCAAGAACCATTAGAGAAAGAATGAATGTTAGAGATAATGAAGTCTTTACTCCAATTGATTTAATTAATGCAAAAACCTTATCCTCTGTTATTAATTCCTTTTTTGGAACAAATCAGTTGTCTCAATTTATGGACCAAACCAATCCTCTTTCTGAGGTAACTCATAAAAGAAGATTGTCAGCTCTAGGGCCTGGTGGTTTGTCTAGAGAAAGGGCTGGATTTGAAGTTCGAGATGTCCACTATACGCATTATGGACGTTTATGTACCATTGAAACCCCTGAAGGACCTAATATTGGATTAATATCTTCATTATGTGTTTTTGCTAAAATAAATAAACTTGGTTTTATTGAAACACCATATAGAAATGTTGAGAAAGGAAAAGTTTCTCTATCTAAGGAACCTATATATTTAGCTGCTGAGGAAGAAGATGAGAAAATGATTGTTCAGGCCAATGCTGAAATTGATGATAAAGGAAACTTATTGACAGAGCTTGTAAAAGCTAGATGTGGTCATGATTTCCCTGTAGTAACTCCAGATAAAATCAATTTAATGGATGTTGGCACCAATCAAATTGCTTCTATTGCTGCCTCATCTATCCCATTTTTAGAGCATGATGATGCCAACCGTGCATTAATGGGTTCTAATATGCAGCGTCAAGCAGTGCCTTTGCTTAGACCAAATTCACCTATTGTAGGAACAGGTATTGAACAACTTGTTGCTCAAGATTCTAGAGTATTATTAAATGCGGAAGGAAATGGCGTTATTGAATATGTGGATGCTAATAAAATAACGATAAAATATGATTGGAATGAAGAAGATAAGTTAGTTAGCTTTGATGATGAAATAGTCAACTATGAGCTTGTTAAGTTCAGAAAAACAAATCAAGGGACTTGTATTAATCTAAAACCAATTGTTTCTAAAGGAGATCGAGTTAAAAAAGGACAAGTTCTTTGTGATGGATATGCAACTCAACAAGGGGAATTAGCATTGGGACAAAACTTGAAAGTTGCTTTTATGCCATGGAAAGGCTATAACTTTGAGGATGCAATTGTAATATCTGAAAGAGTTGTAAGAGATGATGTTTTCACATCAATTCATATTGATGAATATTCATTAGAGGTTAGAGACACGAAAAGAGGAATGGAAGAATTAACTTCAGACATTCCAAATGTTAGTGAAGAAGCTACTAAAGATTTAGATGAAAATGGTCTTATAAGAGTTGGTGCTGAAATTAAAGAAGGCGATATTTTAATAGGTAAAATAACTCCTAAAGGTGAAACTGATCCTTCTCCTGAAGAAAAGTTATTAAGAGCTATCTTTGGTGATAAGGCTGGAGATGTTAAAGATGCATCTTTAAAGGCTGGCCCATCTTTAAGAGGTGTCGTTGTTAATAAAAAATTATTTTCAAGAGCTGTAAAAGATAGAAGGTCCAAAGCATTAGATAAACCAAAATTGGATGAAATTGAACAAGCTTATAAAGAAGAGGTTTCTCAATTAAGAGCTAATCTAGTAGAAAAGTTATTGCAAATTTTATCTAAATCTAAATCGGCTGGAGTTTTTGATAATTATAGAGAAGAAATCATAAAAAAAGGAATTAAATTTTCACAAAAGAATCTTCAAGCAATAGATTACACAACAGTTAATCCTTTAAATTGGACAACGGATAATCATATTAATTCACTTGTTATTAGAGTTCTTCACAACTTTAATATTAAATCAAATGATCTTTTAGGTTCCAATAAAAGGAAAAAATTTCATGTTTCCGTTGGAGATGAATTGCCTGCAGGTATTATAAAGCTTGCAAAAGTGTATCTTGCTAAAAAACGTAAATTAAAAGTTGGTGATAAAATGGCTGGACGTCATGGTAACAAAGGAATTGTTGCTAATATTGTTCGTCAAGAAGATATGCCTTTCCTTGAAGATGGAACTCCTGTAGATATCGTACTTAACCCATTGGGTGTACCTTCTCGGATGAATTTAGGACAAATTTATGAGACTGTTTTAGGATGGGCAGGAGAAAAATTAGACGTGAAATTTTCTACTCCAATATTTGATGGCGCATCGCTAAATGAAATTCATGATTATTGTGATAAAGCAAATGTACCGCGTTCTGGAAAAACCTATTTATACGATGGTGGAACTGGTGAACGTTTTCATCAAACAGCAACGGTAGGGATAATTTACATGCTTAAATTGTCTCATATGGTTGATGATAAAATGCATGCACGTTCTATTGGTCCATATTCGTTAATTACTCAACAACCTTTGGGTGGTAAAGCACAGTTTGGTGGTCAGCGTTTTGGAGAAATGGAAGTTTGGGCCCTTGAAGCATTTGGGGCTTCAAACATCCTTCAAGAGATTTTAACAGTTAAATCTGATGACGTAATGGGAAGAGCAAAAGCATATGAATCGATAGTGAAAGGAGATAATATTCCTGAACCAGGAATTCCGGAATCATTTAATGTCCTCCTTCATGAATTAAGAGGCTTATGCTTAAATATAAAATTAGATTAATTGAAGTCAAATTCAAATAAAAGATATCAATGACTTATAGAAAAGATAACACAAAAAAACAGAGTAAATTTAATACAATCACAATTTCTTTGGGTTCTCCTGAAGTTGTTTTAGAAAATTCTAGTGGTGAAGTATTAAAGCCAGAAACAATTAATTATAGAACATACAAACCTGAAAGAGATGGGTTGTTTTGTGAGCGTATTTTTGGACCTGTAAAAGATTATGAATGCCATTGTGGTAAATATAAACGTATTCGTTATAAAGGAATTGTATGTGACCGTTGTGGAGTGGAAGTGACTGAAAAAAAGGTTAGAAGGGAAAGAATGGGACACATTTCTTTAGTTGTTCCAGTGGCTCATATTTGGTATTTTAAATCTTTACCTAATAAAATAGGTTATTTGTTAGGATTGCCTACCAAAAAATTGGATCAGATAATTTATTATGAAAGATATGTAGTAATCCAAGTTGGAACTGCTAATGAATTGCCAGAGGTTGAATTAAATAAGCTTGATTTCTTAACGGAAGAAGAGTATTTAGATATTTTAGATGAACTTCCAAAGGAACATCAATATTTAGAAGATTCTGACCCAAATAAATTTATAGCAAAAATGGGTGCTGATGCGATTCATGATTTACTTAAGAATCTTGATTTAGACCAATTATCTTATGATTTAAGACACAAGGCGAATACAGAAACTTCTGTACAACGTAAAAATGAAGCTTTAAAAAGACTTCAAGTTGTTGAGGCTATGCGTGGTTCTCAAAAAAGAATCGATAATCAACCTGAGTGGATGATTGTTAAGGTTGTTCCTGTTATCCCACCAGAATTAAGACCTTTAGTTCCATTAGATGGTGGTAGATTCGCTACTTCTGACTTAAATGATCTATATCGAAGAGTGATTATTCGTAATAATAGACTTAAACGATTAATTGAAATTAAAGCCCCGGAAGTCATTTTAAGAAATGAAAAAAGGATGTTACAAGAATCGGTAGATTCTTTGTTTGATAATTCAAGAAAATCAAGTGCTGTTAAAACAGAAGCAAATAGACCCCTTAAATCTCTTTCCGATTCACTAAAAGGAAAACAAGGACGTTTCCGTCAAAATCTTTTAGGGAAAAGGGTGGATTATTCAGCACGTTCCGTGATTGTTGTTGGTCCAAATCTTAAGTTTCATGAATGTGGATTGCCAAAAAATATGGCAGCTGAATTATACAAACCTTTTATTATCCGAAAAATGATAGAAAGAGGAATTGTTAAAACGGTTAAATCTGCGAAAAAAATTGTGGACAAAAAAGAACCTGTAGTTTGGGATATTTTAGAAAATATTTTAAAAGGTCATCCTGTATTATTAAACAGGGCTCCAACTTTGCACAGGCTTGGTATACAGGCATTTCAGCCAAAACTTATTGAAGGAAAGGCAATTCGTCTTCATCCATTAGTAACAACGGCATTCAACGCGGATTTTGATGGAGATCAAATGGCGGTTCACTTGCCTTTAGGTAATGCAGCAATTTTAGAAGCACAAATGTTAATGTTGGCTTCTCATAATATCTTAAATCCAGCGAATGGAGCTCCTATATCTGTTCCATCTCAGGATATGGTATTGGGATTATATTACCTAACAAAAGGTCGAAAATCAACTAAAGAATTAATAGTGCATGGGGAGGGTAGTACTTTTTATTCTCCTGAAGAAGTTAATATTGCTTATAATGAAGGGAAATTAGATCTTCATGCGCACATTAAAGTAAAAGTTCAGAACTATAATGAAAATAATGAGCTTGTTGATATACTTACCGATACCACATGTGGAAGAGTTTTGTTTAATCAGCATGTTCCAAAGGAAGTCGGATTCATTAATGAAGATTTAACTAAAAAAGCGCTTAGAGATATTATCGGAAATGTTCTTAATATTTCTGGTACCTCTGTTACTGCAAAATTTCTAGATGACATTAAATCTTTAGGGTATGAAATGGCTTTTAGAGGAGGATTATCCTTTAATTTGGATGATGTAATCATTCCATTACAAAAAAATGAATTTGTTACTAAAGCAGATAATGAAGTCAAAGAAGTAATGATGAATTATAACATGGGACTTATTACCAACAATGAACGTTATAATCAAATTATTGATATTTGGACTCATACTAATTCAAGGTTGACCCAAACCTTAATGACTCAACTTAAAAATGATAAACAAGGATTTAATTCTGTTTATATGATGTATGATTCTGGAGCACGTGGATCAAAAGAACAAATTAGACAGTTGTCCGGAATGAGGGGCTTGATGGCAAAACCTCAAAAATCTGGCGCATCTAGTCAAGATATCATTGAAAATCCAATTTTATCAAACTTTAAGGAAGGTCTATCTATTTTAGAGTACTTTATCTCTACGCATGGTGCTCGTAAAGGTCTTGCAGATACAGCCCTTAAAACTGCAGATGCTGGTTATCTAACTAGAAGATTGGTAGATGTTGCTCAAGATGTGGTTATTAATGCAGAAGACTGTGGTACTTTAAGAGGAATTGTTGTTACGCCGCTTAAGAAAAGTGATGAAATAGTGGAGCCAATTTCAGATAGGATTGTTGGTCGAACTACTGTTGACGATATTTATGTACCCGATTCAACTGATTTAATTATTTCTTCTGGAGAGATTATTGATGAAGAAATTGCAAGAAAAATTGAAGCTGCAGATATTGATGAAGTTGAAGTTAGATCTGTTTTAACATGTGATATGCGAAGAGGAGCATGTTCTAAATGTTACGGTCGAAATCTTTCGACGCTAAGACCAGCTATCATCGGAGATGCTGTTGGTGTGGTTGCTGCTCAATCTATTGGGGAGCCTGGAACTCAGCTTACCCTTAGAACATTCCATGTTGGTGGTACTGCATCTAATATTGCAGATGTTTCTGATATTCAAGCTAAAGGAACTGGCAAAATTGAAATTGATGAATTAAGAACCATTGAAAAAGTGGAGGATGGAGTTAACAGAACTATTGTTATTGGTCGTTCTGCGGAATTTAAACTTACGGATACAGTAACTGGTAACATAGTTATGACTGGAAACATTCCTTATGGCTCTGAATTATCGGTAAAACATAATCAAAAGCTTAAAAAAGGCGATGTTATTTGTAACTGGGATCCATATAATGCAGTTATCATATCTGAGTTTGCTGGAAAAGTTGAATTTGAAAATGTTATTGAAGGTGCAACCTACCGAGAAGAATTAGATGAACAAACTGGATTTACAGAAAAAGTAATCACGGAATTCAGAAACAAAAAAGTTTTACCATCTATTAGAGTAATTGATCCAAAATCAAAAGACGTTCTTCGTGAATATTCTTTACCTGTTAATGCACATATCTCAGTAGATGAAAACAAAAAAATAAAAACTGGAGATATTCTAGTCAAAATACCTCGTTTAGCAGGTAAAACTGGAGATATTACAGGTGGTCTTCCTAGAGTTACGGAGTTATTTGAAGCTCGTAATCCTTCTAATCCTGCGGTTGTATCTGAAATTAATGGAACCGCAGAATTTGGGAAAATCAAAAGGGGTAATAGAGAAATCATTATCACTTCTAAATCTGGAGAAGAAAGGAAGTATTTGGTTCCATTATCCAAACATATTCTTGTTCAAGAAAATGATTATGTACGAGCTGGTAAGCCTTTATCTGATGGTGCAATTACGCCTAAAGATATTTTAAATATTGAAGGTCCAACAAAAGTTCAGGAGTATATTGTAAATGAAATCCAAGAGGTTTACAGACTTCAAGGAGTAAAAATTAACGATAAACATTTTGAAGTGATTGTACGTCAAATGATGTTGAAAAATGAAATTCTTGATTCTGGCGATACTCGTTTCTTAGAAGGACAATCTGTTCACAAAGCAGATATTATGGAAGCCAATGATAGTTTGTTTGGAATGAAAGTGATTATTGATAAAGGAGATTCTGAAGAATTAAGCGAAGGGCAAATAATTTCTTCCCGAAAACTTCGAGATGAAATTTCTCATTTAAAAAGATCAGATAAAAAGATAGGTTCTTCTAGAGATGCAATTCCTGCAACTTCAAAACCATTACTTCAAGGGATAACTAGAGCTTCGCTGCAAACTCAATCATTTATTTCTGCAGCATCTTTCCAAGAAACAACTAAAGTTTTAAACGAAGCTGCTGTTAGTGGAAAGCAAGATGGTTTATTAGGCCTTAAAGAAAATGTTATTGTGGGTCATTTAATTCCTGCAGGAACAGGTGTTAGAGAATTTCAGAAAAAAATAGTTGGATCAAATGAAGAGCTTGAAAATCTTCAAAATGCATCTATTGAAAATCAAGAAATGATTACCGATTAATAATTTAAAAGTCGATAAAAAAAGCCACAATTTTGTGGCTTTTTTTTATTCCAAATATTGAGTATTGGTTTAATTTTCTTCAACGTGAGTTGTTTATGTAACCGAATAAAAAATTTAAGACTGCTTTAAATTATATTTTTAACCTTATCTATATTTAAATAAAAAAGCCACATAAAACTATGCGGCTTTTCTTTAAGTGATCTTATTATTAATTAATAATAAATCTGTCTTCTAACTTTAGTAATGTATTTAGCTAGTCGAATAACTTGTTTCGTATAGCCAAATTCGTTGTCATACCAAGTATATAACACAACATTTTTCCCGTCATTAGATAAAAGCGTAGCATTGGAGTCAAAAACTGCACAACATGTGTTTCCGATGATGTCATTAGACACTAATTCGGGGTCAATGGAATAATAGATTTGATTAACCATTTCTCCTTTTAAGGCGGCATTTTTTATTACAGCATTGATGTTTTCAGTACTTGTTTGCTTATCTAATTCAAGACTTATGATAGCAAGAGATCCATTAGGAGTAGGAACCCTAACGGCATTTGCAGTTAATTTATCTTTAAGGCTTGGGATTACTTTTGTAACGGCTTTTCCTGCACCAGTTGATGTAATGACCATATTGATAGCAGCAGATCGACCTCTTCTTGGTTTTTTATGCATGTTATCCAAAAGATTTTGGTCATTAGTATACGCATGCACAGTTTCGATATGCCCTTTTACTACATTAAAAGAATCATTAACGGTTTTTAAAATAGGGGATATGGCATTGGTTGTACAGGAAGCTGCAGAGTAAATTTTTTGGTTTTCCACATCCAAATCAAAATGATTAATTCCATATACAATGTTTGGAATTTCTTTTCCTGGTGCAGTTAATAAAACTTTAGAAACTCCTTTAGATTTTAAATGTCTGCCTAATTCTTCTTTAGTGGTATATACTCCTGTATTATCAATAACTAAGGCATTATTAATTCCATATTCGGTGTAATTAACGTCTTCAGGCTTATTTGCACTTATCATCTGAACAATTTGCCCATTGATTAACAATGTTTTATTCTCAAGGTCTTCAATAACCGAACCTTTAAATGCCCCATGAACCGAATCATTTTTTAAAAGAGCAGCACGTTTAATGATGGTATCATCGGAGTTACTTCTGGTAACAATAGCACGTAAACGAAGTTGTTGCCCTTTTCCAGCTTGTTTAATTAATTCTCTTGCAGCAAGTCTACCGATTCGACCAAATCCATATAAAACAACATCTCTAGGTTCTACAGAATGGCTTAATTCATCAAATCCATTTAATTTTTGATTTATAAATTCTTTTTTAGAATTATATTCCTTTTTTTCCTGAAGCCATTCATAGCTTAATTTACCAATGTCTAATTTAGAAGGGGCAAGATCTAAATCACACAAGGATTCTGCAATTTCAGATGTGGTAAACACATCCACTGGACAATTAACTACTTTTTTTGCATACTCATGTAAATTGAGTATTTCCGATATAGTTATATCGGTTAGATGGTGTCTGAAAAAAACGAGTTCAATCCCTTTATCGTATAATAATTTTCCAACGTTATTTTGAAGTTTTACAGCAGCTCTTTCACATTGAATGTGTGTGTTTAACTCTGTTTCATAACTAACTTTTGTTTCCATTTTGTTATATTGAGAAGTTTATTGTAATTAAAAAGGCCGCTTAGATAAGCAGCCCTGTAGATTTTAACCTAAATAAGATTTAAGAAGTTTATTTCTTGAAGTATGTCTTAATCGCCTTATTGCTTTTTCTTTTATTTGTCTAACACGCTCTCTAGTTAAATTGAATTTAGACCCAATTTCTTCGAGAGTTAAGCCATGATTCATTCCTATTCCAAAAAATAATCGGATTATTTCACGCTCCTTATCGGTTAAGGTGCTTAGAGACCGTTCAATTTCTTTTTGAAGAGATTCTGTCATTAACATATAGTCTGTCTTTGGAGCATCTCCATTTGCCATAACATCCATAAGCGTACCACCATCTTCATTAGTTGTTAAAGGGGCATCCATAGAAACATGTCTTCCGGAAACATTCAAACTATCTTTAATTTTATCTTCAGTTACTTCTAGAGCATCAGCTAATTCTTTTGCTGAAGGAGGCCTTTCAAACTCTTGTTCTAATCTAGAAAAAGCTTTATTTATTTTATTTAAGGACCCTACTTGGTTTAATGGCAATCGAACAATTCTAGCTTGCTCAGCTAATGCTTGAAGAATAGATTGTCTAATCCACCAAACTGCATAAGAGATAAATTTAAAACCTCTTGTTTCATCAAATTTTTGAGCCGCTTTGATTAAACCTAAATTACCTTCATTGATAAGGTCAGGAAGAGTTAATCCTTGATTTTGATATTGTTTTGCTACTGAAACTACAAACCGCAGATTTGCTCTAGTAAGCTTTTCCAAAGCTAACTGATCACCTTGGTGAATTTTTCTTGCTAATTCAACTTCTTCTTCAGCAGTGATTAGACCTTCTCTACCAATGTCTTGAAGGTATTTGTCCAAGGATTGGCTTTCACGATTTGTAATCGATTTGGTTATCTTAAGTTGTCTCATGTATAAACAAACAAATTTAGGTTAATCCCACATCGTTATGTGGGTTGGCAAAGTAACGCCAAAAAAAGTAAATAATAAAATTTTTTTTATAAAACTTTAGGTTTAATTAAACTACAGTCCAAACCCTACGTAGTCCTTCTTTCCATCTTCTGTAATAATTTCAAGTAAAATGCCTCTATTGGACCCATTTAATTTAGCGGTAAGTTTTTCAACACTGTCAATCGCTTCATTATTTACTTTTGTTATAATCATTCCTTCTTTGAGTCCAAGTGATTTTAATTTACCAGTAGTAATGCTTTTTATTTTAACTCCTTTTTCGATTCCATTTTCTTTTTTCTCTTTATTAGTTAATTCAGAAAAAGTTGCTCCAAGTGCAAAGTTCTTTTTAATCTCTTCCTTTGAAACAAGTTTGGTCTTTCCTTCTTTGTTTCTTAATACAATTTCAATGTTTTTTTCAGAACCTTTATTATTACGAATGGTTACTTTGATTTTATCTCCTGGCCTTCTTTTGCCAATTTCTTCTTGAAGCTTAGCAACAGAATTAACTTCTTTCCCTTCGATTTTTAAGATAACATCTCCATCTTTTAAACCGGCTTTTTCTGCACTTCCATCTTCAACAACTCCTGCAACATAAACGCCTTTTAAATTTGGAAGACTATTTTTAGTTTTTGTTTCTTGAGTGATATCGGTAATTCGAACTCCTAAGTATCCACGTTGAACCATTCCATAATCAATGATATCTCTCATTACTTTTTGAACAAGGTTAACTGGAATAGCAAAGGAATACCCAGAATAACTTCCTGTTTGAGAGGCAATAGCAGTATTTATCCCGACGAGTTGTCCCATTGTATTAACTAAAGCTCCGCCACTATTACCAGGGTTGACAGCGGCATCCGTTTGAATAAATGATTCTATAGGGACGATGTCTTTTTTGCTTCGATCAAAAAGGTTTATGTTTCTGGCTTTTGCGGAGACGATCCCAGCAGTAACTGTTGAGGTAAGGTTAAATGGATTTCCAACGGCTAATACCCATTCTCCAATTTTTAAATTATCGCTATTTCCTATAGCTATAGGTTGAAAATCTCCTCCTTTTATTTTTAAAACAGCTAGGTCCGTAGATGGGTCAGCCCCAACTATTTTTGCTTGATATTTAGAGTTGTCATTTAGCGTAACTTCTATTTCACTTGCGTCTTCTATTACATGATTATTCGTAACGATATAACCTTCTGAAGAGATGATGACTCCAGAACCCGAACCTGAACCATATTGCTTAAACTCTCTCCCTCCTGCACCAGGCCCGTAGAAAAATTCTTGAAAGGGGTCTCTTTGAAATGTTGTTTTAACCACTTTTGTGGTGACATGAACAACGGAGTTTATTGTGTTTTCTGAGGCTTCAGAGAAATTTACAGGTATTTCAGCTCCCTTAAAATTTGCTAATCGTGCATAATGTTTTTGATTTCCGTCTATTAACTCTAAAGAGGATTTTTTCTTCTTAACTTCTGGATTTGGCTTGTAGAAATTTATGTAAGCAAATAGTGGGAGAACTCCTCCCAAAATTCCAAATATTAATGAGGTTAAAATTTTTGAGCGCATATTTAATTATTTAATGTTTTTTTATTGTATTCTTACAACAAAAACTATTCCATTTAGTTACTTTTAATTGTTATAATATTAAAAATAATTATTAAAAAACGTATAATTTTAACAAAAATATAAATTGAAAATAAAATTTCAAAAGTACCAGGCTCACGGAAATGACTTTATTATGGTTAACAACATACAAGGCCATTATAACGATTTCAAAAGAGATCTTTCAAATATATCTAAAATATGTAATCGTAATTTTGGTGTTGGTTCAGATGGTATTATTTTTATTAATCGTCATGAGGATTTTGCTTTTGAGATGGAGTTTTTTAATCCAGATGGTTCAAAAAGTTTCTGTGGTAATGGTGCAAGATGTGCTGTTTCCTTCGCGAATCAATTAGATCTACAAATAGATTCTCCCATATTTTATGCTATAGATGGGCATCATGAATATTTTTTATCCGGTGAAAGCGTTCGAATTCAAATGAATAATGTTGATCGAATTGAAGAAATCTCTGAGAATGTATTTATTTTAAATACTGGTTCTCCACATTATGTTCATTTTTCAGATTCGTTATTTGATGAAGATGATTTTATTTCCTTTTCAAAGAATATAAGATTTTCCAAAGATTTTATTGAAGATGGAATTAATGTGAATTTGGTTAAATTTTTAACTAGTTTCTCAATAAAAATGCGAACTTATGAAAGAGGAGTGGAAAATGAAACACTTTCTTGTGGAACTGGCGTAACTGCTGCTGCTTTGTCATTTGGATTTAGACAAGGCCTTTTAGGTTCTCAAAAAATAGAGGTAGAAACAATGGGTGGACTTTTGTCAGTTGATTTCCATCAAAATAAAAAAGGTGTTTTTGAAAACATTTGGTTAACTGGAAATGCAAAATTTGTTTATGAAGGAAGTGTCAAGTTATAGTTTTGTTTTTCCTCAGAATTTTAAAGATGTTAAAAATATAAATTTTAATAATCCTGTATTATGGATATTAAATAACCATTTGATTCCCCCTCATATTGGCTTTTCTTTTGAAAAGAAATACTATAGCCTTAAAGCTTATGGTAAAGATGAAAATGTTTTAGTTGACAATTTGATAAAGCGATTTAATCATAAAAAAATACCTATTGTTTTTATGGAGGTAGATTTTCCTATTAAAAAAGACAGTTTATTAGATGCATTTAATAAATATGATTATGCTGGAGATTTATCTTCTACTTGTATTACTCCAATTTTACAAATTTTTAAATTATCTAAACCAACGATTATTTTGCCTCAATTACTTGATTTTTTGTTTAATAATAATTACGTTAAAACAAATGCTTTTATAAATCAAAAATCGAATATCGTTGGGGTAAGAAAATATTCTAGAGAAGAGATTGTTTCTATAAATCAAGAGATGAAAAATGCTAGAAGGAAATAAAATACTCCTTAGAGTTGTTGAGCCAAATGATGCTACTCTTTTATTCATATGGGAAAATAGGCCAGAAAATAAAAAAGTAACCAATGCAGATAGACCAATAGATCTTTTTTTTATTAGAAAATTAATTGATTCTCAAAGAGATGTTTATTTGGATAATCAATTGCGTTTTATTATTTGCTTAAAAGAAGACAATGCCCCCATAGGAACAGTAGATTTATTTGATGTTGATTTTAATGATTTTAACTCAAAAATTGGAATATTAATCGCTGAAAAAAAATTTAGAAATAAAGGCTATGCTTGTGAAGCTATTAAATTAATTATTTCTTATTGTAGAAATAAATTGGATATTATAACTTTAAACTGTTGTATACAAGAAGATAATTTAAAAAGTATAAAACTTTTTGAAAAAAATGGCTTTAAAAGAATTAATAATTTTAATAACATATTAACCTATAAATTATGCTTAAAAAAGGACTGATTATTTGTCTTTTGTTTTTTCTTTCTTTGTGTTGTTATTTCATTATAAAACCAAAAATAGAAGCGCACTATTTAAATGGTTTTTTATCGCTTAATAAAAAAGAAGTAAAATACTTTTTAAATACCGATTTCACGATTCAAACACTTGCGGATGATTTATTAAAAAAACACGTTATAGAGAATAAAGAGGCATTTTTATCAATTGCAAAAAAAATAAATCTAAATTCTTTGACAATTGCAAAAGGAAAGTACATTATAAAACCAAAAACTTCATACAAAGAATTAGCTTGGGGATTCAAAAAAAATAAATATGGAGAAGGGAATTCTGAGAAAAAAGTGAATTTAACCATTTATTCAAGAAAAAATATGGAAATGGTAGCAATGGATATTCAAAAATGCATTGCAGTAGATAGTTCTATGTTATTGAAATTATTAGATTCCGATTCAATATTGAATTTATTAGACTTAGAAAATAAAAATGATATCATTTCCATTTTCTCTCCTGGAATTTATAAAATGTATTATGATTCCGATGAAAAAAAAGTAGTGGAATTTTTTAAAAGAATTCAGGATGAGTTTTGGAATAATAAGAGAAAAGATCTTATTTACAAAGTTGGGTTAAAAAGTAAAAAAGAGATAATTACCCTTGCGAGTATCGTTTATTCTGAACAATCAAAAATTAAAGAAGAATGGCCTGTTATCGCATCTGTTTATTTGAATAGATTAAAAAAAGGGATGAAATTAGAAAGCGATCCGACATTTAAATTTTGTTGGGGAAACAAACTAGATGGAGTAAGTCGTTTGCTAAACAAACATCGTGAAATAGATTGCCCTTATAACACATATAAAATTAAAGGATTACCTCCAGGTCCTATTTGTGTTACTCCTTTAGAAGTAATTGATTCAGTGTTAAATTACAGTAAAAATTCAAAGTATATTTTCATGTGTGCAAAGCCTGATTATTCTAGTAGACATAACTTTGCATCTACATTAAATCAACATGCAAAAAATGCCAATAAATATCAAAAATGGATAGCAAATGAGCAAAAAAGTAAATAGAAGAGATTTAATTCGATTAGGATTAACTTCCTCTCTTTTAGGGGTTTTTAATTTTAAATCTTTAGCAAAAACTTCAATCAATATAACGAATGTTTCTAGTGAGGATGAAATAAAACCGATAGTTATATCTACGTGGAATCATGGTATAGCAGCTAATAAGGCTGCTTGGGAAATTATAAAAAAAAATGGATCTTCTCTTGATGCAGTTGAGTTTGGTGTTAGAGTAACCGAATCGGATTTAACAAATAGAAGTGTTGGTATAGGAGGGTATCCTGACATAGATGGGCATGTTACTTTGGATGCTTGTATTATGGATCAAAATTCAAATTGTGGGTCAGTTGCGTTTCTAGAAGGAATTGCACATCCAATTTCTGTTGCTAGAGCAGTAATGGAAAAAACCCCTCACGTTATGCTTGTTGGAAAAGGGGCGAAGAAGTTTGCTTTAGCACATGATTTTAAAAAAATATCCACCCCGATTCCAGAAGTGAAAAAAGAATGGAAAGCATGGAAAAAAAAACATAACAAGCTCCTTAAAACCCCTGCTGTAAACACCGAAAATCATGATACAATTGGAATGTTAGCCATTGATAATAATGGAAATATAAGTGGTTCATGTACCACTAGTGGATGGGCATATAAAATGCATGGAAGAGTTGGCGATTCACCAATTATTGGTGCTGGGCTTTTTGTGGATAATGAAATTGGTGCAGCTTGTGCAACAGGTGTAGGAGAATCTATTATAAAAATTGCTGGTAGTCATACCGTTGTTGAGTGCATGAGAAATGGTTATTCACCTCAAGAAGCATGCGAAGAAGCAATAAAAAGAATTATTAAAAAACAAGGAAATGTTAAGGATTTACAATGTTGTTTTATTGCACTAGATAAATTTGGTAATACTGGAGCTCACTCTATTAGAGATGGGTTTAATTACGCAATTAAAAACAATGATTTTGAAGGGATTAAAAACTCTTCGTATTCTATTTAAAAATCTTTAATTTTACTTAACATCTTTTTGTTTAAAAGTTGATTTGAGTATCTGGTTTTTCTAAATTACTTTTGTCTCTAATGAGAGATGATTCATATAGACATAAAGGGCTAAGAAAAAAAATGATTTTGGAATTAAAAGAGAAAGGGATTTCCGATGAAAAAATTCTAAATGCTTTTGATTTAATTCCAAGACACTTTTTTTTGGATCTAGCTTTTGTAGAAAAAGCATATACAAATATGGCCTTTCAAATTGGTGCAAAACAAACAATTTCTCACCCCTTTACCGTTGGTTTTCAAACTCAATTGCTCAACCTTAAAAAAGGCGAAAAAGTTTTAGAAATTGGAACTGGTTCTGGTTTTCAAACATGTATTTTATGTTGTTTAGGGGCACGTGTTTATAGCGTGGAAAGACAAAAACAGTTGCATCTTACTGCTCAAAAAATCATCGATGATCTAGGCTATTCTCCAAAGTTGTTTTATGGAGATGGTTATAAAGGCTTAAATGCCTTCATGCCATTTGATAAAATTTTGGTTACCTGTGGTGCTCCTAATGTTCCTGAATTATTAAAAAAGCAATTAAAAGTTGGCGGTATATTAGTTATACCTATTGGAGATGGTGATTCACAAACCATGAAAAAAATAACTAAAGTCTCCGAAAATGAATATCAAGAAGAAGACTTTGGTGTATTTAGATTTGTTCCAATGCTTGAAAGAAAAGCAAAATAATTTAGCTAAAGCCAACGTCTAATATCATCATTACAACAAAGCCCAAGATAAATCCTAGAACGGCAACATCAGTATACTTGTCTCTTTGAGTTTCAGGGATAACCTCCTCAACAACTACAAAAATCATTGCTCCAGCGGCAAATGCTAATGCAAAAGGAAGAATTGGTTGAATATAGATAACAGCTAATGCTCCAATAACTCCTGCTATAGGCTCTACAATTGCAGATAGTTGACCATACCAAAAACTTTTAAACCTGCTAGCCCCAGCTCTTCTGAGAGGCATAGCAACGGCAAAACCTTCAGGAAAATTTTGAATTCCAATTCCTATTGCAAGAGCTATAGCACTCGAAAAAGTTGCGCCATCAATTCCATTTGCAGCTGCACCAAATAAAACTCCAACAGCTAATCCTTCAGGGATGTTATGAAGAGTAATGGCTAAGACCAAAAGTGTTGATTTATGAAGTTGAGTTTTAATTCCTTCTTTTTCTGTTTCTTTAAAATTTAAATGTAAATGAGGGAGTTTTTTGTCAAGAAAAAAAAGAAAAAGTGCCCCAGTAATAAATCCAACTGCTGAAGGGAACCAAGGCATGCTTGGATAATTAATTTCTGACATTTCAATAGCCGGAGTTAATAAAGACCAAAAACTAGCTGCAACCATCACCCCTCCCGTAAATCCAAGCATTCCATCTAGAACACCTCGATGCATTGTTTTAAAAAAGAAAACTAAACTAGCTCCCAAACCCGTTAAAAACCATGTAAAAACGGTTGCAATAAAAGCCGCCAAAACCGGGTCTATAGAGCTAAAATATTGTTCAATTACTTCCATTTTTAAGGATTTAAAACATTGCAAAAATAGCAAATTTAGACGGTCTAAATTTCTTGTTAATTTATTTTAGGATAGGAGGTGTTATTTTTTAATTATTAATGCGTTATTATAAGTTGTAGATCACCAATCTATTTAAACCATAACCTAACCAAAAACCAATTAAAATGAAGATTAATCCAGTTTTTCATCAAGACAAGAATAGGCTTTTACATGAAAAAAGTCTAATTATTGCATCTCAAAAAAACCCAGAAAATTTCGGTCCTCTTTACCGAATATATCACGAATCTATTTATAGATACATTTGTAATAGAATTGATTGTATCGACAAAGCAAGTGATATAACTTCAATGGTTTTTATGAAAGCATTATTAAATATTAAAAAATATGAATATAGAGGCTTGCCTTTTTCATCTTGGTTGTTTAGAATAGCAAAAAGCGAATTAAATCAATCATTTAGAAATAAAAAAGCGCAACGTACAGTTTCTATTGATAGATTTTGTTTAGGAGAAGTAATGGAAGATATAGTCATAGATGATTCCGATAAAAATCTAAAGCAACTATTAGGTTCATTGTCACGTCTTAATGATAGTCAAGTTGAACTTATTGAAATGAGATACTTCGAAAAAAGGTCTTATCGGCAAATAGGAGATATTCTTGATATAACTGAGAATAATGCAAAGGTTAAAACATTCAGAGCATTAAAAAAACTCAGAAAACAATTTAAGGAATCTAACATTGAAACAAAAAAAATTAAATAATTTAAAAATTGTAGTTGATCGCAAAAAGCCATCGAGTAAGGAAATTGAAAATAAACAAGATTTTCGTAAAATAATGAAGATGATTAACAAACAAAAAAACTGGAAAAGTCCTTGGTTTTTTGGTGTTGTTGGTGTTTCCGTTTTGGCATTACTTTTTTCTATTATATAGTTTTTTGTTCTAAAATAGATACCAAAGTCTTTTGTTGCATATAAAATTATTCGTATCTTTGGTTTTTAAAAGTTGAGACTAATGCGTTTAAATTATATTTTATCAATATCTTTTTTGTTTGTAGCAGCTGTTTTGTTTGGACAGCATGCTAACTTTAATTCACAAAAAAATTGGTCATTACAAAAGCACGAACTTCAAATAGGAGTTGGAGCTACACAATTCCTAGGTGACTTAGGAGGTACTGCTAACATTGGTAAAGACAATAGTTTAGCTGATTTAAACCTTAAGTCTACTGGCTATGCTTTTTGGGTTGGTTATAGAATGCGCTTTCACCCTAAATTTGCTACGACAACTTCGATTTCTTTCTTTAATCTTAGAGGCGATGATGCATTATCCAATAATTTAATTAGAAATTCAAGAAATCTTCATTTCAACGCTTTGTGTTTTGAAATGCAACAAAGAATAGAATACATTCTTTTTTCCAAAGAACAATACAGTCCCAAATACAATTTCCCAGGAGTTAGACAAGCTAAAAACAGAAACCAGCAATATTATTTATTTACTGGTTTAGGGATGCTTGCTTATTCACCAAGAGCAAAATACAATGACGAATGGGTTCGACTACGACCTTTAAATACTGAAGGACAAGGAGATGTTATTGATACTTATTCCCCTGTCACTCTTACTATTCCATTTGGCTTTGGATGTAGATTTGGTTTAAGTGCATTGTGGAGAGTCGGTTTTGAAGTAGCTTATGTAAAAACTTTCTCTGATTATATTGACGATGTTAGTACTTCTTATTACGAACAACCTACAAATGCTTCTGCCGAAGCGGTTGTTTTATCTAACCCTTCAAATGGTTTCGAACCTACTTGGTTTGCTCCTGGTCAACAGCGTGGAGATTCATCGGATAAAGATGCTTATTTTCATTTTAATGTCGTTTTTACGAGAAATCTAACTTACAAAGATTACGGAAAACAACGTCGGAAATCTCAAAAGGAGCTTAGAAAATATAAGATTTAGAAATTTAGCTCATTCATTTGTACTTTCTTGTTAAACTATTTCTTTTCAGGTTCTCAGCTGAATCAGCTCATCGAATAGCTGTATTACTCTCTAACTTACTTTTTAAAGTTCCTTTTTTAAAGTTTTTTGTTAAAAAAACATATACCATAAATCATCCTAAATTAGTTAGAGATGTTTTTGGTTTAAATTTTCAAAATCCCGTTGGGTTAGCTGCTGGATTTGACAAAAATGCAAGCTTGTATAACGATTTTTCAAATTTCGGATTTGGATTTATTGAAATTGGAACAGTTACTCCAAAACCTCAACCCGGAAATCCAAAACCAAGACTTTTTAGGCTAATAAAAGATTCAGCAATTATTAATAGAATGGGATTTAATAATGAAGGAGCTGAAGTTGCTGTAAATAATTTAAAAAAGAAAAAAGCGAAGATTATTATAGGGGGTAATATTGGTAAAAATAAATGGACTGAAAATGATTTAGCTTCGGAAGATTATTTAGTTTGTTTTAATGCTCTTTTTCCTTTTGTTGATTATTTTGTTGTAAATGTTTCTTCTCCAAACACCCCTAATTTACGTGCATTACAAGACAAAATCCCATTAATGAATTTATTAAGCTCTATTCAGAATTGTAATAATTCTAAAGAGAAAAGAAAACCTTTGTTGCTTAAAATTTCTCCAGATTTATCTGAAGATGAGCTTAATGATATAATTGATGTTGTATTGGATTGTAGACTTGATGGAATTGTTGCAACCAACACAACGATTGATAGATCATCACTTTCCACACAACAAGAAAAAATTGAATCTATTGGTAATGGTGGATTGTCTGGAAAACCATTGAAGAAAAAATCTACTGAAATTATATCTTATATACATAAAAAAACAAAAGGTAAAATTCCAATTATTGGAGTTGGAGGCATTCATAACCCTCAAGATGCAATTGAGAAACTTAAAGCTGGCGCATCTTTGATTCAGCTGTATACCGGATTTATTTATGAAGGTCCTTCTATTGTTAAAAAAATTAATAAAGAAATAATTAAACACGATTTATGATTTCTCAGAAGGTGAAATTAGTGGAATGTCCTCGAGATGCAATGCAGGGGATTAAAGATTTTATCCCAACAGAAAAAAAAGTTAATTATTTGAATTTTCTTTTACAATGTGGATTTGATACGTTGGACTTTGGTAGTTTCGTTTCTCCAAAAGCAATACCTCAATTAAGAGATACAGAAAAAGTTCTTTCGGGTTTGAATTTGAATGAAACTAAAACAAAATTACTTGCCATCATTGCTAATGAAAAAGGGGCAATAAATGCTTCAAATTTTGATGAAATAAATTATCTGGGGTATCCATTTTCAATTTCGGAAGAATTTCAAAAACGAAATACAAACACCTCAATTGAAGGGTCTTTAGTTAGGTTAGAAAAAATCAATAAAATTGCAAATACAAGAAATAAAGAGCTAGTAATTTATATATCGATGGGGTTTGGAAATCCTTATGGAGAAAAATGGAGTCCAGATATTGTTATGGAATGGGTTGAACGACTTTACCGAAATTTTGAAATTAAAACTTTTTCTATTTCAGATACGATTGGCTGTGCAAATGAAGAGGTGGTTTCTTTTTTGTTTGAGGCCTTAATTCCAACGATGAAAATGATTGAATTTGGAGCACATATGCATGTTTTGCCTCCTAAATTTGATCAAATATTTTCATCTGCATATAGTGCAGGTTGTAGAAGATTCGATGGCGCTATTAGAGGTCTTGGAGGTTGTCCAATGGCAAAAGACAAACTTATTGGCAACATGGCCACAGAAAACATTATTTCGTGGTTGCATAAAAATAATATAAATTCAGG